>NZ_JBQZGF010000005.1:0-463269 GCF_052692095.1 Delftia sp. NA_296.1 | reverse complement strand
GGACATCCGGGTCGCCTTTTCTTGGCCTACGTTCTTTTGGCGAAGCAAAAGAAGGTAGGTCGGCCGCCGGGCCGAAACCCGGCCTCGAAAAAACACCACCCGGCAGGGTCAAAACCCAGCTCACGGCAAAGAAGGCCGCGCCCTCTCAGGCACCCGAGCCCCCAACGCAGCCGGCACATAAGCCGCATCAAAACTACACCCCACCCCAAACTTGGCCTCATTAGCAGAACAGGCCGTAGCAATCCCCGCAGCAGTCGGCTTCACCCCCGCCTCCACCCACTGCATCAACGCAGTCATCAACGTGGGATAGGTCGCATCGCTGATATAGCTGTGCGTCCCCTGCCGCGTAAAGGTCTGCACCAGCCGGTCCCCGCTGCCGCCCTGCTGCATCACCGCACGAAACCGCGCATCCAGCTCCACGAAGGCCGTAGGGTCGCTGATCCACTTGGCCGAGAGGACCGGCACGCCAATCCTGCCCACGGGGTCGGTGTCATCGGCGAACTTGCGGTAGGCCGCAGGGTCGGCGCGGTAGCGCAGCACGCCGGCATTGAGCGCGGCATCGTCGGCCGAGCCCGCATAGACCGCACCCTCGTTGCCGAAGGGGCTGGCGCCGCCCGTGCGCTTGGCCGAGATGTCCTGGAAGTGCATGGTTCCCCAGTTCATGTGCGACTGGATGGCGCTTTCGGGGATCTTGATGACCTTGGTGATGGTGTCGATCTTCGCCTGCTGCGCGGCCGTGCGCTGGGCGGCGGGCTTGTCCAGCGCCAGGCATTCGTTCACGCGCAGGGCCACGTCGGCCTGGCGCATCTTGGCGTCCGCGGGCAGGCCCAGGTTGAGCGCGTACTGCGGCTCATTGGGGCGCGGGTGGTTGCCGCACAGGTACTGGTAGACCACGCGCAGGTCGGTGCGGAAGTCGTAGGCATGGGTGCCGCCGCCCAGCACGCCGCTGGTCAGCAGCACGCCGTCGTAGGGGCGCTCGCCCACGGTCTGCTCGTTGAACATTTCCGCGCCCTTGGCCGCCACGCCCGCACCCCAGGACTGGCCGTGCAGGATGGTGCGCTGCGGCTTGGCCACATGCTGGCGGAAGATGCCGCGCAGGCGCTCGGTGTCCTCGGCGGCGGCGCGCACTTCCACGCCGCCTTGGCGGTAGGTGGAGCCGGCCCAGGCGTAGCCTGCGCGCACCATGATGGACCAGCGCACCAGGTCTTCGGCCGCACGGTCGGCGGTGGGCGCGGCCAGGTCCGGGCCGCCGTGGGCGTGCAGCACCAGGGTGCCGTTCCACTGCGCGGGCTTGGCGATCAGGTAGTAGGCGCCCTTGGAGTCCTGCCCGGCCCAGCAGCTGACGCCCGCAGGAATCTCGGCGGGGCAGGCCGTGCTCTTGGGAGCGGTCTCGATGGAGGTGACCGGCCCGTGCAGCACGGCCGAGCCGCCGCCGCAGCCGGCCAGGGCGAGCGCGGCCAGCAGCGAGGCGCTGGCGGGACGCAGGGGGAAATACGCGGATGCTTGCATGTCTTGTCTCCTGTCTTGGCTTCTTGTTGGAAGTCACCTGCCGCGCCGCGGCAAGCGGTCGCATCGGTAACTGGATGGGATTCTGTAGAGGCTTGTCCAATATTTCAAAGATTTTTAGGATATCGGCTGGATACTTTTCACATATATGGAACTGCGCCATCTCCGTTACTTCCTGGCCGTGGCCGATACCGGCCACATCACGCGCGCGGCCGAGCTGCTGGGCATGCAGCAGCCGCCGCTGTCGCAGCAGATCCGCGCGCTGGAGGAGGAGCTGGGCATTGCCCTGTTCCGGCGCCACCCCAAGGGCGTGGACCTGACCGACGCGGGCCTGGAGCTGCAGGGCGAGGCCACGCGGCTGCTGGCCGACTTCACCGCCATGCGCGACCGCATGCAGGCCTTTGCGCGCGGCGAGCGCGGGCGCATCCATGTGGGCTTCACCAGCTCGGCGGCGGCCCACGCCTTCACACCCGAGGTGCTGCGCCTGTGCCGTGGCCGCCATCCCGACATTGCGCTGGATGTGAGCGAGAACAATGCCGCCGAGATCACCGAGGCCGTGCAGGCCGGGCGCATGCACTGCGGCTTTCTGCGCGTGCCGGTGGCCCAGCCCGAAGGCCTGGTGTTCGAGACGCTGCTGCAGGAGCCCGCGCTGCTGGCCATTCCCGTGGACCACCGGCTGGCGCGCGATGCATCGCGGCCCGTGGCGCTCAGGCAGCTCGATGGCGAGCGCCTGATCCTTGTGCGGCGCACGGGCGCGCCGGGGCTGTACGCGAACCTGCTGGCGCTGTGCGCCCGGCACAAGGTACAGGTGGAGGTGGCCGCCGAGGTGGAACGCATGATGACCAATGTGAACCTGGTGGCGGCAGGCGTGGGCCTGTCCATCGTGCCCGCCTCGGTGCGCGGCGCCCATCCCGAGGCCGTGGTCTACCGCGCCTTCGAGCCCGCCGTGCGGCTGAGCGCCCCACTCACCCTGGTGCATCGCGAGGCCGGTACGGAAACCGGCGGCGCAGGACCCGCGGCCACCTTCATCGCCCTGGCGCGCGAGCTGGCGCAGCGCCACCAGGCGCCGGGCGGCTGAGGCATGCAGGCACCGCAAGGCACCGATACCGGCCGGCGCGCCCTGCTGGCGGCGGGTGCCTGCGCGCTGGCCTGGCCCGCCCAGGCATTGCCGGCCCGGCCCGCCTGGCCGGGCGCCAGCGTGCGGATCGTGGTGGCCTACCCCGCAGGCGGTGTCAGCGACATGGTGGCCCGCGCCCTGGCCGAGCAACTGGCGCAGCAATGGGGCACGGCCGTGATCGTGGACAACCGCCCCGGCGCCAGCGGCACCGTGGCGCTGGAGCTGCTGGCGCGCAGCGCGCCAGACGGCCGCACCCTGGTCTTTGCCGCCGCCACCGCCGTGGGCCTGGCCGCAGCCTCCGTGACGCCCGTGGCCGGCGTGATGCGCACGCCCATGCTGCTGGTGGGCACGCCGGCGCTGAAGGCCGCAGATTTCGAAGGCATGCTGGCCGAGGCGCGCGGCATGCCCGGCGGCATACGCTGGGCCACCACGGGCGAGGGCACGACGGGCCACGCCGTGCTGCAGCGCATAGAGCAGGCCACGCGCATTCCCATCGTGCATGTGCCCTACAAGGGCGGGGGCCAGCAGCTCAACGATGCGCTGGCCGGGCATTTCGAGCTGCTGTCCACCAATGTGGCGCCGCTGCAGCTGCAGGCGCTGCGCGCGGGCCGCCTCAAGGCCCTGGCCGTGGGCGCGCCGCAGCGGCTGGCAGCCCTGCCCGATGTGCCCACGCTGGCGCAGCTGGGCCATGCGCAGGCCAACCTGGATTCGCTGTTCGGCCTGTTCGCGCCGCCGCAGATGGCGCCAGCGCTGGCCCAGCGCATCAATGCTGCGGTGGCCCAGGCGCTGCGCGCGCCGGCCATCCGCAGCCGGCTGGAGGCGGCCAGCAACCAGCCGTTCGAGGGTTCGGCCGCAGAGTTCGCGCAGCAGGTGATGCGCGAGGCCGGGCGCTGACCGCCCTGCATCGCTCCCCCCGCACCACGCCCTGCACCACGCCCTGCACCACGCCGGACGGGCTCAGCGCGCGTACTTCTTCGCCCCGGCCACGCAGACCACGGCGGCCATGGTGACCAGCACCATGCCCCAGCTCACCTGCTCGTGCAGCAGCAGGGCCGCCAGGCCCAGGCCCATGAAGGGCTGCAGCAGCTGGATCTGGCCCACGGCCGCAATGCCGCCCTGCGCCAGGCCCCGGTACCAGAACACGAAGCCGATGAGCATGCTGAACAGCGAGACATAGGCCAGGCCCAGCCATGCGGGCCGGCCCACATCGGCCAGCGATGCTGGCATGCTGATCAGGGCGGCCGGCAGCATGACGGGCAGGGCCAGCACCAGCGACCAGCTGATGACCTGCCAGCCGCCCAGCGTGCGCGACAGGCGCGCGCCCTCGGCATAGCCCAGGCCGCAGACGATGATGGCGGCCAGCATGAGCAGATCGCCGCGCAGCGAGCCCCCGGCCCCGCCCACGGCCGCATAGCCGGCCACGAAGGCCGCGCCCGCCAGCGAGAACAGCCAGAAGGCCGGGCGCGGGCGCTCGCCGCCGCGCAGCACGGCGAACACGGCCGTGGACAGGGGCAGCAGGCCCACGAAGACGATGGAATGCGCCGAGGTGACGTACTGCAGCGCCAGCGCGGTCAGCAGCGGAAACCCCACCACGCCGCCCAGCGCACTCAGCGCCAGCGAAGGCATGTCGGCACGCGCGGGCCGGGGCTGGCGCAGCGCCAGCAGCATGGCCAGGGCCAGCAATGCCGCGATGCTGGCGCGCGCACAGGTCAGGAAGGTGGGGTCCAGGTCGGCGACCGCCACGCGGGTGGCCGGCAGTGATCCCGCAAAGATCGCCACGCCGATGAATCCGTTGATCCACCCGCTGCTTGTCTTGTCCATCAAAAAGCTCCTTGGTTTGCAGCGGGCAGTGGGCCATTGCACGGCCGGATCTTCCATAGACAGTCCAATACAATTCAAAAGAACTGTTATGCACACAAATCCACTACAGAAGAGAGAACAGCCATGCGCAGCGGCACACGCATCCAGGCGGTGATGGAAGAGATCCAGTCGCGCATCGCCGCGCGCACCTATCTGCCCGGCACGCGCCTGCCCTCGGTGCGCGCGCAGGCGCAGGCCATGCAGGTGTCGGTGTCCACGGTGGTGGAGGCCTATGAGCGGCTGGCGGCCGAGGGGGTGATCGCCTCGCGCCCGGGCTCGGGCTTTTATGTGGCGGGGCCGGTGGCGCCGCTGGCGCTGGGCGGTATCGGGCCCCGCGTGGACAGGGAAGTCGACCCCCTGTGGCTGGCCCGCCAGTCGCTGCAGGCAGATGCCCACGCGCTCAAGCCGGGCTGCGGCTGGCTGCCGCCTTCATGGCTGTACGAGGAAGGCGTTCGCCGCGCGCTGCGTTCCCTGGCGCGCTCGGGCACGCTGGAGCTGACGGAGTACGCAACGCCGCTGGGCCACCCGGCACTGCGCCGCCTGCTGGCGCGGCGCATGGCCGCCATGGGGCTGGAGACCTCGCCCGAGCAGATCCTGCTGACGGAGTCGGGCACGCACTCCATCGACCTGGTCTGCCGTTTCCTGCTGGAGCCCGGCGATACGGTGCTGATCGACGACCCCTGCTATTTCAATTTCCATGCGCTGCTCAAGGCGCACCGCGTGCAGGCCGTGAGCGTGCCCTACACGCCGCAGGGGCCCGACGTGGCCCGGTTCGCCGACGCGCTGCAGGCCCACTCGCCACGCATGTACATCACCAATTCGGCCATCCACAACCCGACGGGCGCCACGCTGTCGCCACTGGTGGCGCACCGCATCCTGAAGCTGGCCGACAGCTCGGACCTGGTGATCGTGGAGGACGACATCTTCTGCGACCTGGAGACCCATGCGGCGCCCCGGCTGGCGGCCTTCGACGGCCTGTCGCGCGTGATCCAGATCGGCAGCTTCTCCAAGACGGTGTCGGCCTCGCTGCGCTGCGGCTTCATCGCGGCGCGGCCCGACTGGACGCAGGACCTGGCGGACCTGAAGATCGCCACCAACTTCGGGGGCGGGCGCATGGCCGCCGACATCGTGCTGCGCACGCTGACCGACAGCGGCTACCGCAGGCACATGGAGTCCGTGCGGCTGCGGCTGGCGCAGGAGATGGAACGCACGGCCGCGCGGCTGCAGGCCCTGGGCATGAAGCCCTGGCTGGTGCCGCAGGCCGGCATGTTCCTGTGGTGCCAGTTGCCCGGGGGCATGGATGCCACGGCGCTTGCGCGCACCTGCCTGGAGGATGGCGTGGTGCTGGCGCCCGGCAATGCCTTCAGCCAGTCGCAGAGCGCGGGCGACTTCCTGCGCTTCAATGTGGCGCAGTGCTCGGATGCGCGGATCTTCGAGGTGCTGGCGCGCGCGCTGAAGGGCTAGGCCGTTTCACCCTGCAGCAGGCCGCGCACCCTTGCCTGCACGTGTTCCAGGGACGGCGGCAGGTCGAACAGCACGCGGTAGACGATGGGCGCGGCCAGCGCGTCGATCAGGGTGTCCGCAGCGGGCATCGCCTCGCCACGCCGCGCTGCGCGCTCGCCGATCTGCGCCAGTTGCCCGCGCAGGATTTCCACGCAGGCGCAGGGCGTGTGCTCGTTGCCCGCTGCGGCGGCCATGTCGCGCAGCATGGTGCGGCCCAAGGGCGAGGCCGATTCCTCCAGGAACTGCTCGGCCCAGGCCAGCAGGTCGCCCTCCAGCGTGCCCGTGTCCAGCGGCGGCGCCGTGGGCCGGATGATTTCCACGGCCACATCGGCCAGCAGCTGCTGTATGTCGCCCCAGCGCCGGTAGAGGGTGGACGGCGTCACGCCCGCCTGGGCGGCGATGAGCGGAAAGCTCAATTCCTCGCGCGGCATGGTTTCCAGCAGGCCCTTGACGGTCTGGTAGACCGTGGCCTGGATGCGCGCGCTGCGTCCGCCGGGACGGGCGGGACCGCCTGTTTTGGAAAGGGATGGGACTTGCGTGCTCATGGTTATTAAAGCTAAAAATTTGCGTTAGCAGCGCACAAGCGCAGAATTCGCTAACGCAAAAACTTTGCATTAATTGTGCAGCAGGGCTCTTAACCATGTCGGTACTGCAACCATCCAACTCCACTCCCGCTGCCCGGCCAGGCCGCAGCCTGGCCGTCCTGGCCTTCGGCCTGGGCAGCTTCTTCGCGGCCTCCAGCGCGCCCACGCCGCTGTACCGGCTCTACCAGCATGACTGGGGCTTTTCCTCCGGCATGCTGACCCTGGTCTTCGCGGTCTATGCGCTGAGTCTGCTGCTGGCCCTGCTCACCACGGGCGCGCTGTCGGACCACCTGGGCCGCAAGCCCGTGATCCTGGCGGCGCTGGTGCTGGAGATCGTCTCGCTGGCGGTGTTCGCCCGCGCGGGCGACGTGCAGGCCCTGGTGCTGGCGCGCGTGCTGCAGGGCTTTGCCACCGGCATGGCCAGCGCGGCCATGGGCGCGGCGCTGCTGGACCTGCACCGCGAGCGCGGCACGCTGGTGAGCACCATGGCGCCCATGGTCGGCATGGCGGCGGGCATTGTCGTGGCGGGCGAGTTCACCCAGCTGTGGCGCCAGCAGCTGGGCCTGGTGTTCTGGCTCATGGCGCTGATCTTCGTGGCCGTGGCCGCCGCCATGGCCGTGCTGCCCGAGACGGGCGCGCGCCGCCCCGGCGCACTGGCCGCCATGCGCCCGCGCGTGCGGATTCCGGGCCAGGCCCGGGCCGACTTCATGCGCGTGCTGCCCATGAGCATCACGGTGTGGGCGCTGGGGGGCTTTTACCTGTCGCTGGGCCCTTCGATGATCCGCTCGGTCACGGGCTCGGAGGTCGCCGCCAGCTTTGCCGTGTGCATCAACACGCTGAGCGCCGCCGCCGCCATCTGGACCCTGCGCAGCCGCGCGCCGCGCGCCATGCTGCAGTTCGGCGGCAGCGGACTGCTGGCCGGGGTGGCCCTGCTGCTGGTCGGCGCCCATCTGCAAGGCCTGCCCCTGGTGCTGGGCGCCTCGGTGGTGGCGGGCGCGGGCTTCGGCGTGGGCTTCCAGGGCGCGCTGCGCAGCGTGATCCCGCTGGCCGAGCCGCACGAGCGCGGCGCCCTGATCTCGGCCATCTACATCGCCAGCTACCTGGCGTTCAGCGTGCCGGCCATCGCGGCGGGCATGGCCGCCGCGCGCTTCGGCCTGTTGCCGGTCACCTATGCCTACGGCCTGATGCTGATGCTGTTCGCGGGCCTGGCGCTGGCGGGGACGCGCCAGCCCAGGCCGGTGGTGGTGTCCTGAGGCATTGGTTGAAAATAAAACCATAGCAATCCAGCCTTATTCCACCTGGTGATCAACGGGAAGTAACGGAGAAAATCTCAGCGGCAGCGCAAAAAAAGTCCAGCAGAACTTGCAGGATCGGCAGGGCTTGTTCGGCATACGGGGAGTCACACCACTTTTCCCAGCCCCATGCCCCGCCCCCACCTCCACCAGCCCCAGGACGGCCTTGCAGCCGCACGGGGCTGGCCTGCGTCCATGGGGATGGCTGGGGTGGCAGCGGCGCTGGGCGTGGCGATGCTGGTTGCCACGGCAGCGGACTGCGTCCATGCGGCGCCGTCCGCCCAGGCCGCCCAAGCCGGCCAGCGCAGCTTTTCGATTGCGGCCGGCCCTCTCACGCATGTGATCGCGCAGTACGCCAACCAGGCTGGCGTTGCGCTGTCGTTTGATGCCGCGCAGCTGGGCCGGTTGCAGTCCCCGGGACTGCAGGGCAGCTATGCGGTGGAAGACGGTTTTGCGAGGCTGCTGCAGGGCACGGCGCTGCAGGCCGTGCGCGAGTCCAGCGGCGTCTATACGCTGCGGCCGCTGCCAGCGGCGGCCTCGGGCACGGGCGGGCAGACGCTGGGCACGGTCACGGTCCGGGCCACGGCACCGGCCAGTGCCACGACCGAGGCATCGGACAGCTACGCGGCCAGCCTGGTCACGGGCTACAAGGGGCTTCAGTCGGTGCGCGACATCCCGCAGCCCGTGACCGTGCTCACGCGCCAGTGGCTGGACGAGCAGGCCCTGCCCGACCTGCATGCCGTGCTGCAGCACACGCCGGGCGTGACGGTGGAGTACATCGACAGCGAGCGCATCGCCTATTACTCGCGCGGCTACCAGATCGATTCGCTGCAAGTGGACGGGCTCAATGTGAACCAGGTGGCCTCGGCTTCCACCTTCATCCAGCCCGATACGGCCATGCTGGACCGCGTGGAGGTGCTGCGCGGCGCCACGGGCCTGCTGCGTGGCGCGGGCTCGCCCTCGGCCATGGTGAACATGGTGCGCAAGCGGCCCACAGCGCAATGGCAGGGCTCGGCCGCGCTGACGCTGGGCTCCTGGGACCGCCAGCGCATGGAGGCCGACCTGTCCGGCCCGCTGAACGCAGCCGGCACGCTGCGCGGCCGGCTGGTGGCGCTGGCGGACGACAAGGCATCGTTCCAGACCGCGCGCAAGGAAAAGCGCCTGGGCCTGTACGGCGTGCTGGAGGCGGACCTGGGGCCGCGCACCACGCTCACGGCCGGCCTGCAGCACACGGACCTGCAGGCCACGGGCTCCTGGGGCGGCCTGCCCGCCGCTGCCGACGGCAGCCAGCTCGGCCTGCCGCGCAGCACCTACCTGGGCACGCCCTGGAATACCTGGGACCGCCACAACCAGCAGGCCTTTGCCGAGCTGGAGCACCGGCTGGACAGCGGCTGGCAACTGAAGGCCCAGGCGGCGCACACGCGCTTTCGGTCGGACGGGTTCAAGCAGACCTCGTTTTCCAGAGCCAGCGACAGCAATCCCTATCTGTTCGACGTGAGCACCTCCATCTATGGCGGCGACGGCAGCACGCAGAACGCGCTGAGCCTGCTGGCCAGCGGCCCCTTCGAGGCCCTGGGCCGCAGGCACGAGCTGTCGCTGGGCGCCGACCTGCAGCGCATCCGCAGCACGGGCGCCACGGGCTACTGGGGAGTGAGCCCGCTGCGCAATGTGGACATCCGCGGCTGGAATCCGTACACCAGCTATCCGGAGCCGTTCTACAGCGAGGGCAACGGCAACGCCTATTCATCGCCCGTGTCCCACATCCACCAGTACGGCGGATTCGCGCGGGCCCGGCTGTCGCTGACCGACTCGCTCACCGCCATTGCCGGCGCGCGCCTGAGCTGGTGGAGCTATCTCGAACCCGGCAATGCCCAAAGCGGCTACAGCGTGCGCCGCGAGCTGACGCCCTATGCGGGCCTGGTGCATGCGCTGTCGGACACGCTCGACGCCTATGCCAGCTACAGCGAGATCTTCAGCCCCCAGGACAAGAAGGCCGCCGACGGCAGCATCCTGGCGCCCGCCCGGGGCGAGGACCTGGAGGCCGGGCTCAAGGGCAGTTTCATGGACGGCCGGCTGCAGGGCAGCATGTCGGTGTTCCGCATCCAGCGCGTGGGCAGCGCCATGCAGGACACGGCATCGGCCATGCCCTGCCTGCCGTACTACCCGACCAGCCACTGCTTCATGGCCGGCGGCAAGAGCCGCAGCCAGGGCTGGGAGCTGGAGCTGTCCGGCGAGCCCGCGCCAGGCTGGCAGGTGCTGGCCGGCTACACCTACACCCAGGCCAGGTACCTGCGCGACGCCTCCGAGGCCAACGTGGGCCAGCCGCTGCGGCCCGTGGACCCGCGCCATGCGCTGCGCCTGTTTGCCAGCCACCGCTTCAAGGGGCCCTTGCAGGGATGGACCGCAGGCGCCGGCGTGCGGCTGCAAAGCGATGCCTACGCCAGCGTGGGCGATGTCACCACCCGCCAGGGTGGCTATGCGCTTTTTGACGCGCTGCTGGCCTACCGCCTGGACGACACCTACTCGCTGCAGCTCAACGTGAGCAACCTGCTGGACAAGCGCTACTACGCCAAGTTCTCGCCCAACAGCACCTACTTCAACAACTACTACGGCGATCCGCGCAACGTCACGGTGTCGCTGCGCGCGCGCTTCTAGGGCCACGGCCGGCCTGCCCTCCTTTCCCGGTTTTTCTTCCCGCTTTTTCTTCCCGTTTTCCAACCTTTGCACATGACTGCCATGACGCACCACAGCACTCCTGCGGACTTCCGCTTCGCTCCCCACCCCCTCACGCGCCTGATCCGCCAATGCCTGGGCGCCGGCCTGACCCTGGCCGCCGTGGGCGTGGCGGCCCAGACGGCCGAGGGCCCGGCCCTCAAGGAGGTGACGGTGAGCGACCAGGCCGAGGCCATTGGCGGACTGCAAAAGACCTATGCCGGCGGCCAGATCGCGCGCGGCGGCGACCTGGGCATCCTCGGCAAGACCGACCAGATGAACGTGCCCTTCAGCACGACCAACTACACCTCGGAGCTGATCGAGAACCAGCAGGCGCTGACCATCGCCGACGTGGTGATGAACGACGCCTCGGTGCGCACGCTGCAGGCGCGCGGCGGCTATGGCGATGACTTCCAGGTGCGGGGCTTTTCCCTGTCCATGCGCGATGTGTCGGTGAACGGCCTGTACGGCCTGTCGCCCTCCACGCGCCTGCCGCTGGAGGTGATCGAGCGCGTGGAAGTGCTCAAGGGCCCCGGCTCGCTGACCAATGGCGTGGGTCCCAGCGGCAGCATCGGCGGCAGCATCAACGTGGTGACCAAGCGCGCGGGCGACGTGCCGCTGAACCGCCTGACCGCCACCTACATGGGCAAGGCCCAGTTCGGCACCCACCTGGACGTGGGCCGCCGCTTTGGCGAAGACAACCAGTGGGGCGTGCGCGTGAACGGCGTGTGGCGCAATGGCGAAGGCAACATCGACGGCGGCCGCCAGCGCCTGGGCCTGGCATCGGTGGGCCTGGACTACGAAGGCCAGGGCCTGCGCTGGTCGCTGGACGCGCTGACCACCAGCGGCAAGACCACGGAATTCCGCCCGCAAAGCGCCTTCCTGGCCGGCATCACCCAGGTGCCCGCCGTGCCCGACAGCCGCACCAACTTCAACCCGGGCACGGAGCTGCTGGACAAGGCCAAGACCGTGATCTCGCGCGTGGAATACGACATCAACGCCAACACCTCCGTCTACGGCGGCGTGGGCTACAGCGATGTGTCCAGCGACCAGAGCTTCCCCACGGCCGTGCAGCGCATCGACTCACTGGGCAACTTCACGGTGCGCAACGGCTTCTACGACGAGTTCAACAAGACCACCTCGGCCGACGTGGGCCTGCGCACGCGCTTCAAGACCGGCGCCATCGGCCACACCGTGGTGGCCGCGGCCAACTACATGGACCGCGAGAGCGGCTACTTCTACCAGCTGACCACCAAAGCCGTCCCCTCCAACATCTACAACCCCTCGCCCCTGCCTGCCATCGACTTCGTGCGCGGCGCGCCCACCAAGAATGCCGAGCTGACGCAGCACAGCCTGGCGCTGGCCGACACCATGGCGCTGTTCAGCGACCGCGTGCTGGTGACCGTGGGCCTGCGCGACCAGACCATCGACCAGAAGAACGCCAGCGGCACCACGCTGTACAAGGCCAGCGCCGTGACGCCGCTGGCCGGCGTGGTGTTCAAGCCGCAGAACAATGTCTCGGTCTACGCCAACTACACGGCAGGCCTGTCGGCAGGCGGCACGGCCGGGCCCAACACGGCCAATGCCGGCCAGGTGTTCGCGCCGCAGAAGTCCAAGCAGTACGAAGTGGGCGTGAAGGTGGACTGGGGCCGCATGACCACGCAGGCCGCGCTCTACCAGATCCAGCGCCCGGGCTCCATGACAGACCCGGTGACCAATGTCTACAGCTTCGGCGGCGAGACGCGCAACCGCGGCCTGGAGCTGACCGCCTACGGCGAGATCCAGAAAGGCCTGCGCCTGCTGGCCAGCGCGGCCTTCAACAACGCCAAGCTCTCGCGCACGGCAGGCGGCGTGAACCAGGGCAACGATGCCAACGGCGTGCCCGAGCGCACCTTCAACCTGGGCCTGGACTGGGATACCCCCTGGGTGGAGGGCCTGAGCCTGAACGGCCGCGTGATCCACACCTCGTCCATGTACTACGACGCGGCCAACATCCTGCGCATGCCCGGCTGGACACGCCTGGACCTGGGCGCACGCCTGCGCACCCATGTGGCCGGCAAGCCGGTGGTGCTGCGCGCCAGCCTGGAGAACGTCAGCAACAAGAGCTACTGGGTGACTGCCGCCGGCTACACCACCACGGGCGCGCCGCGCACGCTGATGCTGTCGGCACAAGTGGACTTCTAAGCCCCCGGCCACCGGCAACCGCCCCGCCCCCGGCATGGCGCCGGGGGCGCGGTGATGGCGGGGGCCGCAGGCCCCCTTCTGTCAGAGAAAAAAAACACCCCATGCAAAGCCACACGATCAAGACCTGGGCCTGGTTGCACAAATGGAGCAGCCTGGTCTGCACCGTCTTCATGCTGCTGCTGTGCCTGACCGGCCTTCCGCTGATCTTCCACCACGAAATCGGCCACCTGCTGGGCACCGAGGTGGAGGCCCCGCCCATGCCCCAGGGCACGCCCCATGCCAGCCTGGACAAGGTGCTGGAGGTGGCCCGCGCCCAGCACCCGGACCGCGTGGTGCAGTTCGTCTCCAAGTCCGACGACACCGATGACCTCTGGTTCGTCACCATGACGCCCACGCCGGCGCCCACGGACGATTTCCGCTCCGTGGTCATCGATGCGCGCACGGCCGGGCTGCTGGCTCAGCCGCGCTTCGACCAGGGCTTCATGTGGGTCATGTTCAAGCTGCACGTGGACCTGTTCGCGGGGCTGCCGGGCAAGCTGTTCCTGGGCTTCATGGGGCTGCTGCTGCTGATCGCCATCGTCAGCGGCGTGGTGCTGTACGCGCCCTTCATGCGCAAGCTCGATTTCGGCACCGTGCGCCGCACGCGCCAGCCGCGCCTGAAGTGGCTGGACCTGCACAACCTGCTGGGCATCGTCACGCTGGTGTGGCTGTTCGTGGTGGGCGCCACCGGCATGATCAATACCTGGGCCGACCTGCTGATCAAGTACTGGCAGCATGACCAGCTCAGCAGCGTGCTGGCGCCCTACCAGGGCCAGGACACGGTGCCGGTGGCGGAGCGCGCCTCGCTGCAGCAATCGCTGCAGGCCGCCCAGCAGCAGGTGCCGGGCACCAAGCTGTACTTCATCGCCTTCCCCGGCACCACGTTCTCCAGCCCGCACCACCACACCTTCTTCCTGCGCGGCAACGAGCCCCTGACCTCGCGCCTGTTCCTGCCCGTGCTGGTGGACGCCAAGACCGCCCAGGTCACGGCCGCGCCCGCCCTGCCCTGGTATCTGACGGCGCTGCTGGTGTCCCAGCCGCTGCACTTCGGCGACTACGGCGGGCGGGCCATGCAGATCCTCTGGGCGCTGCTGGACATCGCCAGCATCATCGTGCTGGGCACGGGCCTGTACCTGTGGGTCAAAAAGGGCAAGAGCGTGCCGGCCCCGCAGCCCGCGCCGCGCGGCAAGGAGATCACGGCATGAGCGGCGCGCAACACCGGGGCTTTCTCGCCCTCTGGGGCTGGCCCATCGCGCTGGGCGTGCTGACGGCCATCGGCCTGGTCTCGGCCCTGTTCAGCGACGGCGGCCTTGGCGACATGCTGGCCGGCGTCTGCCTGGCCATTCCCACGGCGGCGGGAATCTGGCACGGCTGGGTGCGGCGCAGCCCCCGCAATGACGGCGGGATGGCGGAATAGCGGGCGCGGTGTCAGCCGCGCCGGGGCCGCTGGCCCGCGCCGTCCAGCATTCCCAGCAGGGCCGCGCCCAGTTGCCGCCAGGCATCGGTGGCGCCCGCCCAGTCGCTGGCCAGGCAGGCCTGCTCCAGCGTCTGCGCCAGGCCGCTGGCCTGCTCGTGCCCCAGCAGGCGCAGCACGCTTTTGAGGTTGTGCGCCAGCCGGCGCAGCGCAGCGGCATCGCGCGCGGCCAGCAGGTTTTCGCCCAGCGCCACATCGTCGGGCAACTGCGCAAGACAGCTGGCGCGGTAGCTGTGGAACAGGGCGGCATCGCCGCCGAAGTAGCTGGAGACGGCGGCCGGGCCGCCATCTGCCGGCACATCCGCCGGCATATCCGCCTTCATATCCACCGGCACATCCGCACCGGCGGCTTGCACGCTGGCTGGCGCGGGCGAGCCGGCCGGTTGCGCCGCCAGCACCGATTCCACGCAGTCCACCAGTTGCGCCACCGACACGGGCTTGCGCAGCACGCCCCAGACCTGCAGTTGCTCCAGCCGCAGCGCCACGTCGGCCCGCACGCCGGCGCTGAAGACCACGGCGCTGCAGCCTGCCTGCGGGGAGTTGCGCAGCCATTCGATGAGCTCGACCCCGGAGGCGCCGGGCAGCATCAGGTCGGTGATCAGCAGGGCAAAGGGCTGGCTCTGCAGCAGGCTCTGCGCCTGCTCCGCACTCGCGCAGGACACCAGGGTGAGGGGCATGCCCTCCAGCGCCAGCGTGACGAATCGCGCAATCGAGGCATCGTCCTCCACCAGCAGGACCGCAGGATGGGCCGGATTCACGCTGCCTGCCTGCCCAGCAGCTCGCCCAGCGCCTCGGGCAGCTCCTGCACGAGCTGGGGTTTGTGGATCACGCGCGCGCCGCCCAGCGCAAAGGCGTAGGCCTCGCGCTCTGCCGCATCCAGCGAGGTGACCACCAAAAGCTTGCAGCGCGCGAACTGCTCATGCGTGCGCAAGGTGGTGATGAGGGCGGCGCCGTCGATGTCGGGCAGCAGGATGTCCACCAGCAGCACGTCGGGCTGGATCTGCCCGTACAGCGCCATGCCGGTGATCCCGTCGTGCGCCACGTGCAGTTGCACGTCGGGAAAGTGGCGCTGCACCAGCAGGCGCACCAGGTTCTGGAAGTGCACGGAGTCCTCGATCAGCAGCACGCGCGGGCCCGTGCCGGCCTGCGCGGGAGCGGGCGCCGGGGCCGCCGCTGGCGCCCCGGACGTGGTGGCCGCATCGCCCTGCCTGCCGCGCCAGCGTTCCACGGAGGCGCGCGTGATGCGCCGATGCCCCCCGGGGGTCTTCCAGGCCTCCAGATCGCCGCGATCGACCATGAGCTGAACCGACCGCACCGCCATGCCCAGCAGCTTGGCCACCTCAGCGGTCGTGTAGTGCGGAATTTGGCCTGGTGGGGTGCTGTTCTCGGACATGGCAGCAATTTTGCATCAAATACGATTAAAAAAAACAATACAAATTTGATGAATTTGATATTTATGATTCAATCCAACGCAGAACCCTTCAACTGCGTTGCGAAAGGCCCGCCATGAAGAAGATACTGATCGCCGAAGACCAAGCCGACATCCGCAAGCTGTTGCGCATGACGCTGGAGTCCAGCGCATACGAAGTCATGGAGGCGCCGACCGGTGACGAAGCCTGGGCCCTGGCCCAGCGCAGCCAGCCCGATGTCGTGCTGCTGGACATGATGATGCCGGGGACGCTGGACGGCCTGGAGGTGTGCTGCCGCATCAAGACCTCCTACGACCTGCGGCACACGCGGGTGATCCTGCTGACGGCCCGGGGCAGTGCGCAGGACCGCGAGGCGGGCTTCAATGCCGGTGCCGACGAATACCTGCTCAAGCCCTTCAGCCCGAACCGGCTGCTGGAGACCCTGGCCAGTCTTTACAGGAGCGACTGATGACGATGCACACGCAGGCCGCCACGGGCCGATGGCAGATACCGTCCGGGAACGCCACGCGCCTGTCCGCGCTGGTGCGGGCCGCCGTGCAGGCCGTTGTGCTGCCCGCTGTGCTGCCCGTTGTGCTGCCCGTTGTACAGGCGCTGCTGCTGGCACTGGTGCCGGCCTGGGTGGCGGTGCTGGCCATGGGGCCTGGCACAGCACGGGCCGGCGAGGTGCTGGACCGCGTGGCCAGCAGCCACACGCTGAAGGTCTGCATCTGGCCCGACTACTACGGCATCACCTACCGTGACGCACGCACGGGCAGGCTCACGGGCATCGACGCGGAGCTCTCGGCAGAGCTGGCCAAAGACCTTGGCGCGCGGCTGCAGCATGTGGACTCGTCCTTCTCGCGGCTGGTGCCCGACCTGCTGGAGTCGCGCTGCGACGTGGCCATGTTCGCCGTCGGCATCCTGCCGCAGCGCCAGCAGCAGCTGCGCTTCACCCAGCCCTACCTGAGCAGCGATATCTACGGCATCACCACCAAGAGCAACCCCGCCGTGCGCAGCTGGGCCGACATCGACCAGCCCGGCGTGCAGGTGGCCGTGCAGCGCGGCACCTTCATGGAGCCGGTCATGCGCGAGTCGCTCAGGCATGCGCACCTGGTGCTGGTGGAGCCGCCGCAAACCCGCGAAAAGGAACTCATGGCCGGGCGCGTGGACGTGTTCATGACCGACTACCCGTACAGCCGCAAGCTGCTGGACAGCTCGGACTGGGTGCAGCTGATCGCGCCGCCCCAGCCCTTCCATGTGCTGCCCTACGGCTATGCGGCCAGCCCTGCCGACGCCCAGTGGCTGGCGCGCCTGAACCAGTTCGTCTCGGACATCAAGCGCGACGGCCGCCTGGCCAGGGCCGCGCGCCATAACGGCCTGACCGCCATCGTCGCGCCCTGAAACTTCCGATGGAGCACCTTCATCATGTCTGAACGAGCTGCCGCGCATCATTTTCTCGGAGCCCGGCGCAGTGCCCACATCAAGGCACTGGTGCTGACCTTTGCACTGTGCGTGCTTGCCGGACTGGTGCTCTTCGTCTGGAGCCAGCTGCATGCCGATGCGGACCAGAGCAAGTCCCAGGCCTCGCTGCTGGCCCGCGTGCTGGAGGACCAGACGGCCAAGACCTTCGAGAACACCGAAATGGCCCTGGCCAGCCTGGCTCACAACCCGGCCATCGTGGCCGCAGGCAGTGGGCGCGGCACGCGCGAGGCCGCCATGGCCCTGCTGATCGCCCAGTTGCCCTACCTGCGCAGCATGGCGCTGATCGACGACAAGGGCCTCATCCTGGCCAGCACCCAGGCCGGGGAGGCCGGCCAGCAGATCAACACGCAGGATCTGCTGCACGACAAGGCGGCCGTCCTCGTCCCCGGCAAGCCCCAGCTGGGCCGGCTGGTGCCCGGCCGCAGCCTGTCGTCGCTGGCGCCACGGGCGCATCCGACGCCGCGCGGCGTGTCCTTTCTGCCGCAGTTGCTGACCTTCCACCAGGACAACGGCATGCCCGCCGTGCTGGTGGCCCTGATCAATCCCGACGCCGTGGCCAACTTCTACCAGTCCACGCTGGAGACCCTCAGCTACGAGGCCGTGCTGCTGACCTATGACGGCCGACCCCTGGCCAGCACCAATGAGGGCACGGGCGTGCAGGCGGCCGCCGCGCTGCAGACGCCGCTGTTCCAGGAATGGCTGCCGCACAGCGAATTCGGCTCCTACATCGGCGCGGGCATGCTGGGGCGCCACCAGATCGTGTCGTTCCGCACCGTGCGCAACTGGCCCCTGCTGCTGGTGGTGGAGGAGCCCTACGCGGCCATGGTGGCGCGCTGGCGGGACAACGCCTTTGCCTTCTTCGTGGCCGGCGTGGCCCTGCTGGCCCTGGTGCTGGGACTGAGCTGGTCGGTGCTCAAGACCCGCAGGGTCCAGAAGTCGGCACTGCAGGCCATGGAGCAGGCACAGGCGCGCCTGGCGCGCAGCGAGCATGAGATGGCCGTGCTCATGCGCAGCGTGCAGGAGCTGATCTTTCGCACCGACAGCCAGGGACTGCTGACCTTCGTGAACGCGCGCTGGGAGCAGCTGACCGGCCAGCCCAGCGCCGAGGCCGTGGGCCAGCCGCTGGAGAACATCGTGGACGGCTCGTACCTGGCGCAGATCCAGGCCCTGCTCGATCCCCTGGCCCGGCTGGCACCGCGCAACTGCCAGGCCATGTTCCGCCTGCCGGGCAACCGGGAGATGCTCTGCGACATCGCCGTGGTTCCCCTGCTGCGCGACGGCCGGCTGGTGGGCTTTGCCGGCAGCGCCGTGGACGTGACCGCCCGCTGGAAGGCCCAGCAGGAGCTGCAGACCCAGCTGGCCTTCCAGCATCTGCTGTTCGAGACCACGCCCCTGCCCATGCTGGTCACCGACGCGGACCAGCGCGTGGCCCTGGTCAACAAGGCCTGGGAGGACTTCTTCGGCCGGGGCCGCTACGCCGTGCTCGGCCACGAGATCAAGGGCCTGCACGCGCGCGACGATGCCCTGCTGCAGATGCGCAGCAACCAGGTCGTGATGCGCTCGGGCCAGCGCATGATGGTGGAGGCCCGGCTGCCCCATGTGGACGGCAGCTACCGCGATGTGCAGATCTCCAAGGCAGCCGTCAAGAATGCCCAGGGCCAGATCACCGGCGTGCTCAGCATTTTTGTGGACGTGAGCGAATTCCGCGCAGCCGAGCATGCCACCCGCGAAGCCCGCGACGCGGCCGAAGAGGCCTTCCGCGTGAAATCGGAATTCGTGGCCAACATGAGCCATGAGCTGCGCACCCCGCTGCAGTCCATCATGGGCTTTGCCGAGTTGGGCGGCCTGCGCTCGCGCGGCAATCCCGCCATGGCCGACATGTTCAACGACATCCACGAGGCGGGCATACGCATGCTGGCCCTGGTCAACGACCTGCTGGACGTGGCCAAGCTGGAAAGCGCCGTGGGCACCATCCACGTGGAGCGCACCGACCTCAGGAGCCTGATCCGGCCCGTGGTGCGCGAGCTGGAGCCGCAGCAGCAGCAAAAGCTGATCGACCTGCGGCTGGAGCTCGACGACACGCCGCTGATCGCCAAGGCCGACCCCGTGCGCTTCCAGCAGGTGGTGCGCAATGTGCTGGCCAATGCCATCAAGTTCTCGCCCATCGGCGGGCGCATCGATGTGCAGGGCCGCATCGATGAGCAGGGCGATATCTGCATCGCCGTCTCCGACCAGGGGCCGGGCATTCCGCCGCAGGAGCTGGACAAGATCTTCCAGCCCTTCGTGCAGTCCAGCAAAACCCGCAACGGCTCGGGCGGCACCGGCCTGGGCCTGGCCATCTGCCGCAAGATCATCGACGCCATGGACGGCACCATCGCCGCCAGCAACCGCTCCGAAGGCGGGTCGCTGTTTCGCATCACCCTGCCCTGCCGCACCGGCGCATCGGAGACGCGGCCGGCGGAGTTGCTGTAGCGGAGCCAGACAGGGCAGAGCGCGCGTGGGCATTCGGCAACAAATGAGAAAAAGTCTCATTTAGAATGCCGCAACCCTGCTCCCTGAACCTGCCGGTCGGCACGCCCGGCCTCCATTCCCGTTCGTATGACACGCCATCCGACTCCCGCAGCCTGGCTGGGCCTGGACCTGCGCTGGGCCTACGGCAGCCTGCTGCCCGCCATCTGGCGCAGCACGCGCTGCATCCACCGTGCGCAGGATGTGCTGCATGACGCCTTCGTGCGCTACGCCCTCAGCGGCAGGCATGAAGGCATCGCCCAGCCGCACGCCTATCTGCGCGTGGTGGCGCGTACCGTGCTCGCGGACCAGATGGCGCATGAACGCCGCTTCGTGCCCCTGCCCGACCTGGCAGGCGAGCCGGACTCCACGGCCCCCGGCAGGCGCACGGACGCCATCGCCGTGCAGGAAGCATTCACCGCGCCTTCTGCCGAGGTGCTGGCCGATCTGCAGCAGCGCCTGGCCGCTGCGCAGCGGGTCATCGAAGGGCTTCCCCCGCGCTGCCGCGAGGTGTTCTGGCTGTGCAAGGTGGAAGGCCATTCCCAGCCCAGGATTGCCGCCACGCTGGGCATCAGCCTGAACATGGTGGAGCGCCACCTGATGCGCGCCCTGCTGGACCTGCGCGCCGCGCGCGAGCTGCTCGCGCCATGACCACGCCGCGCGAAGAGGCCGCGCGCTGGTTCATACGCATGCACCGGGATGCGGGAGCGCAGCCCGGCGCCGCCGACGCCGCCGCCTGGCGCACCTGGATGGACGCCGACCCGCGCCACGCCGCCGAATACGCCGCCTTCGAGGCGCTGTGGCAGGACTTCGACTCCACGCCCCGCACCGAGGCCCTGGCCACGGCCGTGAACACCGCCGCACGCCAGCGCCGCAACACGCGCCGCGCAGCCATCACCCGCGGCGTGCTGGGCGTTGCCGGCCTGGGCACGGCGGGCCTGCTGGCATGGCGCGGCTGGCTTGAATGGCAGGACGCCACCGTGTTCGCCCTGGCCCGCGACAGTGCGATTGGCGAACGCATCGTGCTGAACCTGCCCGACGCCAGCGTGCTGACCCTGGGACCGGCCAGCCGCATCGCCACGCGCTACACGCGCCGCCGGCGCGCCGTGGTGCTGGAGCAGGGCGAGGCCCTGTTCGACGTGGCCAGGGATGCAGACTGCCACTTCACCATCGACGCAGGCCAGGCGCGCATCACCGTGCTGGGCACGCGCTTCACCGTCAACCGCCTGCCGGGCCTGGTGCGGGTGAGCGTGGAGCATGGCACGGTGCGTTTGGCGGTGAAAGGTGCTGAAGGAGAACCGTCCCTGCTGCTGCAGGCTGGCGAAGTGGGGGAACTGCCGGACGAAAGCGCCGGTGCTGTCCCCGGTGCCGATGGTGCCCACGCCAGCCCCCGCCCCCGTCGCGTGCAGCGCGATGCGCGCGACAGCTTCTCGTCCATCGAACGCGGCCTCATCGTCTTCGACAGCGCCGGGCTGGGCGAGATCGCGGCCACGCTGTCGCGCTGGCGCCGCCAGCCCGTGCGTGCGGCCGTAGCCGACGGCACGGGCGGGCCGCGCATCACGGCCGCCGTGCAGCGCGCCGATGTGGAGAGTTTCCTGGACGCGCTGCCGCGCATCGCCGCCGTGCGCGTGCAGGAGCGCGACGGCGCCACCTGGCTGGCCCCGCGCAGCACGGCGCCGGAAAAAATCCGGAAAAACTGAAAAAAACGGCCAACACACATCAGGGATCCGGCGGGCTGCTCCGTCATACAGGCGAGCACAACCGATTTCCAGGAGAACGTTCCCGCCATGCCCGCCCGCCCTCTTTCCTCCCGCCCGGCACGCGCCTGCCTGTCCCTGCTCGCCTGCGCGGCGGCACTGGCCTGCACGCCAGCCCTGGCCGCGCCTGCCGACATCGACCTGCCGGCCCAGCCGCTGTCCGACGCCATCAAGGCCCTGGCGCGCGCCACCGGCACCAGCATCGCGGCCGACAGCGCCCTGCTGGCAGGCAAGACCGCGCCCGCCGTCCAGGGCCGCCTGGAGCCGGCCGAGGCACTGCAGCGCCTGCTGGCCGGCAGCGGCCTGCAAGCCTCTGCCCAGCCCCAGGGCGGCTGGCTGCTGCGCCCCGCCCCGGCGCGCCCGCAGACCGCGCTGGACGAAGTGCGGGTGACGGCCACGGCCCTGCGCGACGGCCGCACGGAAGGCACGGGCAGTTACCGGGCGCCCTATGCCAGCGCGGCCACCAAGATCGAGCTGACGGCGCGGGAGACGCCGCAGTCCGTATCCGTGATCTCGCGCGCGCAGCTCGATGACCAGAACTTCGTGGAGCTCACCGAAGCCGCCAAGGTGGTGCCCGGCATCGTCGTGCGCCGGCAAAGCAGCACGGGCGGGCGCAGCGACATCCTCTCGCGCGGCTACCAGTCCTCCACCTACCAGTTGGACGGTCTCACCGTCAGCGGCAACCCGGCCACCCAGGAAACGCTGGACCTGGCCCTGTTCGACCGGGTCGAGGCCCTGCGCGGGCCGGCCGGGCTGTTCTCGGGCGCGGGCGAGCCCAGCGTCATGCTCAACCTGGTGCGCAAGCGCGCCCTGCCGGACTACCAGGGCCAGGGCGCCATCGGCCTGGGCTCGCGGGGCCGCAAGCGGGCCGAGGTGGATGTCACCGGCCCGCTGTCCGAAGATGGCCGCCTGCGTGGCCGGGTGGTGGCGCTGCACGAGAACTTCGGCAGCCCCGTGATGGCCATGGACGGCCACAAGCAGGCCCTGTATGGCACGGTGGAGCTGGACATCACTTCCCAGAGCACGGTCTCGGTGGGCGCCACCTGGCAGCGCGGCCGGGGCAACTACGACACCGGCCTGCCCGCCCACGCCGACGGCAGGCTGGCCCCCATTCCGCGCGACGTGGCCATTGCCGCCGATTGGGGCCGCGCCGCGCCCGAATCGCTGGCCGGCTTCATCGAGTCGGAGACGCGGCTCGACGGCGGCGGCCTGTTCAAGGTGGCCGCGCGCCGCGTGCTGCGCCAGCAGCGCGACAAGTACATCAACGGCTACTCGGCCGTCTCGGACACCGGCATCAGCCGCTTCACCCAGGCCCAGACCGTGGACCGGGACTACGCCGACACCACGGCCGACATCTACTACAGCACGCCCTGGCAATGGGCCGGGCAGACGCACCATTTCATCGCGGGCGCGGACTACCGCAGCTCCAACATGCACCTGCGCATGCTGCGCGGCGCCATGAACACGCCGGCCGACCTGTTCCACTACGACCCCTCCTCCATCCCCGAGCCCAGCTTCAAGCCCTTTGCCGACGACATCACGCGCACCAGCCTGCGCGGCGTCTACGGCCAGTTGCGCATCAAGCCCACGCAGGCCCTCACCCTGGTGGCGGGCGCGCGCAAGAGCTGGTGGAAGACAGAAACCTCGGATCGGCTGCAGAACACGCGCTCGGGCTACGAGGTCGATGGCCAGTTCACGCCCTTCGGCGCCGTGCTCTTCGATCTGAACGACAGCTGGACGCTCTACGCCAGCCAGTCGCGCATCTTCCAGCCGCAAAGCGGGCGCCTGGCCGGCGGCGGCCAGATCGCCCCGCGCGAGGGCCGGCAGGTGGAGGCCGGCATCAAGGGCAGCCTGCTGGACGGACGCCTGAATGCCACCGCCGCCGTGTACCGCATGCAGGACACCAACCGCGCGCTGGCCGATCCTGGCGATGCCGCCTTCGTCATCCCCGCAGGCAAGGTGCGCTCCGAAGGCTTCGAGGCCGAAGTGGTCGGCTCGCTGTCGCCGCGCTGGGACGTGGCGGCCAGCTACGCCTACATGCGCTCCAAATACCTGCAGGGCACTGTCACGCAGACGGGCACCGACTTCAGCACCATGTCGCCGCGCCACAGCGTGAACCTGTGGGCGCGCTACCGCGTGGCCGGCCCCGTGGCCCAGGGGCTGGAGCTGGGCGCGGGCGTGCGCGCCGTCAGCGAGTTCTACGACACCCTGGGCACCGTGCGCTGGCGCGCGGGCGGCTACGGCGTCTGGTCCGTCTATGCCGCCTACCCGCTCACCCCCAAGGTCAAGCTGGCCGTGAACATCGACAACCTCTTCGACCGCGTCTACTGGGAGCGCGTGGGCACGGCCACGCGCAGCAACTACTACGGCCTGCCGCGCAGCATCATGGTCACGCTGCGCAGCAGTTTCTGATCCAGTCGCCAGAGGGCGTGCGCAGCACAAGGCTGCCGCGCCCCCTGCCTGCCGCGCAGGCATTCAATACATCGACACCATCGAATGATTTCTCACAAATAATTCAATAGATCCACACAATGCATGGATTTACGCTTGTGTCCATCGCCGGCAGCCGCCGCCAGCCAAGACACACGCCATTGCCATGCAAGACCGTTTCCTGATCGAGCGCATCGAGGCGCGGATCCTCGACATTCCCACCATCCGTCCGCACAAGCTGTCGTTCGGCTCCATCAGCCGGCAAAGCCCGGTGATCGTGCAGCTGTGGCTGCGCAATGGCGCCACGGGCTTTGGCGAGGCCGCCACCATCGGCGGCCCGTCGTGGAACGAGGAATCGCCCGAGAGCATCCACCACGCCATCACCAACCATCTGGCGCCCAGCCTGATCGGCCAGGACGGCGCGCGCTTCGAGGCCTGCCTCTCGCGCATGGACCTGGCCTGCAAGGGCAATGCCTTTGCCAAGAGCGCCGTGGAAATCGCGCTGCTGGACGCCGTGGCCCGCAGCCTGCAGTTGCCGCTGTGGCAATTGCTGGGCGGCAAGCAGCGCGACAGCCTGCCCCTGGCCTGGACGCTGGCCAGCGGCGACATCGAGCGCGACCTGGCCGAGGCCCATCTGCGCCTGGAACAAAAGCGCCACCGCATCTTCAAGATGAAGATCGGCGCGCGCACGCCCGAGGCCGACGTGGCCCATGTGAGCGAGATCGCACGCGGCCTGCAGGGCCGCGCCACGCTGACCGTGGACGTGAACCAGGCCTGGGACGGCGCCACGGCGCGGCGCTTTCTGCCGCAGCTGATCGATGCCGGCGTGACCCTGATCGAGCAGCCCGTGGCCGGCTGGAACGTACCCGCGCTGCGCGAGCTGACCGCCACGCTGCAGGGCGCGCTGGTCATGGCCGACGAGAGCGTGTGCACGCCCTACGACGCCATGCGCCTGGCGCGCGAGCAGGCCAGCCATGTGTTCTCGCTCAAGGTGGCCAAGCACGGCGGCCTGCTGCGCACGCGCAAGGTGGCGGCCATTGCCCAGGCGGCCGACATCGGCTGGTACGGCGGCACCATGCTGGAGACCTCGATCGGCTCGGCCGCCTCGGCCCACGTCTTTGCCACGCTGGGCGGGCAGCACTACAACTGCGAGCTGTTCGGCCCCCAGCTGCTGGTGGACGACATCGTCACCGAGCGCATGGCCATCCGCGACTTCGAGCTGCAACTGCCCGACGGGCCGGGCCTGGGCGTGGAGATCGACCTGCAGCAACTCGCGCGCTTCGACCGCGCGCTGGCCGGCAGCCAGCCGCAGCACTTCGACATGGGGCAGGCCCGGACCGGGGCTGCGACCTGAATTCCTTTCATTCCTCCTGGAGACAAACATGCTTTATCTGGTCCGCATGGACGTGAAGATCCCCCACGACCTGCCCGCCGACGTGGCAGCCGAGATCAAGGCCCGCGAGAAGGCCTATTCCCAGCAGCTGCAGCACGACGGCCGCTGGCCCCACATCTGGCGCGTGGTCGGCGAGTACGCCAACTACAGCGTGTTCGACGTGGCCTCCAACGACGAGCTGCACGAGCTGCTGCAGGGCCTGCCGCTGTTCCCCTACATGGACATCCAGGTCACGCCGCTGGCAAGGCATCCCTCGGCCATCGCCTGAGCACAGCCCAAACCAAGACCAAATTTTTCGGAGACAACTGAAGTGAATGTGAAACGCCGTTTTCTGACCGCCGCAGCCGCAGGCCTGTGCCTGTCCGCCGTGATGCCCGCCGCCCATGCGCAGTCCCCCGAGGCCAACTGGCCCAGCAAGCCCATCCGCTGGATCGTGCCCTTCCCGCCGGGCGGCGCCATGGACGCCATCGCGCGCACCCTGGGCGAGAAGGCCGGCCGCACGCTGGGCCAGCCCTTCGTGATCGAGAACCGTCCCGGCGCCGGCGGCAACATCGGCGCCGACTTCGTGGCCAAGCAGCCCGGCGACGGCTACACGCTGATGATCACCTCCATCGGCATGGCCACCAACAAGCCGCTGTACCGCAAGCTCAGCTACGACCCGATCAAGGACTTCGCCCCCGTGGGCGTGCTGGCCGTGGTGCCCAACATCCTGGTCAGCAACTCCACCCAGCCCAACGTCAAGAGCGTGGCCGACGTGGTGGCCGCCGCCAAGGCCTCGCCCGGCAAGCTGACCTATGCCTCGGCCGGCAACGGCACCTCCATCCACCTGGCGGGCGAAGTGTTCAACTCGCTGGCCGGCGTGGACATCCTGCACATCCCCTACAAGGGATCGGGCCCGGCCGTCTCCGACCTGCTGGGCGGACAGGTCAACTACATGTTCGACTCCATCACCTCGGCGCGCCCGCACATCCAGTCGGGCAAGCTGCGCGCCCTGGCCGTGACCACGGCCAAGCGCTCGTCCAGCATGCCCGACGTGCCCACCATGGAAGAGGCCGGCATCAAGGGCTACGAGGTCTCGCCCTGGTTCGCCGTCTTCATGCCCGCCAGCACGCCGCCGGCCATCGTCAAGAAGCTCAACCAGGTCTTCGTGGCCGAGATGAAGCAGCCCGACGTGCTCGAACGCTTCAAGGCCATCGGCGCCGAAGTCGTGGGCTCCACCCCCGAGGAAGCGGCCAAGCACCTGCAGGCCGAGTCCGTGCGCTGGACCAAGGTGATCACGGAGCGCAACATCAGCATGGATTGAGCCTGGGCCGCTTCCGGTCGCCCGACAGGTTTTGATACGCTCGCCGGATCACACAACCAGGGGGACGGGATGGGCAAGCTCAGGAAATCACCATGCTGCAGCACACGGCCTTCTGAAGCGCACGGACGCTGAAGGAAGGCTGCCATGTTGTTGCGCATCCGCAAGGCCCTTGCGGCACGGTTCGAAGCCGTGGCCGAAATCGTGGGCCTGATCCTGTCCCTGGGCGGCGCGGCCGCAGCCAGCTTGCTGGGCAAGCTGGTGCTGGCCCTGATTCTGGGCACCATCGCCCTGGGCATTTTCTTCAGGCTGGCAGGACGCCGAAAGCGGTCCCAAGCCGGCCCATCGCAGCGCGAACCCGGCTGGCTTGCCGCCATGGCAGGCCTGCTGGCGTTCATCGAGATCGGCGTGCTGGTGGAGGCAGTCGATCTGCCCGTGCGCTTTCACCAGCCAGGGTTTGCCTTGCATCACTGGCTCATCGTTGCGGCAGGCCTGCTGGCCGCATCCTGGCTCCAGTTGAAGCTGCTGCGCGCCGCGCGCAACGCCATCCGCGCCAGGCGCGGCACCTGACACGTCAACTGCGGACTGCCGCCTGCGCACCCTGCATGCGCGGGGCGGGCGCCGGCCTGCGCCCCCAGTTCATCAGCGCCGTGCCGGCCACGGCCATGCCGCCGCCCAGCACGATGCTGGCATCGATGCTCTCGCCCAACCACAGCGCCGACAGCGCCACGCCGATCACGGGCACCAGGGTGATGTAGCCAGAGGCCGCACCCGCGCCCAGCGCCTTGACGCCATCGAAGTACCAGGCATAGGCAAGCGCCGTGGCGCCGAAGGCCAGGAAGGCCAGCGCACCCCAGGCGGTTGCGTTGCCAAGCACGGCAGCCTGCAGGCCGGCCGGCCCTTCCACCACCAGACTGGCCACCAGCAGCATGGCCGCGCCCATGGTCGAGGTCACGGCCGTGGCCGACAGTGCATCCACGCCCGTGAGCAGCCAGCGGCCGATCAGGGTGTAGGTCACCCAGCACACCACGCAGCCCAGGATCAGCAGCTCGCCCGCGCCCACCGATCCCTGCAGCAGCGCCAGCGGCTGGCCATGCGAGATCACCACCACGGCGCCGCAGGCGGCCAGCGCCATGCCCAGGGCAATGGTGCGGTTGAGCCTCTCGCCGAACAGCCAGACCGCCAGCGCCAGCGTGAGCACCGGGTTGAGCGTGATCACCAGGGCCGCCTTGCCGGCCGGCACATGCTGCAGCCCCATGAGGAAAAAGGCCGCATAGCCGAACACGCCCGTGGCACCAGCGGCCGCCATGCCCAGCCAGCGTTTGGCGCTCCAGTGCCTGAGACCGGCCATGCCACCGGCCCAGTACAGCCACGGCAGCAGCACGGCGGCGGCCAGCAGGAAGCGCAGGCTGGCGGCTGCCAGCGGCGGCATGTTCTGTGCCACCACGCGGCCCGCAGGCCAGGAAGCGCCCCACAGCAGGGCCATGCCGACAAGCCGCAGGTGGGGACCGAAGAAGCGTTGAAAATTCATGGCGCGTACTATGTGCTCATATCGATTCATAGACAAATGAGCGAATGCTCATGACCCAAACACTGTGATCCCATGACCTTCACCCAGCTCGAAGTGTTCGCGGCGCTGGCCCGCGCCGGCAGTTTCTCGCGCGCGGCCGCGCTGCTGGGCATTACCCAGAGCGCCGTCAGCCATGCCCTGCGCGCGCTGGAAGGCGAGCTGCAGGTGCAGTTGGTGCGGCGCGAAGGCCCCCACTCCCCGCTGACCGACGCAGGCACGCGGCTGCTGCAGCGCGCCAACGACATCCTCCAGCAAAAGGAGGCCTTGCGGCAGGAGGCCGATGCCGAGCGCGGCATGGCGCGCGGCACGCTGCGCGTGGCCTCGTTCGGCGCCACCTCTTCGCTGCGGCTGCTGCCCCCGCTGATCACGGAGTACCGGCGTCGCCAGCCCGCCGTGCTGGTGCAGATCGACGAGCAAAACGACGACACCGTGGTCAAGTGGCTGCTGGAGCGGCGCGTGGAGATCGGCTTCGTCGTGCTGCCCGATGAGCGCTTCGAGACCGTGCCCCTGGTGGAAGACGAACTGGTGGCGCTGCTGCCCGCATCGCACCGGCTGGCGGCCCAGCGCAGCATCCGCGCCGCCGACCTGCAGGGCGAGGCCTTTGTGCGCACCTCGGCCGGGTCGGGCGCGCACATCGACCGCTTCCTGGCCGAGGCCGGCGCCCAGCCTGCGGCCATCTACCACTTCGAGCAGATGTCCTCCATGCAGGGCTTCGTGGCCCAGGGCCACGCCATTGCGATTGCCGCACGCCTGGCCGTGCCCGAGCAGGCGCCTGAAGGCATGGTCTACCGCAGCCTCTCGCCCCGCCAGCGCCGCGTCACCGGCCTGGCCGTGCGCAGCATGGAACGGCTGTCGCCAGCGGCTGCCGGCTTTGTGGAGCTGGCGCGGGAGATGGCGAAGAAGAAGCAGTTTGGCTAAGCCTGCGCCGCCGACGGCAAGGTCAGCGGATGCAGCACCAGCGCCTCGCGCACGATGGGCTTGAGCGCCTGGGCCTCGTCGGGGCTGGCCAGCACGCGGGCCAGTTCGGCGCGCATGCGGGGCTCCCAGAATTTGCGGATGTGTTCGGCAATGCCCTGCAGGGCCTCGTCACGCTCGGGCATGGCCTCGAAGAACTCGCCGATGCGGTTGGCCATGCGGACCAGGTTGGCGCTGTCCATCACTTGCCTCCTGCCACGGCCATGCTGCCTGCCTGCGCGGCTTGCAACAGGCCGATCTGCTCTTCGTGCATGCGCGCAAAGCCGCGCTGCCAGTCGGACGGCTGGGCGTGCTGGGGGACGGGCAGCACCTGCACGGCCGTGACCTTGTATTCGGGGCAGTTGGTGGCCCAGTCGGAGCTGTCGGTGGTGATGACGTTGGCGCCCGATTCGGGAAAGTGGAAGGTGGTGTAGACCACGCCGGGCTGTATGCGCTCGGTGACGGTGGCGCGCAGCACGGTCTCGCCCGCGCGGCTGGCGATGCCGACCCAGTCTCCGTCGCGTATGCCGCGGTCCTCGGCGTCATGCGGATGGATTTCCAGCCGGTCCTCGCTGTGCCAGTGGCTGTTGTGCGTGCGCCGGGTCTGGGCGCCCACGTTGTACTGCGACAGGATGCGCCCCGTGGTCAGCAGCAGCGGAAAGCGCTGGGTGACCTTCTCGTCGGTGGCCACGTACTGGGTGATGATGAAGCGGCCCTTGCCGCGCACGAAGCGGTCCCTGTGCATGATGGAGGTGCCGGCCTCTTCGGTGCTGTCATTGCAGGGCCATTGCACGCTGCCCAGCCGGTCGATCTTGTCGTAGTTCACGCCCGCAAAGCTGGGCGTGAGCGCGGCGATCTCGGCCATGATCTCGCTCGGGTGCGTGTAGTGCATGGCGTAGCCCAGCGCATTGGCCAGCAACTGGGTGACCTCCCAATCGGCATAGCCGGCCAGCGGCGCCATGACCTTGCGCACGCGCGAGATGCGGCGCTCGGCATTGGTGAAGGTGCCGTCCTTTTCGAGGAAGGAAGCGCCCGGCAGGAAGACATGGGCGTACTTGGCGGTTTCGTTGAGGAAGATGTCCTGCACCACCACGCATTCCATGGCCGAGAGCGCGGCCGCCACATGCTGGGTGTTGGGGTCGGACTGCACGATGTCCTCGCCCTCGCAGTACAGGCCCATGAAGCTGCCGGCCAGGGCCGCCTCGAACATGTTGGGAATGCGCAGCCCGGGCTCGGGGCTGAGCGCCACGCCCCAGGCCCCCTCGAACTCGGCGCGCACCGTGCTGTCCGAGATGTGGCGGTAGCCGGGCAGCTCGTGCGGGAAGGAACCCATGTCGCAGGAGCCCTGCACATTGTTCTGGCCGCGCAGCGGGTTCACGCCCACGCCTTCGCGGCCCACGTTGCCCGTGGCCATGGCCAGGTTGGCAATGCCCATGACCATGGTCGAGCCCTGCGCATGCTCGGTCACGCCCAGGCCGTAGTAGATGGCCGCGTTGACGGGAGTGCCCGCCGCGTGGTCCTCGGCACCCAGCGCATACAGGCGCGCGGCGCCGCGCACCAGGTCAGGCGCCACCCCGGTGACCTCGGCCATGGCCTCGGGCGAGTTCTCGGGCCGGGCCACGAATTCCTTCCATTGCGCGAAGGACTTGGTATCGCAGCGCTCGGCGATGTAGTCCTCGGCCAGCCAGCCTTCGGTGACGATGACATGGGCCAGCGAGGTGATCATGGCCACGTTGGTGCCGGGCCGCAGTTGCAGGTGGTAGTCGGCGCGGATGTGGGGCGACTTGACGAGCTCGATCTCGCGCGGGTCGATGACGATGAGCTTGGCGCCCGCACGCCGGCCGTCGCCGCGCAAGCGCTTTTTCATGCGCGAGCCGAACACCGGGTGCGCGGCCGTGGGGTTGGCGCCGATGACCATGACCACGTCCGTGTGCTCGATGGACTTGAAGGTCTGCGTGCCGGCCGAGGTGCCATAGGTCTGGCCCAGGCCATAGCCCGTGGGCGAGTGGCACACGCGCGCGCAGGTATCGACGTTGTTGTTGCCGAAGGCCGTGCGCACCAGCTTTTGCACCAGGTAGGCCTCTTCATTGGTGCAACGCGAGGAGGTGATGCCGCCAATGGAATCCTTGCCGTGCTTCGCCTGGATGCGGCGGAACTCGCGGGCCGTGTGGGCAATGGCCTCTTCCCAGCTCACTTCGCGCCAGGGGTCGGAGATCTTCGCGCGGACCATGGGCCGGGTGATGCGGTCCTTGTGCGTGGCATAGCCCCAGGCAAAGCGGCCCTTGACGCAGGCATGGCCCTCGTTGGCCTGGCCGTCCTTCCAGGGCACCATGCGCACGACCTGCTCGCCCTTCATCTCGGCCTTGAAGCCGCAGCCCACGCCGCAGTAGGCGCAGGTGGTGATGGCGCTGTGCCCGGCCTGGCCCAGCTCGGTCACGGTCTTTTCCTGCAGCGTGGCCGTGGGGCAGGCCTGCACGCAGGCGCCGCAGCTGACGCAGTCGCTGTCCATGAAGCTGCCGCCCTGCCCCGCCGTGACGCGCGATTCGAACCCCCGGCCCGAGATGGTCAGCGCAAAGGTGCCCTGCGTCTCCTCGCAGGCGCGCACGCAGCGGTTGCAGACGATGCACTTGCTGGGGTCGTAGCTGAAGTACGGGTTGGAGACATCGACCTCGGCCCGCGCCTGGCCCTTGAAGTGGTTGGCGCCGTCGAAGCCGTAGCGCACCTCGCGCAGGCCCACGGTGCCGGCCATGTCCTGCAGTTCGCAGTCGCCGTTGGCGCTGCAGGTCAGGCAGTCCAGCGGATGGTCGGAGATGTACAGCTCCATCACGCCGCGGCGCAGCTCCTGCAGTTGCGGGCTTTGCGTGCGCACCTTCATGCCCGGCTCGGCCGGCGTGGTGCACGAGGCCGGGAAGCCCTTGCGCCCCTCGATCTGCACCAGGCACAGGCGGCAGGAGCCGAAGGGCTCCAGGCTGTCGGTGGCGCACAGCTTGGGCACGCTGACGCCGCCTTCCATGGCCGCGCGCATCAGCGAGGTGCCCTCGGGAACGCAGACCTCGCGGCCGTCGATCTCCAGGGTGATCAGGCGTTCGGACGGGCTGGCGGGCGTGCCCCAGTCGGCTTGCTTCAAATGGTCGAGCATGGTGTTCTCCGTTCAGGCAGCCGCTGCGGCCGTGGTGGACTCGATGCCGAAGTCCTGGGGGTAGTGGTTCAGCGCCGAGCGCACGGGATACGGCGTCATCCCGCCCATGGCGCACATGGAGCCGTGCTGCATGGTGTCGCACAGGCTTTCCAGCAGGGCCACCTGGCCGGCGTGGGCGGCAGGGTCGGCGCCGGCGCGCACGATGCGGTCGATGACCTCCACGCCGCGCGTGGAGCCGATGCGGCAGGGCGTGCACTTGCCGCAGGACTCGATGGCGCAGAACTCCATGGCGTAGCGCGCCAGCTGCGCCATGTCGGCCGTGTCGTCGTGCACGACGATGCCGCCGTGCCCCACCACGTTGCCCTTGGCGGCATAGGCCTCGTAGTCCAGCGGCGCATCCCAGTCGGCCGGCGCCACATAGCTGCCCAGCGGGCCGCCCACCTGCACGGCCTTGATGGCGCGGCCGGTGGCCGTGCCGCCGCCGAAGTCTTCCACAAGCTCGCGCAGGCTCAGGCCGAAGGCCTTTTCCACCAGGCCGCCGCGCGCAATGTTGCCGGCCAGCTGGAACGGCAGGGTGCCGCGCGAGCGGCCCATGCCGAAGCCCTGGTAGAAAGCCGCGCCGCGCGCCAGGATCAGCGGCACCGTGGCCAGCGTGATCACGTTGTTGATCACCGTGGGCCGGCCCCACAGCCCCGCTATGGCCGGCAGCGGCGGCTTGGCGCGCACAATGCCGCGCCGGCCCTCGATGCTCTCCAGCATGGCCGTTTCCTCGCCGCAGACATAGCTGCCCGCGCCCTTGCGCACCTCCATGTGGAAGGCCCGCCCGCTGCCGGCCACGTCGCGGCCCAGCCAGCCTGCGGCCTCGGCGCGCGCAATGGCTTCGCGCAGGGTGGCGATGGCATGCGGATACTCGCTGCGCACATAGACCAGGCCCTGCGTGGCGCCCACGGCCAGGCCCGCGATGGCCATGCCTTCGATCAGCGTGTAGGGATCGCCCTCCATCAGCAGCCGGTCGGCAAAGGTGCCCGAGTCGCCCTCGTCGGCGTTGCAGGCAATGTAATTTTGCGGCCCCGCTGCGGCGGCCACGGTCTTCCACTTGATGCCGGCCGGAAAAGCCGCACCGCCACGGCCGCGCAGGCCCGAATCCAGCACCTCCTGCACGATGGCCGCGGGCTCCATGCGCGCCGCGCGCTCCAGCCCCTGCCAACCGCCATGGGCCGCATAGTCGGCCAGGTTCAGCGGATCGATGACGCCCACGCGCGCAAAGGTCAGGCGCTCCTGGCGCGCCAGGTAGGCCATGGCCTCGGTCAGTCCATGGCACAGCGCATGGCTGCCGCCCTGCAGCATTCCGGCATCGATCAGGCCCGGCACCGCATCGGCCGTGACCGGGCCGTAGGCCACGCGGCCTTCGGGCGTCTCGACTTCCACCAGGGTCTCCAGCCACAGCAGGCCGCGCGAGCCGTTGCGCACGATCTGCACCTGAAGGCCGCGCGCCGCGCACTCGCGCTGCAGGGCGCCGGCCACGGCGTCAGCGCCCACGGCCAGCGCGGCGGCATCGCGGGGCACGTAGACGCGCACGCCGGAGCCTGCCCCTGCCCCTGCATGCGCAGGCTGCGCCACCGGCTCGCCAGCCTGCTCCGGCTGGCGGCATTGCGCGATAAGTGCATCCAGTCCGTTGGCGGAGACATGCGCATGGGGCTGGCCATCGAGCATCACGGCAGGCGATGACGCGCACAGGCCCAGGCAGTAGACCGGCTCCAGCGTGACGGCGCCATCGGCACTGGTTCCATGCCCATGCCCGTGCCCGTGCCCACTCGATCCGCAGCCCAGCGCCTGGCCTGCGTGGGCCAGCAGCGCATCCGCACCGCGCGACTGGCAGGCCTCGGCGCGGCAGACCTGCAGCACATGGCGGCCCGCTGGCGTGCTGCGGAAATGGGGGTAGTAGGAGATGACGCCATGCACCTCGGCACGCGAGAGGTTCAGCGCATCGGCAATGCGCGGCACGGCGGCTTCGGGGATATGGCCCAGCATGTCCTGCACGGCGTGCAGCAACTCGATCAGGGGGCCGGGGCGCCGGGCATGGACGGCAATGGCGTGCTCGACGGCCTCGCGCTCATGGGCGCCGAGTGCGCTGCCGGCAACAGCGGCATTGAGGACGGCAATGGGAATGATCTTCCCTTGTGTGGCTGGCATGGGTATCCCTGCTGGCTTTCGTTGTGGGGAGCGGCGCGGTCCGGTCCGCTGGCGCTTTGTCTCTGATGCCATTTCAAGGCCTGCCGGGCAAGCCGTCAAATTCAAACGGATGATTGCGCCATTCAATCGGCAAATGAGCCGCCGGGCAGTGCTGCGCCTGCTGCCCCAGGTGTTGCGGATGCCGCAGCCGGCGCGGGTTTGCGCCACTTGGCAAATGCGCCCGGCTTGTCGCAAATCACACGGTATTTGGTGTGAATTTTGATAAGCTCACGCGCACCATGAACCACCCGCCATCAGCCATGACGCCACAGGATGGCTATCATTTTTCAGACCAGATCGGCCACCTGCTGCGGCGTGTCTATCAGCGCCACACTGCACTCTTCCAGCAATACATTCCCGACTCGCAGCTCACGGCTGCGCAATTCGTGGTGCTGTGCTCCGTGCGCGACAACAGCGGCAGCTCGCTGGCCGACATCGTCAAGGCCACCGTGATCGACCAGGCCACCATCCGCGGCGTGGTGGACCGCCTCAAGCAGCGCGAACTGGTGCAGGTGGACCATGACCGCATCGACCGCCGCAAGGTCGTCATCAACCTCACCGAGGCCGGCCAGGACCTGGTGCGCGACATGGAGCCCTTCGCCAAGCAGATCACCGAAAGCACCTACGGCAAGCTCAATCCGGCCGAGCGCCTGGCGCTGGATTTTTTGCTCAAGAAGATGCTGGAAGGTGGCGAGGCGGATTGAGCCGTTGCAGCCCCCAAAAAAACACAAAGGCCAGAAGGAAAAATCCTTCTGGCCTTTTTGCTGAGCCGACCTTTCAGTCAGCTCAGGCCGTCATCAATCCAGCGCCCGGTTGCGCGATTCCACATCCACGGCCCAGATCGACAGGGCACCGCCCACCAACATGGCAGACAGCACGGCCAGGGCCAGGGTGAAGTGGGTGGCCATGATGGGCGCAATGATGGCCGGGGCAAACAGGCCGCCGAAGCGCGCCACGGCGCCGGCCATGCCCATGCCGCTGGCGCGCAGGTCGGTGGGGTAGACCTCGGGGGTGAAGGCATACAGCGCGCCCCAGGTGCCCAGCAGCGAGAAGCTCATCAGCAGGGTGGAGCCGATGACCACGAAGGGCGACGAGCCCAGGCTGTAGAACATGCAGCCGACGGCGCTGAGCAGCAAAAAGCCGATCAGCGTGGGCTTGCGGCCCCAGCGCTCCACGCCATAGGCCGACAGCGCAAAGCCGGGCAGTTGCACCAGGGCCAGCACCACCAGGAAGACCTGGCCGCGCATGAAGGCGAAGCCCTCGCTGCTGAGCTTGACGGGCAGGTAGACGAAGACACCGTAGTAGGCGATGGAGATCAGCGCCCAGGCCAGGAACAGCGAGAGGCTGCGGCGGCGCAGGTCGCCGTTGAACAGCGCGAGGATGGATTTGCGCTCCTGCTTTTCAGGCTGCAGGGCGGGGATTTCCGCGGTGGTGCCGTTGACCTTGGCCACCCGCTGCAGCACCTTGCGCGCCTCCTCGGACTTGCCGTTGCGGTTGAGGAACATGGGCGACTCGGGGATGTAGAAGCGCAGCACCACGCCGATCAGCGCCGGCAGTCCGGTCACGAAGAAGATCACGCGCCAGGCATCGTCACCCCAGGACACGGCCACCAGCGCCAGGATGGCCAGGAAGATGGTGCCCACGGCCCAGAACGATTCCAGCAGCACCAGCCAGCGGCCGCGGCGGTCGCTGGGCAGGAACTCGGCCATCATGGTGTAGTCCACGGGCAGCGTGCCACCCACGCCGATGCCGGTGATGAAGCGCAGCACCAGCAGCCAGGCGAACTCGGGCGCAAAGGCCGAGGCCACGCCCGCAAAGGCGTCGATCACCACGGCCATCATCAGCACCGGGCGACGCCCGATGCGATCGGCCAGGCGGCCGAAGACGAAGGCGCCGATCAGCATGCCGATGAAGAAGAAGGTGCCGGTCTGCAGCGCCTCGGGCACGGTCTTGCCGAAGGTCTTGGCAATGGACGGCGCGCTGAAGCCGATGGACAGCACCTGCATGGCGTCGGCCAGCCAGACCAGCCCGAAGATGACGAACAGCCGATATTGGAACTTGCCGACACCCGCTGTCTGGATGCCTTTTTCCACCGAAATGTATGTAGATGACATGCAGGGACTCCTTTTCTAGCCATCGCAATTGTTGAATCTGTCTTTTCCCAGGCAAGGCCGTTCAGCTTGTGTTGCCGTCTCCTGCCGTGCCTTCCACCCTTCACACATCCGGAGCGAACCGCTCCCTCGGCGCCATCTCCATGGCCCGATGGAAAATTTCCGGATGTCGGTCTCTGCATCCGGGCGATGGGCGCATTGCGGACAGGCTGCACATCGACAGCACTGCCCGTTGTTGCCCATCACCCGTCCCCAGCATCAGATGTCAGGACCCAGGCCCTGGAGAGATTCCAGGGCAAGGTGTCCATATCCGCGGCATCGCCCCTGCCGCCGCCCATTGCTGCCCATTGCCGCCCTCAGTGCGCATGCGCCTGTGCCTGCATGCGCAGCCGGTTAATCGTCTTCGTGTCGTCTGGCCAAGCTTTTTCCTCCGGTGCAAATCGTTCGCGCAAATATCCGAGCAGGTCCGCGATCTGCCTGTCGTCCAGGCTGTCCCCGAAGCCGGGCATGTAGCCCAGCGCATCGTCGGCCGGCGCCTGTATGCCGTTCAGGATCACCTGGACCAGGTTGTCGGGGCTGGCCGCGTGCAGGTTGGTGTTCAAAGCCAGCTGCGGCTTGACGCCGAACAATGTGGGACCGCTGCCCGCCTCATGGCAGACCGCGCACGCGTTCTGGTAGATGCGCTCGCCATTGGCATGGCGGTCCAGGGCCCTGGCATGTTGTGCGACCGCAGGCGCCGCCGCCTGCACGGCGGCCGGTGCCGGCATGGCCGGGGCGGCGGCCTGGGCGGCCTGTGGGGCCTGGCCCGGCAGTTCCATCAGATAGGTGGCCATGGCGCGCACATCGGCTTCGGGCAACTGGGCCAGGCCGTGGATGACGGGCGCCATGGGGCCTGCCGCCACGCCGTGGCGGGCCGAGAAGCCGGTGCGCAGGTACTGGTACAGCTCTTCGCGGCTCCAGGGCAGCTTGCCGCCGGCCAGTTGATTGAGCGCGGGCGCCGTCCAGCCTTCGGCCTCGCCGCCGCCCAGGTAGTGGATGCCGGTCTTTTCCGCACCCAGCGCATTGCGCGGCGAGTGGCAGGCCGCGCAGTGGCCCGCGCCTTCGACCAGGTAGGCGCCCCGGTTCCATTCGGCGCTGCGCGCAGGGTCGGCCTTGAAGGGCGTGGCGTCATGGAACAGCAGGTTCCAGCCCGCCATGGCCGGGCGCAGGTTGTAGGGGAAGGCCAGCTGCGTCTCGGGCGCCTTGGCCTTCACGGCGGGCTGGGACATCAGGTAGCCGTAGAGGGCCTGCAGGTCGCCATCGCTGAGCTTGGCGAAGGCCGTGTACGGGAAGGCCGGATACAGCTGGCGCCCGTCCTGGTGGATGCCGTGGCGCATGGCGCGCTCGAAGGCCGCGTAGGACCAGCGGCCGATGCCGGTCTCGTTGTCGGGCGTGATGTTGGTGGAGTAGATGGTGCCGAACGGCGTCTCCAGCCCGAAGCCGCCGGCATTGGCCGCACCGCCCGGGGCCGTGTGGCAGACCACGCAGTCGCCCGCAGCCGCCACCAGGCGGCCGCGCTCCAGGGCCTGCGGCGAGTACAGGGAAACGTCGGGCCCGTCGGTCAGCGGCAGGGCCGGCTTCAGCGGCCAGACCATGGCCGCCATGCCGGCAAGGCCTGCGGCGCCTGCGGCCAGCCAGCCCCAGCCACGGCCGGGCCGCGCCGCACCGGGCCTGCCCGCCCCCTCGCCCGCCAGCGCCAGGCGCAGTTGCTCTGGCTGGAAGGGCACTTCGCGCAGGCGCACGCCTGTCGCATGGTGAATGGCGTTGGCAATGGCGGCGGCGGCGGGCAGCGTGGCCACGCCATCCAGCGCCAGATCGCCCTGGCGGATGACCGCGACATCGCCGGGCGCATGCTGCGCCAGGTCGGAGCCGGGCTTGGCGATCACATCGAAAGAAGCAGCGGAAGCTGTGGCCCCTGCCCAGTCGTCAAAAGCGGGCGCCGTGCCCAGCAGCCGGCGCGCATCGGCCAGCAGTTGCGGGTCCTGCTGGACGATCTCGGGCCGCGTGCTGGCGGCCTGCGCCGCCTGCAGGCTGCGGCTGTCATGGCCGGCCACGACGCGGGTCACTTCGATCTGCCCCGTTTGCGGGTGCACTGCCACCTCGGCCACCCAGGCGCTCCAGGCATGGAGGTCGGCGCCCTGCGCGTCCAGGGTCTGCAGCTGGGCGGTGGCAAAGCCCCGGCCCAGCAGGCGGCCATCGGCGCCCTCGTGGGACGGTGCCTGCTGCGATGCCTGCGCACGCTCGGCCACCTGCCGGGCCAGATCGCGCACCGGGCCTTCGGGCAGGTGCTGCAGCCGCCATTGCAGCGGATCACGGCCCTGGTCCAGCGCCTGCTCATGCCAGTGGCTTTCGCGGGCAAAGACCTGGGCGGCATTCAGATCATCGACGCCGGCATGCCGCAGGCTGGCGGCCTGCCGGCGTTCATGCACTTCGCCGGCATCGAGCACGGTGGCCAGGGCCGCGGCGCGCGCCAGCTCGGGCTGGCTCATCAGGCGCGCCATGCTGGGGCGCACGGCCCAGGGCGTGTCGGACAGCAGCAGGTCTGGCTGCGGCGATGCATTGCCCGGCTGAGGCTGCACCACCGTGTCGGCTTCAAGCCCTTGCGAAGGCTGCGCACCCACGCGCAGCACCAGCTCCCGGCTGTCTGCGCTGCCCGCAGCAGTCCAGGCCTCGCAGGCCACGCTGACAGGCCGGCCCACGGCCTGGGACAGCAGGGCCGCATCGGCCGCTGCGTCCATGAGATCCAGCACATGCGGGGTGCCGGCCGCCGTAGCCGGCAGGCTGAACAGCCTCAGCGCGGACTCGGGGCATTGCAGCAATGCGGCCAGTTCACGGCCGATCATCTGCCGCACATCCGCGTCGCAGGGCGGCAGCCAGACGCTGGCATGGCCGTCCAGGCACCACACGGCTGCGCGTGCGGCACCCTCGCAAGGCACGGGCGCCGCCATGCGCCAGACATAGCGGCCGGCATCGGGCAGGTCGGCCTTGCCAGCCTTGTCGGCTCTGTCGGCAGCACGGGGCGCGCTGGCGGCCCTGGCTTCCTGCCGGTCGTCCCAGGCAGGGGCCAGGCTGGCAGCGGCCTGCCGGGCATGGACAGGCGCCACGGCCACCACGCCCAGAAAATGCCCGCGCTGCACGGCGGCCACCACGCCGGCCATGGCCTGGGCGTCCTGCAGCCGTGCATGCAGGGGCACGCTGCCCCGGTAGCGCAGACCGTCCCAGGCCGCGACGGGCGGGCGCAGCGCCAGGCCGTGCAGCAGGTCGGAAGGCAGGGCGGGAGTGTGGCCGGCCGGGCTCATGGCTGGACCTCGCCCGCGCTGGAAGATGGAAAACCGGAGGGCGCCTGCAGCGCGGCGCGTTGCGCACGCAGCTGCACGGCGCGCAGGGCGGCCTGCATGATTTCCACATGCGTGCCGCAGCGGCACAGGTTGTGGTGCAGCTCGTTGCGCAGCTCCTGCTCGGTGGGATTGGGGTTGCGGCGCAGCAGGGCCTCCACGGTCATGATCATGCCGTTGAGGCAGTAGCCGCACTGGGCCGCCTGGCAGTCGATGAAGGCCTGCTGCGTGGGGCCGGGGCACTGGCGCGAGCCCAGGCCTTCCAGCGTGGTGACCTCGCGGCCCACGGCCGCCCGCACGGGGATCACGCAGGAACGCGCGGCCACGCCATCGATCAGCACCGTGCAGGCGCCGCATTCGCCCAGGCCGCAGCCGTACTTGGGCCCGTTCAGCTCCAGGTCATTGCGCAGCACATGCAGCAGCGCCGTCCCGGGCGCTGCCGGCACCTCGCATGCGCGTGCATTGACCTGCAGGCGGATGGGGCTGGGGGTACTGCTTGGATGGACTGGGGTTCCCATGGGACGAGGCTCTTGCAACTTGGCTGCGGTTCAGGATGTCGGCGTTCTGCGGCCGGACAGGAGGGGGGGATTCCCTCCCCTCCCCTCGTCCGGCAAGGCAGCGAGTATCAGGCCGCTGCCTTGACCTTGGGCTCGACCAGGGGCACGTTGAACACGTCGTAGCCGAAGCACCAGGACGGATCTTCGTTGGTGCGCAGCCAGGTGTTGTCGTGCGAGATGCGCTGCACCTTGCTGGCGCGCTCGGCACGGTTGGCCTCGTACAGGGCGAAGGCCAGCTCATGGTTGTGCGCGCCGACTTCCTTGAGGCAGCGCGCCAGCATGGCGCCGTCCTCGATGGCCATGGCCGCACCCTGGGCCATGTGAGGCTTCATGGGGTGGCAGGCATCGCCCAGCAGCACCAGGCGGCCACGGCTCCACAGCGGCAGCGGATCGCGCTCGAGCAGCGACCACTTGGTCACTTCCACGGTGGCGTCGATCAGTGCCTGCACGGTGGGATGCCAGCCCGAGAAGGCCTCGCGCATCTCTTCCTTGCTGCTTTCCAGCCAGCGGTCGTTGAGATCCCACTTCTCGACGGGCACGCCGGTCACGTAGTACAGCTCGTCGGCCTTGCCGGTGACGAAGTAGGTCATCATGTGGCGGTCATCGCTCCACCACTTCACACAGGCATCGAAGGGCAGCATGCCGGCCTTGACTTCGGGCGTGGGGAACACGGCGCGGTGGGCCAGGTAGCCCGCGTACTTGGGCAGCTCGGGGCCCAGCAGTTCCTCGCGGATGCGGGAGTTCACGCCGTCGGCGCCGATGACGATGTCCGCCTCCTCGGTCGTGCCGTCCGCGAAGTGCATGACCACCACGTTGCCGCGGTCCTCCACCTTGGTCAGGAACTTGCCGTAGGCCATCACGCTGTCGGGCAGGGCCTCGACCAGCAGCGCATGGAAGTCGCCACGGTGCACGGTCAGGTAGCTGGCGCCGTATTCCTTGACGGCGTAGTCGCCCAGCGGAATCTGGGCCAGCACGTCGCCAGTCTGCCAGTGGCGGCTGTACCAGTAGTCGGGATGCGAGCCCTGCTCGTTGAGCGCGTCCTCGATGCCGATGCGGCGCAGGATCTTCATCACATTGGGCCCGACGTGGATGCCGGCTCCCAGGCGCGAGAAGCTGGGCGCCTGCTCATAGACGCGGACATTGAAGCCTTCCTGGAGCAGCAGCTTGGCAGCTGCAGCCCCGCCGAGACCGGCGCCGACAACGGCGATTCGAGGGGATTGAGACACAGTTTTCTCCTTGCAGGAATGTTGAAAGCCAGACGGGGCAACCGTTGCTTCGGCGCGTCCTTGCAGGGTGTAGAGCAGGAAGCGTGCCAGGCAACAAAACACTTAATTCAGGTGTATGCGCTTGAATTTTTCAAATCGACGCATGCACCACAGGGCGGCAGAATAAATTGAAGTTCGCCATTTTTGGTGCAATTTCTGCACCAAATCAGTACAAACCCCGAGAAAATTCTCATTTGCAAGGCGGCACGTCTTTTGCAAGAATAAAGCGTACACACTCAGTTGATTCTGATCAGAAACCCTCGAAACTTCGCAAAGGCAAGTCCATGACCAAAACGTTCCGCATCGGCCAGATCGTCCCCAGCTCCAACACCACCATGGAGACCGAAGTGCCGGCCATGCTGCAGGCCCACTCCACGCTGCGCCCGCAGGACCGCTTCACTTTCCACTCCAGCCGCATGCGCATGAAGAAGGTGCAAAAGGAGGAGCTGGCCGCCATGGACGCCGAAAGCGACCGCTGCGCACTGGAGCTGAGCGACGCGCGCGTGGACGTGCTGGGCTATGCCTGCCTGGTGGCCATCATGGCCATGGGCAAGGGCTACCACCGCGTCTCGCAGCAGCGCCTGACCGAGCGCACGGCCAGCAATGGCGCCACCGCCCCGGTGATTACCAGCGCCGGCGCGCTGGTGGAGGCGCTCAAGGTCATGGGCGCCAAGAAGATCGCCCTGGTGGCGCCCTACATGATTCCGCTGACCCAGCTGGTCATGGACTACGTGGCTGCCGAAGGCTTCGAGATCGTGGACTGGCGCGCGCTGGAGATCCCCGACAACCTGGACGTGGGCCGCCACGACCCCGCCAAGCTGCCCGGCATCGTGGCCGGCATGAACTACGCCGACGCCGATGTGATCGTGCTGTCGGCCTGCGTGCAGATGCCCTCGCTGCCGGCCGTGGCCCAGGTAGAGGCCCAGACCGGCAAGCCCGTGCTGACCGCCTCCATCGCCACCACCTATGCCATCCTCAAGGAACTGGGGCTGGACCCCGTGGTGCCGGGCGCGGGCGCGCTGCTGTCGGGCGCCTATCCCTACGACACCGGCACCAGCGCAGCCAAGGCCTGAGGAACACACGCATGACCAGCACCTCCAGCACCCCAAGCACATTCCGTTACGGCGGCAACGTCCACGCCAACGGCATCCGCCAGCACTACCTGCGCTACGGCGGCGCCGAGGGCGAACGCGCGCAGCGCGACGCCGTCATCCTGATCCCCGGCATCACCAGCCCGGCCGTGACCTGGGGCTTCGTGGCCGAGCACCTGGGCCGCCAGTTCGACACCTATGTGCTCGATGTGCGCGGGCGCGGCCTGTCGTCCTCCGGCCCGGGCCTGGACTACAGCCTCGATGCCCAGGCCACCGACGTGGCCGCCTTCGCCCAGGCCCTGGGCCTGCAGCGCTGGGCGCTGGTCGGCCACTCCATGGGCGGGCGCATCGCCGTGCGCGCCGCACGCAGCCAGCCGGTGGGGCTCACGCGCCTGGTCATCGTCGATCCGCCGGTCTCCGGCCCCGGCCGCCGCGCCTACCCGGCCGCCCTGCCCTGGTATGTGGACTCCATCCGCCAGGCCACGCTGGGCATGGATGCCGAGGCCATGCGCGCCTTCTGCCCCACCTGGACCGAAGAGCAGCGCCAGCTGCGCGCCCAGTGGCTGCACACCTGCCACGAGCCGGCCATCGTGCAGAGCTTCGAGGACTTCGGCCGTGACGACATCCATGCCGACCTGCCCCGCATCCAGCACCCGCTGCTGCTGGTCACTGCCGAGCGCGGCGACGTGGTGCGCAGCGAGGACGTGGCCGAGTGGCAAGACCTGGCACCCCAGACCGAGCATGTGCGCGTGCCCAATGCCGGCCACATGATTCCCTGGGACAACGAGGCCGGCTTCTATTCGGCCCTGGGCGATTTCCTCGGCGCGCGGGTGGACTGAATGCCCAACCGCAGCCCACTCCCATCCATCGCGACACCAAGGAGCCGACCATGTCCGTCAGCGATATCGATCTGATCCACGCCTGGAAGCAGGTGCTCACGCTGTCCCGGCTCGAAGCCGGCCAGACCGTCACCGTGCTCACGGGCGCCGACACGCACCCGCAGACGCTGCGCTGCGCCATTGCCGCCTCCAGCGAAATGGGTGCGCGCGTCAACCGCCTGGACCTGCCGCCCGTCAATGCCGAAAAATCACTGAGCCGCGACTCCCTGGCCTACCTGGGCACGACGCCGCTGACCGGCAACCCCGCCGCCATCGCCGCGCTCAAGGCCAGCGACCTGGTGCTGGACCTGATGACGCTGCTGTTCTCGCCCGAGCAGCACGAGATCCTGCAGACCGGCACCAAGATCCTGCTGGCCGTGGAGCCGCCCGAGGTGCTGTGCCGCCTGGTGCCCACCGAGGGCGACCGTGCGCGCGTGCAGGCCGCATCCAAGCTGATCGAGGCGGCCGGGCAGATGCACATCACCTCGGCTGCGGGCACCGACCTGCGCTGCCGCCTGGGCAGCTTCCCGGCCATCTGCGAATACGGCTTCGTGGACCAGCCCGGCCGCTGGGACCACTGGCCCAGCGGCTTCGTGCTGACCTGGCCCGACGAGGGCGAGAGCAACGGCCGCGTGGTGCTGGACCGGGGCGACATCCTGCTGCCCATGAAGGACTACGTGACCGAGCCCATAGAACTCGTCATCGAAAAGGGCTACGTCACGCGCATCAGCGGCGGCCTGCAGGCCGACATCCTCAAGGAGTACATGGCCTCCTACGAGGACCCCGAGGCCTACGCCGTCTCCCACATCGGCTGGGGGCTGCAGCCGCGCGCCCACTGGTCCATGCTGGCCCACTACAACAAGGAAACCCACATCGGCATGGACGCCCGCGCCTTCGAGGGCAACTTCCTGTGGTCCATGGGTCCCAACAACGAGGCCGGGGGCAGCCGCACCACGGCCTGCCACATCGACATTCCCATGCGCCACTGCTCGGTGGCGCTGGACGGCAAGCCCACGGTCATCGACGGCGTGGTGCAGGACGAGGAAGGACTGGCGCGCGCCGCCAAAAGGTCCAAGCAAGGAAAGGACATCGCATGACCACGACAACCACCGGCCAGGCCACCGGCACGCAAAGCGTTCCCACCGAGGGCGTGCAGGGCGACATCTCTGCTGACATCTCGGTTTATGCACGCCAGGGCTTCGGCACGCCGCTGCCGCTCAAGGCCCCGTTCGGCCTGCTCATCATCGACTTCGTCAACGGCTTTGCCGACCCGGCCGTCTTCGGCGGCGGCAACATCCCCGAAGCCATCGCGCAGACGCAGCACCTGCTGGCCCATGCACGCGAGCGCGGCTGGCCCGTGGCGCACAGCCGCATCGTGTTCTCGGACGACGATGCCGACCACAACATCTTCTGCCTGAAGGTGCCCGGCATGCTGACCCTGAAGGAAGACAGCCCCAACAGCGCCATCGTGCCCCAGCTGGCCCCGGCCGCTGGCGAATACGTGGTGCGCAAGAGCACGCCCTCGGCCTTCTTCGGCACCATGCTCGCACCCTGGCTGGCCCAGCGCGGCGTGCAGACCCTGCTGGTGGCCGGCTGCGTGACCAGCGGCTGCGTGCGCGCCAGCGTGGTCGATGCCATGCAGTCGGGCTTTCGCCCGCTGGTGGTGGCCGACTGCTGCGGCGACCGCGCCCTGGGTCCGCACGAGGCCAACCTGTTCGACATGGCCCAGAAGTACGCGGCCGTGTTGCCGCTGAGCCAGGCCATCGCCGACACCGACGCCCTCGCCGCAGGTTGATCCCACCGCGCCAACGCGCCTATGGGGCCGGCCCTGCGCAGCCGGCCCCGGAGTGCATAACATGCACAGGGCACGCCTGAAAGCGTGCCCGCGAAGAACACCGCCCCATGAACCTGCCCCAGCCCCAAGCCCTGCACGCACAGCTGCTCACGCGCGCCGACACCCTGCTCGTGGTGCGCCAGCCCGTGGCGCCGCCGCGCCCTGCGCCCGGCCAGCCCGGCACGGCCACCGACTATGTGCAATCCACGCCCGAGGTCTTCGTGGCCGTGCTGGCCGACGAAGCCGCGCCCCAGGGCTGGCGCGCCCTGGCCTTCAACGGCCATGTGGACCTGGGCACGGGCATACGCACGGCCCTGGCGCAGATCGTGGCGGAAGAGCTCGAAGTGCCTTTGGCGCGCCTGGACATGGTGCTGGGCCACACGGCCGCCGCACCCAACCAGGGCCCGACCATTGCCAGCGCCAGCATCCAGATCTCGGCCGTGCCGCTGCGCCGCGCCGCCGCCCAGGCGCGCGAGCAGTTGCTGGCGCTGGCCGCGCAGCGATGGAGCGTGGCGGCGGACCGGCTCCAGGCGCGCGAAGGCCTGGTGCGCTTTGCCGATGGCAGCGATGCCCGTGAACTCGGCTATGGCGATCTGCTGCGCGGCCAGCAACTGCAGCTGACGCTGGCCCCGCCGGATCAGGAAGTGAAGCTCAAGCCCGCCAGCGAATACCGGCTCGTCGGCCACGGCGCTGCGCGCGTGGACATCCCTGCCAAGGCCACGGGCGAACTGAGCTTTGTCCATGATGTGCGCGTGCCCGGCATGCGCCATGGCCGCGTCATCCGCCCTCCGCACCCGGGCCGCGACGGTGGCGATTTCATCGGCCGCTGCCTGGTGGCCGTGGAGCGCGACTCCGTGGCCCACCTGCCCGGCAACGTGCAGGTGGTCACCGAAGGCGACTTCGTCGGTGTGGTCGCCGACCGCGAGGAACAGGCCATTGCCGCCATGCGCGCGCTGCGCGTGCAATGGCAGGCCGCGCCGCCAGCGCCTGACTTATCCGATCTGGCTGCGGCGATACGCGCCAATCCCGCCCAACACCGTGCGCTGGTGGACCAGGGCACTGTGGACGATGCCTTCGCGGGCGTCGGCACGGGTGCGGCCACCGAACTGCGCCGCAGCTACGTCTGGCCCTACCAGATGCATGCCTCCATCGGCCCGTCCTGCGCCGTGGCCGATTTCAGCGAGGGCCGTCTCAAGCTCTGGGCCGGCACGCAGAACCCCCACATGCTGCGCACCGACCTGGACCGCCTGCTGCAATTGGGCGAGGACCGCATCGAGATCGTGCGCCTGGAGGCGGCCGGCTGCTACGGCCGCAACTGCGCCGACGATGTCTGCGCCGACGCCGCCCTGCTGTCCATGGCCGTGGGCGCGCCCGTGCGCGTGCAGCTCACGCGCGAGCAGGAACACCAGTGGGAGCCCAAGGGCACGGCCCAGCTCATGGACGTGAGCGCGGCCATCGATGCCCGGGGCGAACTGCTGGCCTACGACTTTGCCGTGCGCTACCCCTCCAACGACGCGCCGCTGCTGGCCCTGCTGCTCACCGGCCGCATCCCGGGCGAGCCGCGCACGCTGGAGATGGGCGACCGCACGGCCGTGCCGCCCTACCGCTATGCCAGCCAGCGCATCACCTGCCATGACATGGCGCCCATCGTGCGCTCGTCCTGGCTGCGCGGCGTCTCGGCCCTGCCCAACTCCTTTGCCCACGATTGCATGATCGACGAGCTGGCCCACGCGGCCGGCGCCGACCCCGTGGACTACCGTGTTCGCCACCTCGATGACCCGCGCGCCGTCGAGCTGATCGAGGCCACGGCCCGCCACGCGGGCTGGCAGCAAAACCGGCCGGGAAGCCGGGGCCGCCCCGGCGCCGACGGCCTGCTGCACGGGCGCGGCGTGGCCTATGCGCGCTACATCCACAGCCGCTTTCCCGGATTCGGCGCGGCCTGGGCCGCCTGGGTCATCGACATCGACGTGGACCCCGCCAGCGGCCGCATCGCCGTGCGGCGCCTGGTCGTGGGCCAGGACACGGGAATGATGGTCAACCCCGACGGCGTGCGCCACCAGATCCACGGCAACGTCATCCAGACCCTGAGCCGCAGCCTGATGGAGAAGGTCGCCTTCAATGCGCAAGGCGTGGCCAGCCGCGAATGGGGCAGCTACCCCATCATCGGCTTCCGCGACCTGCCCCCCATCGAAGTGGTGCTGATGCCGCGCCAGGACGAGCCCCCCATGGGCGCAGGCGAATCGGCCTCGGTCCCCGGCCCGGCCGCGCTGGCCAATGCGCTGTTCGACGCCACCGGCCGGCGCTTCTACGCCGCGCCCTTCACGCCCGACGTGGTGCGCGCCGCACTGAATGCCGCGCCGAACGCCACACCAGAGACTGCGCTGGCAGGCCAGCGGACCCAGCCGGCCTAAACCGTCCAGGCCCTCACAGGCCCGCCAGTTTCCTGGCGTCATCCAGGTCCGGGTGGTCGAACGCCAGGGCAAACTCATCGAGTTCCTGCGCGGTCATTCCAACCTCCGCAGACAGGCCCAGCACGCGCCACTGCAACACGGCCTCGACAACCTGGCGCACGATCGCCAGCGACTGGTCGCGGCTCAGTGAAAATTGCGAGGCTTGGCCCATCAACTGCGCCATGCTGGTGATAGGGCCTGTGTCTTCGCTCAACCATGTCTTGGACTCACGGTTCTTTTCCGGCATGGGATTGATGTCGAATGCCGGGGAAAGCTGCCATTGGTTGTCCCCTACATAGAGGAACCCCAGGTTTTGCAGATGGTCATCGACATTGGTGATGAGGTGATGGAACACCAGGCGCCGCCATAGTTGCCGCGCGTCATCCACGTAGTTCGCGCTCAGCCCTTTCATCTGCGCGAGCACCTCGGTGTACGCGTGTTCATGCTGCCGACTCGCCTGCAGCAGTGTGGCGCCGGATATGTAGGGAATGCGCGTATCCCCGGGCCCACGGTCGAAACGGCGGATGACCGCCACAGGTGTGCCATGCACGGCAACCACATGGGCTTGTGCAGCATCAATGCCGGCCAGGCGTGCCAGTTTCAACGCCAGGACTTCGGCACGCGTCACATTGCGATCGTCCTGAACGCTGGGGAATTTCCCCAACGCCAAATGCCCCTTTTCATCAAGGATGCTGCACTTCGGGCGCATGCCTCCCAGCGAGGTCGCCTTGCCCCGCAGGTAGGCCAGATCCTGGGCCGACTCCCTGCCGAGTTCCACGGCCCTCGAGGAGGCGAGCATTTTCTCCAGTTCCAGCATCGGAGGCGTCGCAGTCTGCCCTGCGCGTACGGACTCCAGATAGACGCCTTGCGCACTGCGCAACCTCAGGGCGCCCATCCGGCTGAAGTCATCGACGGCGCAAAGGTAGTCGAGTTCGGTCAGTGCCCCAAGAGCCGGGTCCTTCTCGCGCCGCTTGGCATGCGCACGGGCAATGACACGCCGCCCCCAGGCATCCGGCTCCGTGTCTCCCAGCGCAAGGAAGAACAAGGAGTCCTCCCGGGTCTCTGGTTTGCGCGTCTGGTAGATCGGTGTGAGCGCGAGATCGGGGGAGACGTTGAACGCATCCTTGTGACCCAGCCAGTCCTGGAAGTAGGCGAACTGGGTGAACATGCGCATGCCGTTGCGCACGAATACCAGCCTGCCCACGGCCGTGCCCGCCTTGCCCAGGCACACGTCCAGTTCCGACTTCATGTTGTGGACCATTGCAGCGGAGCGCGTCACCATGTCGCATTCACCCTTCAGAACGCCTTGGGTGCCTTGCGGCGTTTGCTGTAGATGCGCGCAGGCAGTTGCGCATCCATCAGTGCCAGTCCGACGGAGTCGGTCGGGGTGTCCAGGAGCAGGCGCAATTTCTCCAACTCACCGAAGACCTGCAGGGCACTTGCCAGATAGGAAAGCGCAATTCCAGGGTGGCCATCTTCCAGGCGGCGCACGGTGCTGACCGAAACGCCCATGCGGGATGCCAGATCGGCCTGCGACAGCCCCCGCCGCCGCCGCGCCAGTTCAATGCTCTGGCCCAGTGCCTTGATGGCCCGATCAACAGGAAGATTGGTTGCAGTTGCCATCAAAATATTCTCATACGAGTGCTTGCAGCATGCAAGCGCTCTGATATGAATCATATTACGGCCTTTGAACGATGCCCGCCTGTGCCGGAAGAAACCCAACCGACAGCACTCCCGGTCGCTGCTTCCAGCGAAGGGCGCTAGGGCCTGTTCACACTAATGCGGGGTCGCGAAGCTGCCTGCCAGCCCGCCAATCAAGGCGCGCGACGCCGTGCGTGTGCTCACACGCACAAGGAGCGCAACGCTGAGTGGCGGGCTGGCAGGCAGCTTCCCTTCGGGTTGCCCGGCTGCGGGGCCGTCTGCGGCGTTGCACGCGCTTGCAAGGCACGGGCCTTGCTGCGCACGCGCGCCTTGCATACGACCCCGCAGCCGGGCAACGCGATCCTCGCATTAGTGTGAACAGGCCCTAACCCGCCAGCGCCCCCGCATGCCGCAGGCACTGCGCACGCCAACCGGCGTCGTCCTGCAGTTGCAGCGCGGCCTGCAGAGCGCGCGTGGGCGCCACGCCCTGCTGGGCCATGAAGCCTATGGGGGTGACCAGTTCGGGCGAGCGCAGCGGCCGCGCCACCAGGCCCGGCATGTGGCGCACCGTTGCCACCATGGCGCCGGGCAGCACGGTGGTCATGCCATCCGTTCCTTGCGCCACGGCCATCACCAGGGTCAGCACGGAGTTGGTTTCCATGGCGGGCTGCACGGCCATGTCCACGGCGGCGAAGGCCTCGTCGATCACCGTGCGGTTGTGCATGTCGGGCGTGAGCAGGCACAGCGGCATGCCGGCCACTTCGCGCCAGGCGATGTCGGCGCCAAAGGCAAAGGGCCGGCCCTCGCCCTGCCCATCGCGGCACTCGGGGCACTCGCGGCACAGCAGGTAGTAGTGCTCCTCGTACTGCGGCCAGGACTGCAGGCGCGGTCCGCGCGGCGGCATGCGCGCGCTGTAGCCCAGGGCCAGGTCCAGCGACAGGTCTTCGAGCCCGCTCTCGATCTCGGCCGAGCTCATGGACAGCACCACGGGCGTGATGCCCGGATGGTGCTCGCGCAGCAGGGCCGCAAAGCGCGTGAGCATGGGCATGGCCGTGGGCACGGCCGCCATGCGCAGCTGCCCGCGCAGCGCGCCGGCGGCGGCGCTCAGTTCCTGGCGCAGGCCTTCCTCGGCCCGCAGCATGGCCAGGGCCGTGGCCAGCACCTGATCGCCCTCGGGCGTGAAGCCCGCGAACGAGCGGCCCCGGCGCACGATGACCGTGCCGAACTCCTCCTCCAGCGCGCGCAGCGCATTGGACAGCGCCGGCTGGGTGATGTGGCATGCCAGCGCCGCGCGGCCGAAATGGCGGTGCTCGTTGAGCGCCGCCAGATACCGCATCGAGGTCAGCAGGTTCATGCCGGCAGCGCCAGAAGGGTCAGGTTCCCTGGCTCACCGTGATGGTGGGGAACTTGCTCGTGAAATCGCGTGCCTTGAGCGCCACCTTCACGGCCAGGTCGCGCGCCACCTTCTTGTAGATCTGCGCAGCCTCGCTGTCGGGCTCGGCCACCACGGTGGGCTTGCCGCTGTCGGCCTGCAGGCGGATCTGCAGCGACAGGGGCAGGGCGCCCAGGTAGTCGATGCCGTACTCGGCCGCCATCTGCTTGCCGCCCTCGGCGCCGAAGATGTGCTCCACATGGCCGCAGTTGGTGCAGACGTGGGCCGCCATGTTCTCCACCAGGCCCAGGATGGGCACGCCCACCTTCTCGAACATCTTCACGCCCTTCTTGGCGTCGATCAGCGCGATGTCCTGGGGCGTGGTGACGACCACGGCGCCCGTCATGGGCACGCGCTGGGCCAGCGTCAGCTGGATGTCGCCGGTGCCGGGCGGCATGTCCACCAGCAGGTAGTCCAGATCCTTCCAGTTGGTCTGGCGCAGCATCTGCTCCAGCGCCTGCGTGGCCATGGGGCCGCGCCAGATCATGGCCTGGTCGTTGTTGACCAGAAAGCCGATGGACATGACCTGCACGCCATGGCTTTCCATGGGCTCCATGGTCTTGCCGTCAGGGCTTTCGGGGCGGCCCGAGATGCCCATCATCATGGGCTGGCTGGGGCCGTAGATGTCGGCATCCAGGATGCCCACGCGCGCGCCCTCGGCGGCCAGCGCCAGCGCCAGGTTGGCCGTGGTCGTGCTCTTGCCCACGCCGCCCTTGCCGGACGAGATGGCGATGATGTTCTTGACGCCCGGCAGCAGCTGCACGCCGCGCTGCACCGCATGCGCGGCGACCTTGGACGTGATGTTGACCGAGACATTGCCCACGCCCTCGACGGTCTTGGCCGCCGCGACGAACTGGCCGCGCAGCGCCGGCACCAGGCTTTGCGCCGGATAGCCCATCTCCACGTCGAAGGCCACGTCTGCCCCCGTGACCTGCAGGTTGCGCAGGGCGCGGGTGCTCACATAGTCCTTGCCGGTGTGGGGATCGAGCACGCTGGAGAGCGCGGCCAAGAGCGCTTGTTCTGTGACTGCCATTGCTTTGATTACTCCTAGAGCCGGATAGTCTATCCAAGGCACCATCCCCTCGCTCACGCGAGACAATGCGGGCCTTGCTGCCTTTGCGGCCCCTGTTCCCGCCTTTTTCCGCGAAAGATCCGCCCCGTGAAATTCAAGATGGCCCACAACTCCCTGTTCGCGATCCTGCTGCGCTCGCGCTGGTGGATCAGCATCGCGCTGGCCGCGCTGGTGACCCTGGTGTCCACGGCGCTGCTGCCCAAGGACATCGCGCCGTTCGCCGCCATCACCGCCCTGCCCTTCTTCGGCATAGGCTGCGTTGCCGCCTGGCGCCAGCTGCGCGCGCCCAGCCCCGCCAAGGTGGAGCAGGCCCTGGAGATCGCCGCCCAGCAAAGCTGGCGCGAGTTCGCCGATCGGCTCGATCGCGCCTGGCAGGCCGAGGGCTACACCGTGACCCGCCTGTCCGACAAGGACGGCGCCGACTTCGTGCTGGAACGCGAAGGCCGCACCACCGTGGCCAGCGCCAAGCGCTGGAAGGCCGGCGTGCACGGCATGGAGCCGTTGCGCGCCCTGCTGGCCGCAGGCCAGGCGCGCGATGCGGCCACGGTCTGCTACCTGTCGCTGCAGCCGCCGGCCGAGAATGCAGCCGCCTGGGCCAAGCAGCAGGGCATCGCCCTGATCTCCGGCAAGGACCTGGGCTCCCTGCTGGCCAAGGCCTGATCCCTTCGGGGTCATCCCCCGATCTGATGACGGCCGGCGCGCGGCACACTCCAGGCATGCCCGATGCCGCGCCCTCACCCGACTCCAGCCTCCCTCCCCCCAGCACCGGACTGCTGCTCAGCGGCGGCGGCGCCCGCGCCGCCTACCAGGCCGGCGTGCTGGAGGCCATTGCCGAGATACGCCGCGCCTGCGGCCAGCAGCATGGCCCCAATCCCTTCCCCATCCTGGTCGGCACCTCGGCTGGCGCCATCAACGCGGCGGCCCTGGCCTGCGGCAGCGACCATTTCGACCGGGCCGTGCGCCGCATGTCGCGCATCTGGCGCAACCTGCGGCCCGAGGACATCTACCTGTCCGACTCGCTGAGCGTGCTGCGCAGCGGCGCACGCTGGCTGACCCTGCTGTCCCTGGGCTGGGCCCTGGCGCGCTGGGGCCGCATGCGTCCGCGTTCGCTGCTGGACAACCAGCCGCTGGGCCGGCTGCTGTCGCGCGGCCTGGTTCCGCTGGAACGCCTGCCGCAATTGATCGCGGGCGGCCACCTGCGCGCGCTGGCGGTGTCCGCCTCCAGCTACACCACCAGCGAGCACGTGACCTTCTGCCAGGCGCAGGACCAGCTCCAGCCCTGGGTGCGCAACCAGCGCAAGGCCGCCGCCGCCCAGATCACGCACGCGCACCTGCTGGCGTCCTCGGCCATCCCCTTCATCTTTCCGGCCACGCCGTTGCCGCTGGACGGCGCCACCGAATACTTCGGCGATGGCTCCATGCGCCAGACCGCGCCGCTGGCGCCCGCCATCCACCTGGGCGCCGAGCGCATCCTCGTCGTGGGCGCGGGCCGGCGCACCGAGCCGCCGGCCAGGCCGCCGCCAGAAGGCGCAAGCTACCCGTCGCTGGCCCACATCGCGGGCCACACGCTGTCCAGCATCTTCCTTGACGCCCTGTCCCTGGACGTGGAGCGCGCCGAGCGCATCAACCAGACGCTGGCCCTGATCCCCCCCGCCGACCGCGAACGCAGCCGACTGCGCCCGCTGCAGTTGCTGGTCATCTCGCCGTCCGAGCGCATAGACGCCATCGCCGCGCGCCATGTGGGCCAGCTGCCGCTGCCCATGCGCACCCTGCTGGGCGCCCTGGGCGTGCGCCAGGACGCCAGTGACCCGCGCGGCGCCGCCCTGGCCAGCTACCTGCTGTTCGAGCGCAGCTTCACCCGCGAACTCATGGCACTGGGCCGGCGCGACGCGCTGGCGCGGCGCAGCGATATCGAGCAGTTCCTGGGCTGGCAGCGCGTGCCGGCCGCAAGCGCACCCATCTTCCCGAGCGCATAGGACGCCGCGATTTCAGGCCTCTCAATATCTGAACAATCGGAAAAATGAAGCAAAACACCGCCGAGTTGCGCAAGAACTTCGAAAAAAGGCTGATTGAATTCCTGAAGAAAGAGCTCTCCCATCTTTCAGGCACGAAGTTCACAAGGAACAGAATCAACATCACCAGGAAAGAATCCGGTGCCGTTGCCAACATTCACTTTGAATATCTGACCAACACCCGGTCGTATGAGGCCACCATCCTCGTGGAGCAGCCCGTACTGCAGGCAGCAATCGCGCAAATGGCCCCTCCTTACCCGTCGAACCTGGCAAACGCGAGGTTCGTTTACAGCATGTCGACCACCAGCGAAAAAGACGCCTGCATCGACCTGCCAACGACCGAACAGGGCATTGAAAATGCATGCAGGCGAATGCTTGCTCTGCTCAACGGCACTTACCTTCCCATCGTTCTCAATGCACTCGAGACAGGCCCGGCCATGGTGGACGACATCCTGGCAAGACCCAAGTACTACTCCCATCCCGTTCCCTTGATTTTCACGGTCTTGAAAATCAATGGAATACAGGCCAGCGAAGAGTCCCTGGCCAGGATCCTGAGCGAGCAGACCCTTGGCTACACCAATCATCACGAATTGAAGAATGCATTCCATCAGCACCTGGCGAGCACATCGGGCTGACGTTTCTCCCAAGTAGAAGAACCCGTCTCACCGTCCAAGAAGAACATGGATGGTTTTCGTTCCCGTCACGCAAAAGCCCCGGCCGCACCTTGACGAAGGACCGCGGCAGGCGCGCCAAAAAGCCATCGCCGCCCCACAACCGCCCAGCCCTTCTAGAATGTCAGGTTCCCCCGAGAAAGCCGCCATCCATGACCGCACGCAAACTCTTCGTCACCACCGCCCTGCCGTACGCCAACGGCAACTTCCACATCGGCCACATCATGGAATACATCCAGGCCGACACCTGGGTGCGTGCGCAGCGAATGCAGGGCAACGCGGTCAACTTCGTGGGTGCCGATGACGCCCACGGCGCGCCCATCATGATTGCGGCCGAGAAGGCCGGCAAGACGCCCCAGCAGTTCGTGGCCGACATCGCCGCAGGCCGCAAGCAGTACCTGGACGGCTTCCACATCGCCTTCGACAACTGGCACAACACCGACGCGCCCGAGAACCATGTGCTGGCCCAGCAGATCTACAGGGACCTGAAGGCTGCCGGCTTCATCGAGACGCGCACCATCGAGCAGTTCTTCGACACCGAGAAGAACATGTTCCTGCCCGACCGCTTCATCAAGGGCGAATGCCCGCGCTGCCACGCCAAGGACCAGTACGGCGACAACTGCGAGGTCTGCAGCGCCGTCTACGCGCCCACCGACCTGATCAATCCCTACTCGGCGCTGTCCGGCGCCAAGCCCGTGCTCAAGAGCTCGGAGCATTTCTTCTTCAAGCTGTCGGACCCGCGCTGCGTGGAGTTCCTGACCGAGTGGACCCAGGACGGCCAGCATGTGCAGCCCGAGGTGGCCAACAAGATCAAGGAATGGTTCGGCGTGCGCACCAACCCGGACGGCACGACCAGCGAGGGCCTGGGTGACTGGGACATCTCGCGCGACGCGCCCTACTTCGGCATCGAGATCCCCGATGCGCCGGGCAAGTACTTCTACGTCTGGCTGGACGCGCCCGTGGGCTACCTGGCCTCGCTCAAGAACCTGCTGGACCGCCGCGGCGAGGACTACGAGGCCTACATGGCCGACCCCACGCTGGAGCAGTACCACTTCATCGGCAAGGACATCATCACCTTCCACACGCTGTTCTGGCCCGCCATGCTCAAGTTCAGCGGCCGCAAGACGCCCACCAAGATCTGCGTGCACGGCTTCATGACCGTGAACAACGGCGAGAAGATGAGCAAGAGCCGCGGCACCGGCCTGGACCCGCTCAAGTACCTGGGCCTGCAGATGAACCCCGAGTGGCTGCGCTACTACCTGGGCGCCAAGCTCAACGGCAAGAATGAAGACATCGACTTCAACCCCGATGACTTCATGGCCCGCGTCAACTCCGACCTGATCGGCAAGTACGTGAACATTGCCTCGCGCGCCGCCGGCTTCATCGCCAAGCGCTTCGACGGCAAGCTGGGCACGGTCAGCGAAGACGGCCAGGCCCTGCTGGCCCAGCTGCGCGGCCAGAGCGAGGCCGTTGTCCAGGCCTTCGAGAACCGCGACACGGCCCGCGCCGTGCGCGAAATCATGCAGCTGTGCGACCGCGTCAACGAATACGTGGATGCCAACAAGCCCTGGGAGCTGGCCAAGCAGGAAGGCATGGACGCCCGCCTGCAGGACGTGTGCACCACCTGCATCGAGGCCTTCCGCCTGCTGACCATCTACCTGAAGCCCATCCTGCCGGCCGTGGCCGAACAGGTGGAAGGCTTCCTGAACGTGGCGCCGCTGCAGTTCGCCGACGCACAGAACCTGCTGGGCGCCGGCCATGCCATCGGCCTGTACAAGCACCTGATGCAGCGCGTGGACGTCAAGCAGCTGGAGGCTCTCTTCGAGGCCCCGGAGCCCGTGGTCGAGAAGGTCCTGCCCGGCGGCGAGGAAATTGCCGAAACCATCAGCATCGACGACTTCGCCAAGGTGGACCTGCGCATTGCCAAGATCGTGGAATGCAAGCCCGTGGAAGGCTCGACCAAGCTGCTGCAGCTCACGCTGGACGTGGGCGAAGGCAAGACACGCAACGTGTTCTCCGGCATCTCCAGCATGTACCAGCCCGAGCAACTGCAGGGCAAGCTCACCGTGATGGTGGCCAACCTGGCGCCGCGCAAGATGAAGTTCGGCATCTCCGAAGGCATGGTGCTGGCCGCCAGCCACGCCGATGAAAAGGCCAACCCCGGCATCTACGTGCTGGAGCCCTTCCCCGGTGCCACACCTGGCATGCGCATCCACTGAAGCAAGGCATCCATGTCCCGCAAGCCCTCACGGTCCCCGGCCCTGGGGGCTTTTCTTTGCCTGTGCGCCAGCGCCCTGCTGTCCGGCTGCACCGTGGTGGCCGTGACGGCCACGGCGGTCAGCGTCACGGCCTCGGCCGTGGGGCTGGCCGCGGATGCGGCTGTGGGCACGGCAAAAATCGTCGGCAAGGGAGTGGGCAAGGCCGTCGATGCGATGAGCGATGACGGGGCAGCCGCAGACAACAGCGGCATCACGGTCCGCTACCGCACGCCCGATGGGCAGCCCTTGACGCCCTGAGGCTACTGCCCGGCGTAGCGCCCGGGCCGGTGGCTCACGGCCAGGAACACGCCCATGATCACGGCCGCCAGCACCGACCAGGCCACGCGCTCGAAGGGCACGACCCACAGCGCCAGCAGCACCACGCAGCAGTCGATGGCCATCTGCACCTTGCCGGCGCGGATGCCGTAGCGGTCCTGCAGGTAGAGCGAGGCAATGGTGGCGCCGCCCAGGCTGGAGCGGTGGCGCGCCAGGAACAGCAGGCCCGAGCCCATGAGCAGGCCGCCCGCAATGGCGGCAAAGGCTGGGTGCAGGTAGTCGATGTGGATGAGGCGCGGCCCCATTTCGGTGATCAGCGACAGCGCGCCCACGCAGATGAAGGTCTTGACCGTGAAGGTGCGGCCCACGCGCGTCCAGGCAAACCAGTAGAACGGGATATTGATCGCGAAGAAGACCAGGCCGAACGGCCAGCCCGTGGCGTAGTGCAGCACGAAGGCCAGGCCCGCCGTGCTTCCCGTCAAAAGCCCCGCCTGGGCGAACATCATCATGGCGATGCCCACGAACAGGGTTCCGGTGAAGAGGGCCTGGACATCCTCGAAGAGGCCATGGCGCAGCGAAGCGGTGGCCGGGACAGGCGCAGCAGGCGCGGCAGCGGGTAGGGAAGGCGTGGACATTGTCGGGGTGATGACAGATCTATCGTCGCAAAGGCCCCGGTTCGGGGCCTTCACCGTACCCATGGGGTGTCATAGGTACAAACCCGGATTCTAGAGATTGTTGCCCCGGCGCGCTGTGGCGTGCAGGGTACAGCGCATCGCAGGATGCTTGCAGGGGCCTGCTGTCAGGCGCCGCCGTGCAGTTTCTCGCGGCCGGCGCTACGCAGCACGCGGCCGTCGGGGCCGAAGGTCACGGTGAACTCCATGTCGCGCGTGGGGGGATCGATGTAGTTCCAGTCCCAGTCGGTTTCCTGCTTGAGCTGGTAGGGCGTGATCTTGGCGGGCTTGCCCAGCATGCGGCGCACCTGCTCCTCGTCCATGCCGGGGCGGATTTTCTCGAAGTTGTGCGGCGCCAGCACCTGGCGCAGCGCGCTCATGCGGCCATCGGTGCCGATGGTGATCATGTAGTTGCGGCTGCCGGCAGGCTGGCGGTTGTACTCGAAGGTGCGCGAGCCGTCGGGCTCGGTCCAGATGCGTTCGGGCTCGCCAAAGCGGGCGCGGACGTCGGCCTCGGTGGACAGGCCTTCTTCGAGTTCCTTGATGTTTTGGGGATCGCAGCCGGGCAGCGAGAGCATGCCCATCACGGCCACGGCAACCCCCAGAAGACGGGAGACTAGGTTCATCGGCGGTGTCCCGGTAAAATCACGCGATTCAAGAGGTTATCAGACTATGTCATTCTTTCGCCGCCCCGACTATCGCTCCGACGCCACCAACTTCATCAATGACCTGAAGAAGCAAAAGCCCGAGCTGCCCAGCCAACAGCTGGCCGGCCGCTCGCTGCTGTGGGACAAGGACGTGAACCACGAAGTCTGGGAAGACCTGCGCGCCGGCCGCGTGGACCAGAAGCCCTACGTCTACCAGACGAACTCCTGATTGCCCATGCGATGAAAAGTCAGCCTGTTCCCACCGTGCACCCTGCGCATGCGGCATTCGCCCAGGCAGCAAGGCATGGCCGAGGCTGAATCCGCGCTGGCGCCTGCGGGCGCCTCCGCCACATCCCCCCCTCCTGGCGACGGCACCCCGGTCGTGATCGACCAGGTGGCTTTGGCGCGCCTGTACGGCGAGCCGCTGTTCGCCCTGCCGCAGGACCTGTACATCCCGCCCGATGCGCTGGAGGTCTTCCTCGAAGCCTTCGAAGGGCCGCTGGACCTGTTGCTGTACCTGATCCGCAAGCAGAACTTCAACATCCTCGACATTCCCATGCTGGACGTGACGCGCCAGTACATGCGCTATGTCGACGAGATCCGCAGCCGCAACCTCGAACTGGCGGCCGAGTACCTGCTGATGGCGGCCATGCTCATCGAGATCAAGTCGCGCATGCTGCTGCCGCCCAAGAAGCAGGAAGGCGGCGAAGAGGCCGAGGACCCGCGCGCCGAGCTGGTGCGCCGGCTGCTCGAGTACGAGCAGATCAAGCTCGCTGCCCACCAGCTCGGCCAGGTGCCGCACTACGGGCGTGACTTCCTCAGGGCCCAGATCCACATCGAGCAGAACCTGCAGCCACGCTTTCCCGATGTGGACGTGGCCGAGCTGCAATCGGCCTGGCGCGACATTCTCAAACGCGCCAAGCTTGTGCAAAGCCACAAGATCACGCGCGAGGAACTCTCGGTGCGCGAGTACATGAGCCAGGTGCTCAAGGCCCTGCAGGGCCGGCGCTTCGTCGAGTTCGAGACCCTGTTCCAGCCCGAAAAAGGCTCGACCGTGCTGGTCGTGACCTTCATCGCCCTGCTGGAGCTGGCCAAGGAAACGCTGATCGAGATCACCCAGGCCGAAGCCTTTGCGCCCATCTACGTGCGCCTGGCCTATACGCCCGTCTAGCGGGCACGGATACAGGCACGCGCACACCGACAGGCCGGCTCCACCGGCCTCCATGCACCATGACTTACAGCGTCAAAGAAATCTTCTACACCCTGCAGGGCGAGGGCGGCCAGGCCGGCACGCCGGCCATCTTCTGCCGCTTTGCAGGCTGCAACCTCTGGACCGGCCGCGAGCAGGACCGCGCCAGCGCCATCTGCCAGTTCTGCGATACCGACTTCGTGGGCACCGACGGCACGCTGGGCGGCAAGTTCGCCACGGCCGACGCCCTGGCCGAACGCATCCTGTCCCAATGGCCGGCCGGCGACAGCCAGCACCGCATGGTGGTGCTGACCGGGGGAGAGCCCCTGCTGCAGGTGGACGAGCCCCTGATCGCGGCCCTGCATGCGCGCGGCTTTCGTATTTCCGTGGAAAGCAACGGCACGGTGGCCGCGCCCGAGGGCATCGACTGGCTGTGCATCAGCCCCAAGGCCGGCGCCGAATGGGTGCAGCGCAGCGGCCAGGAGCTCAAGCTGGTCTGGCCGCAGCCCGGCTTCGATCTGCAGGCCATCGAGGCCGGCACCCGTTTCGACCGCTATTTCCTGCAGCCCATGGACAACGTCCTGCAGGCCGACAACACGGCCGCCTGCATAGCGCAATGCCTGCAGCGCCCGGCCTGGCGCCTGAGCCTGCAGACCCACAAGCTCACCGGCATCCGCTGATTTTTGCCATGCAGTTCACCGTACACCAGCGCTTTTTCTTCGATGCCGCCCACACGCTGGAGCGCGCCATCGAGACCGAGAGCAGCCGCCGCATCCACGGCCACACCTACTATGCCGAGGTCAGCGTCACCGGCCCGCGCAATCCGGACAACGGCATGGTGATCGACCTGGGCTACCTGCGCTCGCGCCTGAAGACCCTGGGCGACGCGCTGGACCACCGCTTTCTCGACGAAATCCCCGGCCTGGGCAAGCCCACGCTGGAAAACCTGTGCCTGTTCATTGCCGATTCCCTGGCCGACCTGCAGCCCGCTCCCAGCCGCATCCGCGTATGGCGCGACAGCATCGGCGATGGCTGCGTGCTCGACCTGAACTGAAGCCAGGCCCCGCAGCAGCGCCGCTGCCGTTGAACAACTTCACGGCCTTCATGGGATTTCTCCTTCGCATATAGACTTGGTGGCTTTTTTTGCCAGCCCAGGCCCCATCAAGACCGCGCAAAGCGCCCCTCGAGAGACAGAACATGTTCCGCACCCTGCTCAAATCCAAGATCCACCGCGTCAAGACCACGCAATGCGAGCTGCACTATGAAGGCTCCTGCGCCATCGACGAGGACCTGCTGGACGCCGCCAACATCGTCGAGAACGAGCAGGTGCACATCTGGAACATCGACAACGGCGAGCGCTTCGTCACCTATGCCATCAAGGGCCAGCGCGGCAGCGGCATGATCTCGGTCAACGGCTCGGCCGCGCGCCGCGCTGCCGTGGGCGACCTGCTGATCATTGCCTCCTTCGCCCAGGTGCATGAGACCGACGTGGCCACGCACCAACCGCAGCTGGTCTTCGTGGACGATGCCAACCGCCAGGTCGAACTGCGCCACCACGTTCCCACGCAGCAGCTGTAAGCTGCGCTGCGGTGTGACAATCGCGCGATGACTCAATCGCTTGCCGCCCGCAGCCTTGCGGCTGTGTGGCACCCCTGCACCCAGATGAAGCGGCACGAGGCCGCGCCCCCCATCGCCATCGCGCGCGCCCAGGGGCCCTGGCTCCACGACACCGAAGGGTGCCGCTACCTGGATGGCGTCAGCTCCTGGTGGGTCAACCTCTTCGGCCACAGCCATCCGCACATCCAGGCCGCGCTCACCGACCAGCTCGCCAGGCTTGACCATGTGATGCTGGCCGGCTTCACGCACGCGCCCGTGGTGGAGCTGTCCGAACGGCTGGCCACGCTCACCGGCCTGGGCCATGCCTTCTACGGCAGCGACGGCGCATCGGCCACCGAGATCGCCCTCAAGATGAGCGCGCACTACTGGCGCAACCTGGGCCGCCCCGCCAAGAGCCGCTTTGCAGGCCTGGCCGGCGGCTACCACGGCGAAACCGTGGGCGCGCTGGCCGTGACCGACATCCCCCTCTTCCGCGAAGCCTATGCCCCCCTGGTGCGCCTGGCCGACACCGTGCCCAGCCCCGATGCACGCGGCGCGCAAGGCGGCGAAAGCCCGGTCGATGTGGCACGGCGCGCCGCCGAAGGCCTGCGCCAGTGGCTGGAGCAGCACCACGAGACGACGGCCGCCCTCATCGTCGAGCCGCTGGTGCAGTGCGCGGCCGGCATGGCCATGCACGACCCCGAATACCTGCGCCTGGCGCGCGCCCTGTGCGACCGCTACGAGGTGCACCTGGTGGTGGACGAGATCGCCGTGGGCTTCGGCCGCACGGGCAGCATGTTCGCCCACCAGCAGGCCGGCATACGGCCGGACTTCATCTGCCTGTCCAAGGGCCTGACGGGCGGCACGCTGGCCCTGTCGGCCGTGCTGACCACCGAGACCGTCTACGCCGCCTTCTACGACGATTCCGTGGCGCGCGGCTTCCTGCACTCGCACTCGTACACCGGCAACCCGCTGGCCTGCCGTGCGGCCCTGGCCACGCTGGAGCTGTTCGAGCAGACCGATGCCATCAACGCCAACCTCGCGCTGGCGCAAAGGCTTGACGGCGCCTTCGCCCCTTTGAACCAGCACGCCCGCGTGCGCCACGCACGGCGCCAGGGAATGATCTGGGCCTGGGATGTGCAGACCTCGCTGCCCGACTTCTCGCGCCGCTACAGCGCAGCCGCACTGGAGCGCGGGCTGCTGCTGCGCCCTATCAGCAACACCCTCTACGCCATGCCGCCCTATTTGCTGGACGAAGAGGCCATGCAGCACCTGGCGGCCAGCGCGCTGGCCGCCCTTGAAGACACCCTGGCCGAGGAGAACCATTCGTGAACGCCCACCGCACCATTGGCTGCTTTGTCACCGGCACCGACACGGGCGTGGGCAAGACCCTGGCCTCCTGCGGGCTGCTGCATGCGCTGGCCCGCCACCATGCCCGCGTGGTGGGCATGAAGGCCGTGGCCGCAGGCGCCGAGCCCGACGGCCACGGCGGCTGGGCCAATGAGGACACGCTGGCGCTGCGCGCCGCCTCCACCCTGGCCGTGCCGCCCGAACTGGACAACCCCGTGCTGCTGCCCGATCCCATGTCGCCGCACATCGCCGCGCAGCGTGCGGGCCGCTCCATAGAGATCGCACACATCGTGGACAGCTACCGGCGCCTGGCCGAACAGGCCGACGCCGTGGTGGTGGAAGGCGCGGGCGGCTTTCTCGTGCCGCTGTCCGACCAGCTCTCGGGCGCTGACCTGGCCTGCGCGCTGGACCTGCCCGTGGTCATGGTCGTGGGCCTGCGGCTGGGCTGCCTGAACCACGCCGCCCTCACGGCCGAGGCCATCCGCGCGCGCGGACTGCGCCTGGCCGGCTGGATTGCCAGCCGCGTGGACCCCGCCATGCTGGTGCCCGAGGAAAACATGGCCTGGCTGCGCCAGCACCTGGACCGGCAACTGCAGGCACCGCTGCTGGCCGACATCCCCTTCCAGCAGCACCCCGACCCGCGCGCCACCACCTATACCCTGCCGGAGCAATGGCAATGAGCGGCTCCTGGCTGGACGACATCCCCGCGCGCATCGCCGAGCTCGACGCGGCCCACCTGCGCCGCCGCCGCCGCGCCACGGCGCCGCTGCAGGGCGCCGCCAGCGGCGCCCACATGGAGGTGGACGGCCACCCCATGCTGGCCTTTTGCAGCAACGACTACCTGGGCCTGGCCGGCCACCCCACCCTGGTGCGCGCCGCCTGCGCGGGCGCCCAGGCCTTTGGCGTGGGCTCGGGCGGCTCGCCCCTGGTCAGCGGCCACAGCACGGCCAACGCCGCGCTGGAGGAACAGCTGGCGCGCTTCGTGCAACTGCCGCGCGCGCTCTACTTCTATGCGGGCTACGCCACCAATGCCGGCATCGTGCCGGCCCTGGTGGGTGCTGGCGATGCCCTGTTCTCCGATGCGCTCAACCACGCCTGCCTGATCGACGGCGCCCGCCTGTCGCGCGCCCAGGTCCACCGCTATGCCCATGCCGACCTGACCGATCTGGCCGCGCAACTGGCCGCCAGCACGGCCCGCCGCAAGCTGGTCATCAGCGATGCCGTGTTCAGCATGGACGGCAATGTGGCCGACATCCGCGGACTGCTGGCGCTGTGCGAGCAGTACGACGCACTGCTGCTGCTCGACGACGCGCATGGCTTCGGCGTGCTGGGCCCCCAGGGCCGGGGCAGCCTGGCCGAGGCGGGACTGACGGGCGCAAACGCCTCGCCGCGCGTGCTCTACATGGCCACCCTGGGCAAGGCCGCTGGCGTGGCCGGTGCCTTTGTCGCGGGCAGCGACATGCTGGTCGAATGGCTGCTGCAAAAGACGCGCAGCTACATCTTCGCCACGGCCGCGCCGCCCATGCTGGCCAGCGCGCTGCAGGCCAGCGTGGCCCTGATCGAGGCCGAGGACGAGCGCCGCGAGGCCCTGGCCGAACGCATTGCCGAGCTGCGCGCCGGCCTCACGCCGCTGCTGGCGCGCACGGGCTGGCAGCTGCTGCCCTCGCGCACCGCCGTGCAGGCCCTGGTCATAGGCTCCAACGCCACGGCCCTGGCCGTGATGGAAGGCCTGCGCGAGCGCGGCCTGTGGGTGCCCGCCATCCGCCCGCCCACCGTGCCCGAAGGCACGGCGCGGCTGCGCATCGCGCTGTCGGCCTCCCACACGCGCATCGACGTGCAGCTGCTGCTGACGGCGCTGGACGAGGTCTCGCGCCTGGCCCCACCCCTACCCTGAATCCCTCTTCACCACCGGAACGGAGACATCCATGCCCCATCTCTACGTCGAATACACCGACAACCTCGCCGGCCTGCCCGGCCAGCAACTGCTGACCGAGCTCAACGCCTTCGTCTGCGGCCACCCCAGCATCCTGGACGAGGCCGACGTCAAGGCCCGCCTGCTGCCGGTCAGCCAGTTCGAGATCGGCTCGGCACCCGCCAACCGCGGCTTCGTCCACGTGCAGCTGCGCCTGCTGGCGGGCCGTACCGACACGGCCAAGAAGGAACTGTCAGAAGGCATTGCCGCGGTGCTGCGCCGCCTCACGCCCCAGCCGGCCGGCATGATGGTCCAGCTCAGCGTGGAAATCGCCGACATGGACAAGCCCAGCTACTACAAGGGTCGCCTGTAAGGCAGGCGCCGGGCCTTGTCCGCCGTGAGCACCCGCGCACGCTGCGCGCAATGCCTGCGCCCTGAGCGCACCTGCCTGTGCCCCCTGGTGCAGCCGGTGCCGCATGCGGTGCAGCTGCTGGTGCTCCAGCATCCCGAGGAAGAACTGCAGGCCAAGGGCACGGGCCGGCTGCTGCACCTGTGCCTGCCCGCCAGCCGCCTGGCGGTGGGCGAGGCCTTCGAGCCAGCGCAGTTGCAGGCACTGCTGCACGCGCCCTGGCAGTCGGGCGACGCCCCGCGGCAGGCCGTACTGCTCTATCCGGAAACGCCGCACGGCGACCAGCTGGGCCTGGCCAGGCAAGCGCCCTGGCCGCAGCCCGCGCCATGCCCCGAGGACCTGCGCCTGGTGGTGCTGGACGCCACCTGGCGCAAGAGCCGCAAGATGCTCTACCTCAACCCCGGCCTGCAGGCCCTGCCGCGCCTGGCACTGCAGGGCGACCTGCCCGCCTCGCGCTACGGCGCCCTGCGCAAGGCCCATGCGCCGGGCCAGCTGTCCACGCTGGAGGCAGCGGCCTGCGCGCTGCAACGGCTGACGCCTGCCGGCCCGTCGCTGCAGCCGCTGCGCGATGCGTTCGAGGGGCTGCTGGCCCTGCATGCCCTGCACAGGCCCGAATGAAAAAACGCCTCGGGGAGCGAGGCGTTTTTCATGGCGGCCGGCCCTGCTTCAGTTTTCCGGCGTGATCTTGGCGAACTTGACCAGTTCGGCGTACTTGCCCATGTCGGTACGGATGATCTGGGCCAGGTTTTCGTCGCCCGTGGGGGCAATGATGCCCGCGCCTTCCAGGCGCGCGCGCATCGCCGGATCGGCCAGGCCCGCCTTCAAGGCCTTCTGCAGGCTGGCCACCACATCGGCAGGCAGGTCCTTGGGTCCAGCCAGCCCGAACCAGCCGCTCAGCGCGTAGCCCTTGAGCGCCGCGTTCTCGCCCAGTGCGGGCACGTCCTTCATCATGGCGATGCGGTGGGCCGTGGTCACGCCCAGGGCCTTGATCTTGCCGCTCTGGATGAACGGAGCCGCCACCGAGGGAGAGACGATGGCGAAATCCAGATTGCCGCCCGCCAGGTCGCTGGTCATCGCGGCCGATCCCTTGTAGGGCACATGGACGATGTCCACCCCGGCAATCTTCTTGATCAGCTCGCCCGAGAAATGCGGCGTGGACCCGATGCCCGGGCTGCCGTAGCTGTACTTGCCGGGATGGGCCTTGGCCAGGGCGATGAACTCGTCGATGGTCCGGGCCGGCATCTTGGTGCCGGCCACCCACAGGTTGGGCAGCACGCCGGTCAGCGCGATGCCGGTCAGGTCCGTGGCCGGGTCGTACTTCTGCGCGGCGTTGACGAACTTCGTTCCCGCCAATTCGTTGCTGGAACCTGCGAGCAAGGTATAGCCGTCGGCCTTGGCACCGACCACGCGCTGCGCGGCCACCACGCCGGCGGCACCGGGCACGTTGTCGACCACGACGGTCGCATTGAGGTGCTTGGCCAGGATGTCACCCACCACGCGCCCCACCAGGTCGACCGAGCCGCCTGCCGCGTAGCCGACGACGACGCGAATGGGCTTGTTGGGATAGGTGGTCTGGGCGCACAGCGGGCCCGCCGCCAGGACAGCCGCGGCGCTGATCAGCGCGCGGCGGGAAATACGGAATTCATGCATGGATCGATCTCAGGGGAGACAGGCATCAGCCAACAATCAAAATGATATTGCTCAACAATATTCACCGATTGTCTGACATTGCCATCCGCAATCCATCCCTGAAAACCATGAGTTCCGCCCGTGGCCCTAGCCTGCAGTTCAGCGCAGAACCGCCGGCAGCCAGCCGCGCAGGCTGTTGACGAAGGCCCAGCCCTGCACGCGCGGCAGATCGTCCAGCCGCACCGGGTGCTCCGCCACGCGGCCCTCGTCCAGCGCCACCGCGCGGCCCACGCCGGGCAGCAGGCCGCTGGACAGCGGCGGGGTCACCCAGCGGCCCGCCAGCAGCACGGCGATGTTGCCGCGCGTGCCCTCGGTGATCTCGCCGTCCTCGTTGTGGAGCACGGTGTCGAACACCGAGGCATCGGTGGGCTGCAGGCTGTCGTAGTGCGCGCGGCGCGAGGTCTTGAAGCGCACCCAGTCGCCATGCGCCACCGCATTGGCGATGGGCCGGCCGGCCAGCGCCAGCCGAACAGGCGTGGCGGAAGGCGGCAGCGGCGCCGCCTGGGTCTGTATCCGCCCCGTGGCATCCAGCGCCAGGCGCACGCGCCAGTGGCCGCTGGCGTGCGCCTGGCGCAGCTGCTGCAATGCCTGCTCCAGCACGGCATCCGTGCAGGGCCGGCCGAAATGCCGCGCCGCGTCCTGCATGCGCGTCACATGGCGCTGCAGGTGGATGAAACCGCCATCCCGCAGGGCCAGGGTTTCCAGAATGTCGAAATCGAAGTCCGTATCCGCCATGGCTGCACGCCCTTTCACACCTTGTCCAGAAAAGCCCTCTTGTGGCGCCATTCCTGCCATTCGGCAGGCGCCTCGGCGCCCGAGGTGATGCCGCTGCCGATGCCGCAGCGCAGTTCCGTGCCACGCGCCACCACCGTGCGTATGGGCACATTGAAGGTGGCGTGCACGCGCCCCGCGGCGATGCCGGGCCGCACCACGCCCACGGCGCCGCAGTACACGCCGCGCGGACCCGATTCCAGCTCGTGGATGAGCCGCATGGCTTGGCGCTTGGGCGCACCCGTGATGGAGCCGCAGGGAAACAGCGCCGCAAACACGTCCGCCAGGCCGGTGCCGGGCCGCGTGCGCGCCTGCACGTCGGACGTCATCTGCCACACGGTGGGCAGGGGTTCGGCATGGAACAGGCGCGGCACCTGGACGCTGAAAGGCTCGGCAATGCGCGAGACATCGTTGCGCAGCAGGTCCACGATCATCACGTTCTCGGCCCGCTCCTTGGGCGAGGACCGCATGGCCTGGACATTCGCCTCGTCCTGTGCAGGCGTGGCGCCACGGGGCGCCGTGCCCTTCATGGGGCGCGTGAGGATGCGCTCGCCATCCCAGTCGAAGAACAGCTCGGGCGAGACGGACAGCACCTGCTCGTCGCCGCTGTCCATGCAGGCCACGTAGCCACCGGGCTGGGCACGGCGCAGCGCGGCGAACAGCGATGGGATGTCTCCCAGCAGCCGGCCCATGAACTGGGCCGTGTAATTGATCTGATAGCAGTCACCGGCCGCAATCGCCTCGTGGATGCGCGCAATGGCGGCATCGAAATCGGCGCGCTCCAGGCCGGGCTGCCATTGCACCCGAGATTGCACCTGAGATTGCGCCTGAGGGCCGGTATCGAATGCATCCGCGTCTTCAGGCCAGGGCCGGGGGCCGTCGAAGACGGCAAACCAGGCCAGCGGCTCGCCTGGCGGCGTGGCATGCAAGGCGCCCGCGTAGGCCGCGTCAAAGGCCGCCGCCGCCTCGTAGCGTACCCAGCCCAGGCACCACAGGCCGGCCTGGGCGGCCTGCTGCACGGCGTCAAGCACACCGCGCACCTGCTCGGGCGCATGGGCTGCCAGGCTGCGCAGCGGCGGCCCGAAGCCATGGCGCAGCCGGGCGGCCGAACCGTCATGGGGGTTGGGAAAATCGATCAGAAACTTCACAAAACGGCCGTCAACGCATGCTGTACTTGCATCAGCAGCTTCGCTATCGATAGCAGCCACTGACACGGGGCCGCCCAGTGTAGAGCGAGGGAAACAAAAAAGCGCCCCGAAGGGCGCCAAACCAAGCATCCCGAAAGGACGCTTTCCACCAACAGGCCCGGCACCAAGCCGGACCCATATCCATTCAAATCACTTCTGCGTGACGGTGTGCTGGCCTTCCAGGCGGGCCACGGCCTCACGGTAGGCGGGGCCGCTGCGCAGTTGCTGGTAGCGGGCCAGGCCGCGCTGGTATTCGGCCGAGTTGTAGCTGATGTCGCGGTCTGCCGAGGGCGAGGGCAGGTAGGTCATGCCCGCCTGGTGCCACATTTCGAGGTCGGCCAGCACTTCGGCGCGGCTCAGGCCTGCGGTGGCGGAGGACGAGGGGGAAACGGCTTCTTGGGCCATTGCAGTGCCGGCGAGGCCCAGGGTCAGGGCGGCCAGTGCAGCGGAGAGGGTACGCATGTCAGATCCTTTCAAAAGGCCGCTCGGCATTCATTTCCTCACGGCATGGACGTACTATGCGGCGCTGCAGCATTCTTCGTCTGTGCGTTTTCTCACGTGTTTTCGCATCCGGCCCGGGCGGCCCGCTGCCTTTTCACCCGTGCTCCCCTCGACAGAAGGCGAATTCACGCGTTCCTGAAACAGTGTTTTTCGCGGCTTGAAACAGCCGCGGCAGACAAGGCTCAGCGCGCTTCCTCGAGCAGCACGCGCAGGCCTTCGACATGGCAGATGCGCAGGTTGCGGCCTTCACGCCGCAGCAGGCCCAGGCGCACCAGGCGCGACATCTCGCGCGCCACTTCCTCGCGGCTGGAGCCCAGCATCAGGGCCAGGTCGGTCTGCCGGGGTGCGGGCGCCAGCAGGGCCTGCCCCTGGTCGATGCCCGCGCGCTCGGCACGTTCCAGCAACTGGGTATGCAGGCGGCTGCGCACCGACAGCGTTCCCAGATCCACCATGCGGCGCGCCAGCGCCACGGCCAGGTCGCTGAGCCGGCCGATGAAGGCGCGCAGGACCTGGGGCTCGTTCATGAGCAGGGCTTCCACATCCTCATGGGCCAGCGAGGCAATCAGGCTGGGCACGCCTGCCTCCACCACCAGGGGCATGGCCGTGCAACCCACCTGCTGCTGCGGCAGGCCGCCGAAGAACACGCCCTGGGCAATCTCGCCCAGCGTGAGCCCGCGCCCGTTGGGGGCATAGCTGCTGACGCGCAAGCCGCCCTGCACGAGCATGTAGAGACGCTGATCGGTGTACGCGCCCTCCAGCGTCTGGTGAAGCGCCAGATGCTGCCAGCGGCATTGCGCCGCCAGTTCGGCCAGGCGCTCGTCGGTCAGGCTTTGCAGCACATGGACCTGGCGCAGGCCCTGCCAGGCCACGGCGGGAAGAAGCGGAGATGTCTGTAAGGAACCGGACATGGTGCAACACCGTTGAAGCGCATCCGCAGGGCCTGTGCGGGCCCTGTCGTCCGTCGCGGGAAGTACAGCATAGCGGGATCGCATAGACTCGTCGCGCGCCGGGAATCGCACTGTCCGGCTCCCCGGATGGCCGCACCGCGCAGCACAGAAAAAAGGGAGGGCTTCATGGAATCGAGCATCGAATCGGCACGACCACCCGCGCGCCCGCAGGCCACCGTGGCGGCCTGGGCGCAATCCGTGGAACAGGCGATCGCCAGCCAGCAATGGCATGGCGCGTGGCGTGCACTCATAGACGCCGCCCTGCCGGCCGAAGCCGCCGTGCAGCAGAGCCTGCTGACTGCGCTGGACGCCTGGGATGGCCTTGCGGCCGATTCCGGCGCAGAGCCACGCCGCGCGCTGGTGCAGCAGGCCTTCGATGCCCTGCATGCCGCCCATGCCCCGGGCCAGGCGCTGCAGGCCGACTCCGCACCTTCCCGCGCGCACCGTGCGCACCGCGCGTACCGTGTACAGGGACGGCAACTGGTCAAGCGCTACCGGCGCGGCGGCTTTGCGCTGGGGCCAGTGGATGTGGCCGTCGAGCCCGGCACCATCCTGGGACTGGTGGGCGAGAACGGCAACGGCAAGACCACCTTGCTGCGCCTGCTGGCCGCCGATCTGGCGCCCGACGCAGGGCAGCTGGACTGGGGCGTTCCCGCCGCCGATGCCTACCTGCTGCGCACCCAGCTCGCCTATATCCCCCAGCGCCCGGCCGTCTGGGGCGGGCGCCTGATGGACCATCTGCAATTCGCCGCGCGCAGCCATGGCGCCGTGGGCCAACGCAACATCTGCCTGGTACAGCTGGTCATCGCGCAGCTGGGGCTGCGCGCCTTCCGGGGCCACCAGTGGAAACAGCTGTCCTCGGGCTACAAGATGCGCTTCGAGCTGGCGCGCGCCCTGCTGTGCCGGCCGCGCGTGCTGCTGCTGGACGAGCCCCTGGCCAATCTGGACATCAACGCCCAGCAGACCCTGCTGACCGATCTGCAGTCGCTGGCGCGCTCGCCCTGGCAACCCATGGCCCTGGTGCTGAGTTCACAGCAGCTGTACGAGGTGGAAAAGGTGGCCGACCAGGTGCTGTTCCTGGAGCAAGGCCAGCCGCGCAGCGTTCAGCAGAGCTTTGCCGCCATGGAAGGCTGCGCCATCGAGTTCGAGACCGGCTGGGCCATGGCGCAACTGAAACCCTGGCTGGACCGGCTGCCATCCCATACGCACCAGCTCAGCGGCCAGACCCATATCGTGAGCTTTCACGTGCCGTTCACGGCAGCGCAGTTCCTGGCGCAGGCCGTGCAGGCACAGATGCCCGTGCGCTATTTCCGCGACATCACCGCATCCACCCGCCGCCTGTTCGTGAGGGACTGAGCCATGCCACGTTTTTCCGATATGACGAACCGCTGGGACCAATGGGTGCTGATGCGCTGCCCCCTGCTGTGGCAGCTGCGCCTGCACTGGTATCTGCCGCTGGCGCTGCTGTGGTGCGTGCTGGTGCTCGGCGTTTGGATGCAGTGGATGGCCGAACCCGCGCGCTGGATGGGCTCCCTGCCCGGCGTTGCGTCCACGGCCCGGCAAACGCCCGAGCAATTGGCACTGGACATCGGCTTCGTCGTGGCCTGGATCGTGGCGATCGGCCTGGCGCTGTGGTGGTTGCTGCGCGTGCGCATCCACAACCGCTGGCGCGAACACGCCCCCGTGGGCCGCTGGGGCCTGTGGTGGGAGTACCTGTGGGGAGCCTTGTTCCTATCGCTGTTGTTCGCGCCTGCGATCGCCTTTTCGCCCATCTATGAAATGCGGATGCAGCGCCAATGGTCGGACACGGATGTCAGTGCACAGATCCAGACTGTCGAGCAAGTCGCCGCCCTGGAGGCGCTTGTCGCGCCACGCCAGGCGGCCATGCTCGTGGAATGGATACGTGTGCTGCGCGAGGAAGAGGTCGATCCGGCGAAGTACCCGAGCATCCAGGCCCTGGTCTGGTTGATGCGCGGAGACCATGCCGCGATTGCCGCGACACTCGAGCGCTACGGCCAGCCATTGCAGGCCAGAGGCTATGTGCGCCAGTCTGCCAGCTCCGCCCAGGACGAGGCGGAGCACCTGCTGGCCAGCTACCGCAGCGCGCTGCAATCCCCCCTGGCCGAGGAATGGCGCGCCTACCTGGCCGCGAACCCGGAACCAGGGAATGGCGAGAAGGCATCCAGAGCGCAGAACTCCAACTGCAAACCAGCCCTGGGTCGCAGCAGGCCTTTGGATCTGGAGCCGGATCCGCGCAAATGCTTCGGTACCTATCTGGCCCAGAGCAACCGTGAGTGGCTCATGCTGCTGGAGATGTTCGACAGCCGGTGGAGCCCGCTGCAGCATGTGCAATGGAAGCACGCGCGCTACGGCTTGGCCCTGCCGGCCTACCAGGAAAGCCATCTGCGGCGCGCTGACAGGTCCCGCGACGACGAATGGCCAAGGATGTCCCAGTTGCTGGCGGCCGCCAGCGCTGGCTTTTTCCTCGCCTTGGCCCTGGTGCTGGTGCGCCTGATGCCTGCCATGCAGCTGGTGGCCTGGGGCGCATGCCTGGTCCTGACCTTGCTTGGCAGCGTGCTGGCCGGGATGCTGGGAATCACCAACCTCTATGTGCTGGGGCTGTTTCCAGCCGCGCTGATATCGGTCGCCTGGCTGCGCATCCGTGTGCTCAAGCGCCCCTGGGCCGGCGCGGTCCTGCTGGCCCTGGGCATGTCGCTGGCCCTGATATGGCTCGCCGCCGCCTGGTCCAAGTGGTCCGCACTGCTGTTGCCCCAACCCGCCGGCAGCGCAGGCCCTTGGACGGATACCCAGCACTGGCTGGACCTGCTGATGGGCGCGCCTGCCGTGGCAGCCAGCACGGCCATGCTCGTGGCCCTGCTGTCTCCGCTGTGGCGCCGATGGCGTGGCCTGCCCGAAAGGTGACGGAAAAGCAAAGGACAGCTCAGGGACAGGTGCCCCCCGCGCGCATCGCATAGACTCGCGGCAATTCCATCCCCCTCCGAGCGCCCCATGACCCAAGCACCCGTCACCGCCGGCACGCCCTACGGCACCATCCCTCCCGCCTCGCCGCTGCCCCAGCGCCGCCCCGTGAGCCTTCCGCGCCTGGCGCAGATGCGCGAGGCCGGCGAGAAGATCACCATGGTCACCGCCTATGACGCCACCTTCGCGGCCGTGGCCGATGCGGCCGGCGTGGAGTGCATTTTGGTGGGCGATTCGCTGGGCATGGTCTGCCAGGGCCTGCACAGCACCGTGGGCGTGTCGCTGCAGGACATGTGCTACCACACCGCCAGCGTGGCGCGCGGCCTGCACCGCGTGCAGGGCACGGCCTGGCTGATCGCCGACATGCCCTATGGCAGCTACGCCGAAAGCCGCGAGCAGGCCATGCGCAGCGCCTGCGAGCTGATGCAGGCCGGCGCCCACATGGTCAAGCTCGAGGGCGGCGGCTGGACCGCGCCCACCGTGCAGTTCCTGGTGGAGCGCGGCGTGCCCGTCTGCGCCCACCTGGGCCTGACGCCGCAGACCGTGCATGCGCTGGGCGGCTACCGCGTCCAGGGCAAGAGCGACGAGGGCGCGGCCACGCTGCGCCGCCATGCGCTGGAGCTGCAGGATGCAGGCGCCTCCATGCTGGTGCTGGAGATGGTGCCGGCACAGCTGTCGCGCGAACTCACGGCCGAGCTGCCGCACTGCCACACCATCGGCATCGGCGCGGGCAGCGGCACGGCCGGCCAGGTCCTGGTGCTGCACGACATGCTGGGCGTGAACCTGGGCAAGATGGCCCGCTTCGTGCACAACTTCATGGCGGATGCGGGCAGCGTCAAGGGCGCCTTCGAGGCCTATGTGCATGCCGTGAAGAACGGCAGCTTCCCCGACGACAGCAAGCACGCCTGGTAGTCCGGCAGGCTGCACGATCCGTTTTTCCGCTTTCCGCTTCCCGTTCCCCCCGTTTTCCCATGCAAATCGTCCATTCCATCGCCGACCTGCGCGCCATCCTGTCGAGCAAGGGCCGCCCCGCCTTCGTGCCCACCATGGGCAATCTGCACGACGGCCACCTGTCCCTGGTGCGCGCCGCGCGCCAGCACGGCGACATTGCCGTGGCCAGCATCTTCGTGAACCGCCTGCAGTTCCTGCCGCACGAGGATTTCGACAGCTATCCGCGCACCTGGGAGGCCGACTGCGCCAAGCTGGAGGCCGAAGGCTGCGACCTGCTGTTCGCCCCGCGCGAAGCCGATCTCTACCCCGAGCCGCAGACCTTCAAGATCCAGCCCGACGCGCAGTTGGCCGACATCCTCGAAGGCCATTTCCGCCCCGGCTTCTTCACGGGCGTGTGCACCGTGGTGATGAAGCTGTTCTCGGCCGTATTTTTCGCCAGCGGCGGCGGAACGGCCGTGTTCGGCAAAAAGGACTACCAGCAGTTGATGGTGATCCGCCGCATGGTCGAGCAGTTCGCCCTGCCCGTGAACATCGTGGCCGGCGACACGGCGCGCGCCGACGACGGCCTGGCGCTGAGTTCGCGCAACGGCTACCTGAGCGACGACGAGCGGCAGCAGGCCATGGCGCTGTCGCTGGCGCTCAAGCAACTGGCCGATGCCGCGCGTGCGGGCCAGGCGCCGCTGGCCGAACTGGAAGCCTGGGCCATGCAATCCCTGGCCGCCCAGGGTTGGGAGCCCGACTACCTGACCGTGCGCCTGCGCCGTGACCTGCAGCCCCCCGCCGAGGGCGCGCAACTGGCCGGTGCACCACTGGTGGCCCTGGGCGCTGCGCGCCTGGGCAAGACGCGCCTGATCGACAACCTGGAGTTCTGATCCAGCGCAAAACCCTGGCGGCCATGGCGGTCCAAGCTGGATGCCATGGTCAAGAAATTCCCCATCCACCCCGCCCATCCCGAGCGCACCTGCTGGGGTTGTGACCGCTACTGCGCCCGCGACGAGCTGGCCTGCGGCAACGGATCGGACCGCACACAGCACCCGGTGGAGATCTTTGGCGACGACTGGATGGAGTGGGGCCCGGGCCCGTGCCTGGCCCCCGAGCCCGCCGCCGAACCCCGGCCTCAGTCCACCAGATAGCGCTCCACCAGCAGGCTCCAGTACGCGGCACCGGTCAGCAGGTTGTCGTCGTTGAAGTCGTAGCGCGGGTGGTGTACGGGGTGGCAGTGCTCGCTGAACAGGCCATTGCCCAGGCGCAGGTAGCAGCCCGGCCGGCGCTCCAGCATGAAGGCGAAATCCTCGCCCGGCGTGATCGGGCCGAAGTCCGGGTCCACGCGCTGCGGCCCCACCAGCTCGCGCGCGACCTCCACGGCGAAATCGACCTCGCGCCCGGTGTTCACCAGCACCGGATAGCCCTGCTGGTGCTCGATCTGCACGCTGGCGCCATAGCTTTGCGCCTGCCCCTGGGCAATGGCCTCGATGCGCTCGCGCAGTTGCACCCTCACGCCGGGATCGAAGCAGCGCACGCTCAGCTCGATGCGCGCCTCGTCGGGAATGACGCCGTAGAAGCCCCCCGATTGCAGCGAGCACACGGACAGCACCGCCGTCTGCATGGGATCGACATTGCGCGAGACGATGCTTTGCAGCGCCATCACGATGCTGGCCGAGACCACGGACGGGTCCACCGTGAGATGGGGGCGCGCCACATGCCCGCCCTTGCCGATGACGCGGATGGCGATCTTGTCCGTCGCCGGCTGAAAGGCACCCTTGCGCATCATGAAGTGCCCCAGCTCCGCGCCCGGATGGTTGTGCATGCCGAACACGGCATCGCAGGGAAAGCGCTCGAACAGGCCGTCGGCGATCATGCGCTCGGCCCCGCTGTCATGGCCGCGCTCCTCGGCCGGCTGGAAGTACAGGTGCAGCGTGCCCGAGAAATTGCGCGTCCTGGCCAGGTACCGGGCAGCGCCCAGCAGCATGGCGGTGTGGCCATCGTGGCCGCAGGCGTGCATCTTGCCCTCGATGCGGCTGGCATAGGGCAGGCCGGTCTTTTCCTGCATGGACAGGGCGTCCATGTCGGCGCGCAGGCCGATGCGGCGGCCGCCCGTGCCCGCGCTCAGCGTGCCCACCACGCCCGTGGTACCCACGCCGGTGGCCACCTCGAAGCCCCATTCGGCCAGCTTTTCGGCGACCAGCGCCGCCGTGCTGCGCTCCTCGAATGCGATCTCGGGATGGCTGTGGATGCGGTGGCGGATGGCCCGGATCTCGGGCATGTCCCCGGCCAGCTCGGCCAGTTTCTGGTGTCTTGCGGTCTGGTTCATGCTTGGGCTCACTCGGGGCGCAGGTCCAGCTGCCTGACGGCATCGTTCCATTTGCGGTGCTCGGCCGCCAGGAAGGCCTGGAAATCGGCTGGCGTTCCCGGCATGACTTCGTTGCCGGTGGCCGCCAGCGTGGTCTGGATGTCCGGCTGCGCCAGCACTTTTTGCAGGGCAGCATTGAGTTTGTGGATGACGGCCTCGGGCGTTCCCTGGGGCGCGACCAGTCCGTACCAGGAAGTGACGTCGAAGCCCGGGTAGCCGGATTCGGCGATCGTCGGGATCTGGGGCAGGTTCTTGAGCCGCGTGGCCCCCGAGACGGCCAGGCCGCGCATCTTGCCGGCCTGGATCATGGGGCCCGAGGACGAGGCGATATCGAAGGCCACATCCACATCCCCGGCCAGGATGCCCGTGAGCATGGGGGCCGTGCCCTTGTACGGCACATGGGTCATGCGCATGCCTGCGCGGGCACTGAGCATCTCCATGGCGATCTGCGGGCTCACGCCGGCGCCCGTGGACCCGTAGTTGACCCCGCCGGGCCGGGACTTGGCCTGCGCCACGAGCTGGCGGACATCGCGCAGCGGCGAGTCCTGCCGAACGACCAGGATGTTGGGCACCTTGACCAGGCCGCCCACGGGCGCGAAGTCCCTGGCCAGATTGGCCTTCATCGAGGGGTACAGCAAGCCCGGGCTGTAGACCAGCGAGGTCCCGCCGAACAGCAGCGTATGGCCATCGGCAGGCGCCTTGGCGACGAACTGCGCCGCGATGTTGGTGCCGGCCCCCGGCTTGTTCACCACGATGACGGCCTGGCCCAGCTCGCGGCCCAGCCCGTCGCCGACCAGGCGGGCCGTGGTGTCGGCCGAGCCGCCCGGCGTGAAGCCGACGATGATCTGTATGGGCTGCATGGGAAAGCGCGGCTCCTGCGCGCCTGCGGCGGTGGCCAGCGCGCAGCCCAGGGCCGGCAGGATGAGGCGGGGGTGTATCACGATCATGTTTCCTCGTATGGCTCTTGAATGGCGTCTTTCCGGACCGGGCCGCCCTGTGCCTGTCTGGCCGCGTGAAATTGAAATTCAGTGTAGGTTTCGGGTCTTGATTCAACAAATCGATATGAATGATGTCTCGCATCGATCATTTCAATCTGCGCTCCTTCGACCTGAACCTGCTGCTGGCTTTCGACGCGCTGATGCAGGAGCGCAGCGTGACGCGCGCCGCCGCCTGCCTGCGCATCAAGCAACCGGCCATGAGCCATGCGCTGTCCACGCTGCGCCTGCTGATGGACGATGAACTGTTCGTGCGCGTGGGCTACCACATGGAGCCCACGCTGATGGCCCGCGAACTGCACGCCCCGGTGCGCGAGCTGCTGGAGGCCTCGCAGAGGCTGCTGCTGTCGCGCCGCAGCTTCGATCCGGCCACCGATGAACACACCTTCCGCATCGGCATCTCCATCCAGTCCGAATCGCTGCTGGTCTCCGAGCTGTTTGCCGACCTGGCCGTGTCCGCACCGCGCGTGAAGCTGCTGCTCAGCCCCACCAGCCGCGAGCGGGCCTTCGACGCGCTGGATGCCGAGCAGATCGACCTGGCCATCGGCTACCTGCCCGGCGGCAGCGGCTGGCACCGCCGGCAGATGCTGTTCGACCTGGGTGTGGTCTGCTGCTACCACCCGGCCCTGCTGCCGTTTGCCGCGCCGCTGAGCCTGGCGCAGTACCAGGCCGGCCGCCACGCCATGATCTCGGCCAAGGACAGCCTGTACGGCTACCTGGAAGATGCGCTGGAGGCGGCCGGTGTGGCCATCAACCCGGTGCTCGCGGCATCCAACTTCCTCACGCTGTTCGCCACCGTGGCACGCGCACCGTTGCTGACCACGGTGCCGGCCATCGTGGCACGCCACTATGCGCCGCTGTTCGGCCTGGCCATCAGCCCGCTGCCGTTTGCCTTTCCGTCCTTCCCCGTGGAGCTGGTCTGGCATGCGCGCAGCCATGAGGACAGCGCCCACCGGTGGCTGCGCCAGCGCCTGGAGCGCAGCGCCCAGGCCATCGTTCCCGCCGACATGGTGCGCACCCCTTCGGCCTAGGCACTGCCGCCTTCAGCCGACCGCGGCCACCTCGGCGGCGAGCGCGTCCACCAGCCACTGCACCTCGGCCACGGCTGGCCGGTGCAGCGGCAGCAGCGCATGGACCTGGAAGGGAATGGAAAACGCCAGCGGCCGCACCACCAGCTGCGGCCCCGCGCAGGCACGCGCCGTCAGCGGATTGACGATGGCCACGCCCAGGCCATGCTGGACCATGGCGCAGACCGCCACGGCGCTGTGGGTCTCCAGGTGCAGCTGGCGCTGCACGCCGGCCTGCTCGAACACGGCATCGATCTGCTGGCGATAGGGATCGTCGCGCGCCAGGCTGACAAAGCTTTCCCCGGCAAAGTCAGCCACCTCCAGCACCGGCCTTGCGGCCAGCGCATGGCCTGCGGGCAGCACGGCCACCTCGTCCATGGCGGGCAGCGCAAGGGCGCGCGTGCCCGGAGGCGCCTCGGCCAGCTCGGCCAGGCCCAGGTCGTAGCGCTGGGCGGCCATCCACTCCTGCAGCAGCGGCGCCTCCTGCGTGGCCACGCTGACGGCCACGGGGCCGTGCTCCGCATGCAGGCGCGCCAGCGCTGCGGGCAGCAGCGCATGGCTGAGGGCGGGCAGGCACAGCACGTTGATGCGCGCCTGGTGCGGCCGGCCCAGGGCCAGCGCATGCTCGACCACGCGGTCCAGACCCTGCCAGCTGCGCTGCACCTCGGCCCACAGCGACAGGGCGCGTGCCGTGGGCCGCAGCCGGCCCTGGGCACGCTCGAACAGGGCATAGCCCAGCAGGCTCTCCATCCGCGCCAATTCGCGGCTGACGGTGGGCTGGGAGCTGAACAGCATCTGCGCCGCCGCCGTGGCGCTGCCGCTGAGCATGAGCGCGCGAAACACCTCCAGGTGGCGGTGGGAGATGCGGGGCTCGGGGGACGTGTGCGGCAGCGCGGGGTCTTGCATGGCAGGAGCATATCCAAATCAAATAGACACCATAAGAACAAGCATTGGACTGAATGACCGCCATCCACCATCATGCGCGGCAGTTCCCCTGAAAGAGACACCATGTCCAATCCCTTCTCTCCCGCCCAGCTCTGGGCCCTGGCCGACCAGCACGGCACGCCGCTGTGGGTCTATGACGCCGCCACCATCCGCGCGCGCATTGCCCAGCTCAAGGCCTTCGACACCATCCGCTTTGCACAGAAGGCCTGCTCCAACATCCACATCCTGCGGCTGATGCGCGAGCAGGGCGTGAAGGTGGACGCCGTCTCGCGCGGCGAAATCCTGCGCGCGCTGGCCGCCGGCTACGCGGCCGGCCATGGCGACGACCTGCACAGCGACATCGTGTTCACCGCCGACGTGATGGACGAGGCCACGCTGGCCTGCGTGGCCGAGCACAAGGTGCCCGTGAACGCCGGCTCCATCGACATGCTGCACCAGCTGGCCCAGGCCTCGCCCGGCCATCCCGTGTGGCTGCGCATCAACCCCGGCTTCGGCCACGGCCACAGCAACAAGACCAACACGGGCGGCGAGCACAGCAAGCACGGCATCTGGCACAGCGACCTGCTGGCGGCGCTGCAGGCCATCCGCGACGGCGGCCTGAAGCTGGCCGGCCTGCACATGCACATCGGCTCGGGCGTGGACTACGGCCATCTGCAGCAGGTCTGCGGCGCCATGGTCGAGCTGGTGCGCGCCACCCGCCAGGCAGGCCATGACCTGCAGGCCATCTCGGCCGGCGGCGGCCTGTCCATCCCCTACCGCGATGGCGACGCCACCATCGACACCGCCCACTACCACGGCCTGTGGGATGCGGCACGCAAGGACGCCGAGGCCATCGTGGGCCATGCGCTGGGCCTGGAGATCGAGCCGGGCCGCTTCCTGGTGGCCGAGTCGGGCGTGCTGCTGGGCCAGGTGCGCGCCACCAAGAACGCGGGCAGCAACCATTTCGTGCTGGTCGACACGGGCTTCAACGAGCTGATGCGCCCTTCCATGTACGGCAGCTGGCACGGCATGGAAGTGCTGCGCCGCGACGGCCAGGCCATGCCCCTGCGCGCTGCCGTGGTCGCCGGCCCGCTGTGCGAATCGGGCGACGTTTTCACCCAGGGCGACGGCGGCGTGGTGCTGCCGAGAGCGCTGGCAGGCGCCTCGGTGGGCGACCTGCTGGTCATCCATGACACGGGAGCCTATGGCAGTTCCATGTCCAGCAACTACAACACGCGCCCGCTGGCCGCCGAGGTGCTGGTCGATGGCGACAGCACCCGCCTGATCCGCCGCCGCCAGACGGTGGAGGAACTGCTGGGTCTGGAGCTGGGCCTGTAACTGGGCATGTAGCGCGCCAGGCGCCAGGATTTCTGACGCAAAAAAGCCCCGGGGCCTTCCAGCTCCGGGGCTTTTTCATCGCCGGGCCGCCCCAAGATGAAAAGCGGCCCCCTCGGGGGGCAGTGGACCTTGCGCAGCAAGGGAAGCGTGTGGGCCATTTTTCATGGACACCGAAGAATCACTCGCCGCGTGGATCGCGCGCCATCAGGTGCTGCACGGCCTCGGCCGCCTGCAGCCGGCCGTCCAGCAGCTCGACCACGGTTTCGGTGATCGGCATCTCCACATTCAGCAGCCGCGCGCGCGCCAGCACGGTGCGCGCGCTGTACACGCCCTCGGCCACATGGCCCAGCGAGGCCACGGCCTGCTCCAGCGTGCGGCCCTGGGCCAGCAGCAGGCCCACCTTGCGGTTGCGCGACAGGTCGCCCGTGGCCGTCAGCACCAGATCGCCCAGGCCCGACAGGCCCATGAAGGTCTCGGTGCGCGCGCCCAGGGCCAGGCCCAGTCGCGTCATCTCGGCCAGGCCGCGCGTGATCAGCGCGGCGCGGGCGTTCAGACCCAGCTGCAGGCCGTCGCACAGGCCGGTGGCAATGGCCAGCACGTTCTTCACGGCGCCGCCCACTTCCACGCCCACGATGTCGGCATTAGCATAGACGCGCATGGCGCCGCCGTGGAAGGCGGCCACCAGGGCGTCATTGACCTGGGCATGGCGGCTGGCCGCCACCAGGGCCGTGGGCTGGTGGCGTGCCACCTCGGCCGCAAAGCTGGGGCCGCTGAGCACGCCGCACAGCAGATCGGGCGCCACCTCGGCGCAGACCTCGTGCGCCATCAGTCCATGGGCGGCGGCCGAAGCGCCTGCGGGCACGGCCTCGAAGCCCTTGCACAGCCAGGCCACGGGTGCGGGCACATGCTGCAGCCGGCCCAGCCATTCGCGCAGGGCAGCCATGGGCGTGCCGATCACGATCAGGTCGGCGGCCGCCAGATGGCCGTCGATCTCGCCATGCACCACCTGCAGCGCGGCAGGCAGTGCCACGCCCGGCAGGTAGCGTGCGTTCTCGCCGCTGCCGTGCATGGCCTGCGCCTGGGCGGCGTCGCGCGCCCAAAGGGTCACGACACGCCCGTCACCGCGCGAGGCCGCGCTCATCGCCAGCGCCGTGCCCCAGGCGCCTGCGCCAATCACCACTATGTTCATATCTGCTCGACGTTGAAGAAGCGACGTTGATGAAAAAAAGAGGCCCTCGGGCCTCTTTTCTTGTACCACAGCGATGCGACGCGCCTGGGCGCAAATCACATCGTCCGGGAATGGACCGGCTTACTGCGGCAGCGAGTTGCCGTCCGCCTGGGCGGCTGCCTGCTGCTGCTCGTACATGGCCTGGAAGTTGATCTCGGCCAGGTGCACGGGCGGAAAGCCGGCGCGGGTGACCACGTCAGCCACGTTGCCGCGCAGGTAGGGATAGATGATCTGGGGGCAGGCAATGCCGATCACGCCACCCATCTGGTCTTCGGGCACGTTGCGGATCTCGAAGATGCCGGCCTGCTTGGCCTCGACCAGGAAAACGGTCTTGTCCTGGATCTTGGTCTGCACGGTGGCGGTCACGGCCACTTCGTAGATGCCTTCGGCCACGGGAGTCGCCTCGACGCCAAGCTGGATGTCCACGCTGGGCTGCTCCTGCTCCAGCAGGATGGCGGGCGAATTGGGCTGCTCCAGCGACAGGTCCTTGAGGTAGACGCGCTGGATCTGGAAGACGGGAGTGTCCTGTTCGGCCATGGAATCAGTCTTTCTGGGCAAAAAACCCTGGTGCGGTGACCAGGGCATCAAAAAAATCACCAACAAAATGCCCGCTGCCAAGAGCTTGCGCAGCGGGCACCTGGGCCAGCATTATGCAGTGCCCGTGTTTCAGCTTTGCAGCAGAGGTACCAGACCGCCGTCGGCGTCCAGCGCCATCAGGTCGTCGCAGCCGCCCACATGGTGGTCGCCGATGAAGATCTGGGGCACCGTGCGGCGGCCCGTGCTCTGCATCATCACGTCGCGCGCGGCCGGATCGGTGTCGATGCGGATCTCTTCGATCTGCTCCACGCCCTTGGACTTGAGGATCTGCTTGGCCCGGATGCAATAGGGGCAGACAGCGGTGGTGTACATCTTCACGGCTTGCATGTGCGTCTTTCTTCGAGTTTGCGGCGTGCCGCCGGCTGGCGCCCGGGGCTCGGAGCAGCGGCTTCCATCGCCGTCAGATGGGGGCGCCTCAGGCCTTTTCAACCGGCATGCCGGCATCGCGCCAGGCCTTCAGGCCACCGGCCAGGGCCTGGGCCTTTTCGTAGCCCAGCTTCTTCGCAATGCCTTCGGCACGGGAGGCGCGGTTGCCCTTGGTGCAGATCAGCACCAGCGGCAGCGCCTTGTTCTTCACGGTGGTGGGCAGCTTTTCCTCGAACTGGCTCAGCGGCACATTCTTGGCGCCGTTGGCATGGGCGGCCGCGTACTCTTCGGGCTCGCAGACATCGATGACCACGGCCTTTTGGCGGTTGATCAGTTGCACGGCCTGCGCCGCCGTCAGCGAGCCGCCGCCTGCGCCGCGCACCAGGGGCAGCAGCAGCATCACGCCGGAAGCCAGCGCGATCAGGATCAAATACCAGTTATCGATGATGAATTTCACGTCATTCCTTGGGTTGGCAAACCTGTCAATTCTAGAATGCTGGCTTTTGCCCCCGCGACAGCCCAGCTTTGTCGCATCGAGAGACTTAGAAAGCCGCCATGTACAAGCTCGTGCTGATCCGCCACGGTGAATCCACCTGGAACCTCGAAAACCGCTTCACCGGCTGGACCGATGTGGACCTGACCGCCACCGGCGTCGAACAGGCCAAGAACGCCGGCCGCCTGCTCAAGGCCGAAGGCTACGACTTCGACCTGGCCTACACCAGCGTGCTCAAGCGCGCCACGCGCACGCTGTGGCACACGCTGGACGAAATGGACCGCACCTGGCTGCCCGTGCAGCACAGCTGGCGCCTGAACGAGCGCCACTACGGCGGCCTGCAGGGCCTGAACAAGGCGGACATGGCCAAGCAATACGGCGACGCCCAGGTGCTGGTGTGGCGCCGCAGCTACGACACGCCCCCGCCGGCCCTGGAGCCGCAAGACCCGCGCAGCGAGCGCAGCGACGTGCGCTACGCACAGCTGGACCCCAGCCAGGTGCCGCTGACCGAATGCCTGAAGGACACGGTGGCCCGCGTGCTGCCGTTCTGGAACGAGTCCATCGCGCCCGCCATCCTGTCCGGCAAGCGCGTCGTGGTCGCGGCCCACGGCAACTCCATCCGCGCGCTGATCAAGTACCTGGACGGCATCTCGGATGACGCCATCGTCGGCGTCAACGTGCCCAATGGCATTCCGCTGGTCTATGAGCTGGATGCCGATCTCAAGCCCATTCGCCACTATTACCTGGGCGATGCAGAAGCTGCCGCCAAGGCTGCAGCCGCCGTGGCCGCACAGGGCAAGGCCTGAGCCGGGCCCGCTTGAGGTGAGCGCCTGCTGCGGAAATTGCGCTTGCTGCGCCGTTTTTAGGGAACCACGCGGGCGCTTGCCTTTCCAAGCGGGTGTATATTGACGCGGTTAAAGGGGTGATATGGGCCAGAAAATCAAAATTGCCGGCTGGGTTTCCGTAGGCGTAATCGCCGGAGCACTGACCACGGTTTCCTTGCAGACCGTGGCCCGCGGTGCCATGACCCCGCTGCCGCTGGAGGAAATCCAGCAGCTGTCCGCCGTCTTCGGCCTGATCAAGACCGACTATGTCGAGTCGGTCGATGACAAGAAGCTGATCACCGATGCCATCTCCGGCATGGTGTCCAGTCTCGATCCGCATTCGCAGTACTTCGACAAGAAGTCCTACAAGGAATTCCGCGAGGGCACCTCGGGCCGCTTCGTCGGCGTGGGTATCGAGATCACCCAGGAAGACGGCCTGATCAAGGTCGTCTCGCCCATCGAAGGCTCCCCCGCCTTCCGCGCCGGCCTCAAGACCGGCGACCTGATCACCAAGATCGACGACACGGCCGTCAAGGGCCTGTCGCTCAACGATGCCGTCAAGCGCATGCGCGGCGAGCCCAACACCAAGGTGCAGCTGACCATCCTGCGCAAGGATGAAAGCCGCAGCTTCCCCGTGACCATCACGCGCGAAGAAATCAAGACGCAGTCCGTCAAGGGCAAGGTGATCGAGCCCGGCTACGGCTGGATCCGCCTGAGCCAATTCCAGGAACGCACGGTGGACGACTTCGTGCGCAAGGTCGAGGAACTGTACAAGCAGGACCCCAACATGAAGGGCCTGGTGCTGGACCTGCGCAACGACCCGGGCGGCCTGCTGGACGCTGCCGTCGCCATCTCGGCAGCCTTCCTGCCGCCGGATGTGACCGTGGTCTCCACCAACGGCCAACTGGCCGAGAGCAAGGAAACCTACAAGGCATCGCCCAGCTTCTATGCCCGCCGCGGCATGGGCGACCCGCTGCAGCGCCTGCCGGCCTCGCTCAAGAAGCTGCCGCTGGTGGTCCTGGTCAACGAAGGCTCGGCCTCGGCCAGCGAGATCGTGGCCGGCGCACTGCAGGACCACAAGCGCGCCATCATCATGGGCAGCCAGACCTTCGGCAAGGGCTCCGTGCAGACCGTGCGCCCCCTGGGCCCCGATACGGGCCTGAAGCTGACCACGGCGCGCTACTACACGCCCAGCGGCAAGTCCATCCAGGCCAAGGGCATCGTGCCCGACGTGATGGTGGATGAGACGCCCGAAGGCGACCTGTTCGCCGCCCTGCGCATGCGCGAGGCCGACCTGGAAAAGCACCTGTCCAGCGGACAGGGCGCCGAGGTCAAGGACGAGGTGCGCGAGAAAGCCCGCGAGGAAGCCCGCAAGCGCCTGGAAGAGGAAGCCAAGAAGCCGCCGGCCGAGCGCCGCCTGCCCGAGTTCGGCACCGAAAAGGACTTCCAGCTGCAGCAGGCGCTCAACCGCCTCAAGGGCCAGCCCGTCATGGTCAGCAAGACCCTGACCGAGCGCGAGCCCGAGAAGAAGGAAAACTGACAGCGCGGCGCGGACCGGGTCCGCGCCTGCACCAAGCCGGGCCGCGCGCCCGGCTTTTTCACGTCTGGAGACGCGAATGAACGACGATCAACTGCTGCGCTACTCGCGCCACATCCTTCTCGACGAAATCGGCATCGAGGGCCAGGAGCGCATCCTGGCGGCGCATGTGCTCATCATCGGCGCAGGCGGCCTGGGCGCGCCCGCCGCGCTGTACCTGGGCTCGGCCGGCATAGGCCGCATCACCCTGGTGGACGACGATGCGGTGGACATGACCAACCTGCAGCGCCAGATCGCCCACACCACGGACCGCGTGGGCCAGCCCAAGGTGGAATCCATACGCACGGCCGTGCATGCCATCAACCCCGGCATCCGCATCGACTGCCGCCAGCAGCGCGCCGACGACGCGCTGCTCGACGAGCTCGTGCCCCAGGCCAGCCTGGTGCTGGACTGCACGGACAACTACCGCACGCGCCACATGATCAACGCGGCCTGCGTGCGACACAAGGTGCCCCTGGTGGCGGGGGCAGCCATCCGACTGGACGGCCAGCTCATGGTCATGGACCCGCGCGACGAGAACTGCGCCTGCTATGCCTGCGTGTTCCCGCCCGATGCGCAGTTCGAGGAAGTGCAGTGCTCGACCATGGGCGTCTTCGCGCCCGTGGTGGGCGTCATGGGCACGCTGCAGGCGGCGGAAGCCCTCAAGCTGATCGCGGGATTTGGCACGCCTGCAACAAACCGCCTGACCATGTTCGACAGCCGCAGCCTGGATTGGAGTAGCATGCAAACCACTCGTGTACCGGAATGTCCCGTTTGCGGTAACAAGGCGTAGGAATCGGCTGACCCCGACGCCGATCCCTCACTGGCACAATCGCCCGCTGTCGCGCAGGACAATGGAGGCCGGGCTCCACCGGACTCCGATTGCCATCCGCGTCCCTATTGGATACAGCCGTGAAATTGCGCACCTATCTTGTTGAAGACAACCCTACGATCCGCGAGAACCTGATCGCCACGCTCGAAGAACTGGCCGATGTCGAGGCCGTGGGCATCGCGGAGACGGAGAGCGCGGGGACGGACTGGCTTCAGCAGAACCCCGACGCATGGGATCTCGCCATCGTCGACCTGTTCCTGCGCCAGGGCAGCGGCCTGGGTGTGCTCACCGCCTGCCGCGAGCGCCAGCCGCACCAGAAGATCGTGGTGCTCAGCAACTACGCCACACCAGACATCCGCAGCCGCTGCGCCCAGCTCGGCGTGGATGCCGTCTTCGACAAGTCCAATGAAATCGACGCACTCATGGACTATTGCATGAATATCGATGCGGCGTCACTCAACCAACTCAAAACAGCCTGAACCCAAAGCACTGCATTTGATTTTTCACCAAAGAAAAAGGCTGCACGACTTGATAATCGTGCAGCCCGTATTTTCTATTGACTGAAAATCAATCGATCAGCCTGTTCTTCAGTGCGTAATACGTCAGATCGCTGTTGGAAGACAATCCCATTTTCTCCATGAGTCGCGTGCGATAGGTGCTGACCGTCTTTACGCTCAGTGAAAGCGACTTTGCAATATCACCTGCGGTTTCGCCACGCGCGAGCTTGAGGAAGACCTGGAACTCACGCTCTGACAGCTGTTCATGGGCTGGCGCGTCATCCTTGCGGTTGAGCTGCTGGGCCAGCAGGTCGGCCACGGCCGGCGTCAGGTAGCGGCGGCCCAGGGCCACGGTGCGGATCGCTTCGGCAATCTCCTGGGGATCGCATTCCTTGTTCAGGTAGCCGCTGGCGCCTTGGCGGATCAGGTTGATCGCGTAGTGCTCCTCGGGATAGCCGCTCAGGATCAGGATGCCCATGTCCGGCGCCTTGGCGCGCAGCATGGCCAGCGCGTCGATACCGCTTTGGCCCGGCATGGACAGGTCCATCAACAGCACGTCGATCTCGTGGGCACGCACCAGATCGATGGCCTCGCGGCCATTGGCGGCCTCACCGACTACACGCAGGTCCACGTGTTCCGAGAGAAACTGACGCAGGCCCGAGCGCACAATTGCATGGTCGTCCACAATGCCAATTCTGATCATGAATACCTCTTTTTCGGGGGACCAGCGGGATCGCTGGTCGTGCAAACAATATATGGTAACGGCCGGCGCAGGAACTGCCCCGGCAGCCGATAACACGAATTATGCAGAATATCGGCGAAGATCTTGTAGGTGAGAGGATGCTTATGCGTTGGATAAATTTCCGAAGAATTGCGATCAGCCTGGCATTCGCCATCGTCGCGGCCGTGCTGCTGGTGAGCATTAACGAGGCCAGCTACAAGCGCTCCACCAAGGCGCTGGAGGCCATGACCCAGACCCAGAACACCCGCTCGGAGATCAGCCAGCTGCTGCGGCTGATGCTCGATGCGGAGACCGGCCTGCGCGGCTACCTGCTCACGGGCGAGGAGCGCTACCTGGAGCCCTACAGCAAGGCGATCACGGCCATCAACTACAACATGGACGAGCTGCGCCAGATCTTCATCTACGACCCGCAGGAGCTGGCGATCTTCACCCCGCTGGCGCGCCAGGTCGAACGCAAGATGAGCGAGATGGAACTCAGCCTGCGCCTGTACCGCCAGGGCAACGAGGAGGCCTGGCGCTTCGTCATGTTCACCGACGTGGGCATGGAGAACATGGACGCCATCCGCGACTACACGGGCAAGCTGCTGTCAGGCATAGACCAGCGCTCGGCCAAGAACCTGCAGGACATCGAGCACACGCTGTCGCTGTCGCGCATAGGCATCGCCACGGTCACGGCCCTGGGCGTGCTGGGCTTTTTCATGTACCTGCGCCAGGCCCACGCGCTGCAGCAGGCCCACCAGCGCGAGCAGGAGATCCAGCGCGACGAGCGCAACCGCCTCGAAGCCCTGGTGCGCGAGCGCACGGCCACGCTGACGGAGCTGGCCAACCACTTGCAGCAGGTGCGCGAGGACGAGCGCGGACACCTGGCGCGCGAACTGCACGACGAGCTGGGCTCGCTGCTGACGGCGGCCAAGCTCGACGTGGCGCGCCTCAAATCCAAGATCGACCTCAGCGCGCCGGACGTGGGCGAACGCGTCAGCCATCTGGTGGAGACGCTCAACAGCGGCATCGCCCTCAAGCGCCGCATCATTGAGGACCTGCGCCCCTCTTCCCTTTCCAACCTGGGCCTGACGACGGCGCTGGAAATCCTGGCGCGCGAGTTCGGCGAGCGCAGCGGCATCGAAGTCACGGCCAACCTGGAGCAGGTGGAACTGCCGGAATCCACCCAGCTCACGGTCTACCGCATCGTCCAGGAGTCGCTGACCAACATCGGCAAATATGCCAAGGCCAGCCATGTCCTGGTCTCCGTGCACAACTATCCGACCTATGTGACGGTGCAGATCCAGGACGACGGCGAAGGCTTCGAGACCTCGGCCATGCGCCCCAACTCCCACGGGCTGGCCGGCATGCGCCACCGCGTGGAGGCCGCAGGCGGCCGCCTGACCGTGTCGTCCGAACTGGGCAAGGGCACGGCGATCTCCGCCGTCATACCGCTGGCGCCGATCTCCACGGACAAAAGCGCCGGTACGGTCGCCACCGCCTGAAGCGGCAACACCCGCCATGCAAAAGCCCCTGCGCGCCAACGCGCCAGGGGTTTTTTTCATCGCCGGGCCGCCCCAAGATGAAAAGCAGCCCCCTCGGGGGGCAGCGGACCTTGCGCAGCAAGGGTAGCGTGGGGGCCATTTTGCATGCGCGCCCCCGAATGGTCGCAGCCGGCGGCGGCTGCAAGCCCAGTGCAGCCGGAGCATTCCTACACCACCCCCCCGCCTAACCCTGACGCCATGCCACGCCGGCCACCGTCAGATACACCTTTGGCGGCTCAGTACAGTCGAACCCATGCAAACAGCACTTGGCCCATCCGCCCCGTGCCGTTTCTTGGAAACGAACAACCCAAGGAGTTTTACATGCTGCACTACGCCATCGTGTTCTTCGTCATCGCCCTGGTAGCCGCCATATTCGGTTTTGGTGGTATTGCGGCAGGTGCTGTAGGCATCGCCAAGATCCTGTTCTATATTTTCGTGATCATGGCTGTCGTCACCTTTGTGATGAGCCTGATCAAGAAGTAGCGGCGGCGCCGCCTTCAGCCCCCTGCCAGCCCAAGCCCGCTTCCCGCGGGCAGCCAGCCCGGCAGCCCGACCGCCTTTCGCATTCATGCCAGTTTTGAGGAGATAGAACCAATGAGCCAAGCCGAGAAAGCCGTGAACAAAGCCGCCGATACCGCCAAGGACGTTGCCCAGGATGTCGCGGATGCCGCCAAGGAAGCCGTCAACACCACACGCCGCACTGCAGCGAGTGCGCTGGACAAGGCCGAGGAAGGTGTGCAGTCCATCGAGCGTGAACTGAACCCCGTCATCGATGACCTCGCAGCACGTGCCCAGGAACTGGCCACACGCGGCATCAACTTCTGTGCCGACAGCTCCGACCGCGCCCGCCGCCAGCTGCAATCGGCCACGGAAGCCACCACGCGCTACGTCATCGAACAGCCTGGCCGCTCCATCCTGCTGGCTGCAGCTACGGGCGCTGCCCTGGCCACCGCGTTCTTCATGAGTTCCCGCTCGCGCAAGTGAGCTGCCGCCGAGTCCCCTGAGTTCCCTCGAGTACCGTTACTCTCAATCTTCTTGTCCAGGAAAGAACTGATCATGCAAAAGTACACCCGTGCCATCGCTTTCGCTCTCGTCGCCGGTGCCACCGTGCTCGGTACCACCGCCTGCTCCGTGGCCCGCGACCAGCAGTCCGTGGGTTCGTATGTGGATGATGCCGGCATCACCACGGCCGTGAAGGCCAAGATGGCAGAGGACAAGAGCGTCTCGGCCACTTCCATCAGCGTCGAGACCCTGAACGGCACGGTGCAGCTGTCGGGCTTTGCCAAGTCCGAATCGGAAAAGGCCCGCGCCGCCGAGATCGCCCGCACCACCAAGAACGTGCGTGAAGTGCGCAACAGCATCGTGGTTCGTCCCTGATGCAGGCCCCTGCGGGGGCTGATCCAAGTACAAGGCCGGAGACTTCCGGCCTTTTTTCATCCAGGGCTCCAACTGCCGCACGGTCCGCCGCGAGGATTGCCGACCATTGCAGCCGACGGCAGGTACGACCCCTTTCCACCGTGCGCCGGACATACGGCGTAAAGTGACCGACATGCGAGTCTTCAACTGCGATGCCTGTGGCCACCCGGTCTTCTTCGACAGCGTTCAATGCGTGCACTGCGGCGCCACCCTGGCCTTCCTGCCCGAGCGACTGCATGTGGCCTGCCTGCGCCCGGTTTCCGGCACGCGGGACAGCGTGCTGTGGGAGAGCCTGTCCTCGCTGACGAGCGGCAAGCCGCCAGGCCGGCTCTACAAGATGTGCAGCCACCGGGGTCCCGTGGGACAGTGCAACTTCGCCCTGCCCGCAGACGATCCCCATGCGCTGTGCGAGTCCTGCCGCCAGACACGCTGGCTGCCCGATCTGTCAGACCCGTCCAATGCGCTGCGCTGGACCCGGATCGAGGCCGCCAAGCGCCAGCTGTTCTACACGCTGGCCCGCCTGGGCCTGGGTCCACGGCCTGGAGAGGATGGGCCGCGCTTCGAGCTGCTGGCCGACCTGCCGGGGCAGGCGCCCGTGATGACCGGCCATGCCAACGGCACCATCACGCTGAACGTGGTGGAGGCCGATGATGCCGAGCGTGCCCGGCGCCGCCAGGCCCTGCATGAGCCCTACCGGACGCTGGTGGGCCATCTGCGCCATGAATCCGGCCACTTCTTCTGGGACAGGCTGGTGGTGGGCGCGGGCCGTATCGAGGAATTCCGCCGCCTGTTCGGCGACGAGCGCCAGGACTATGGCCAGGCCCTGCAGAACTACTATGCGCGCGACCCGATGGATGAGCAGTGGCGCGACAACTTCGTCAGCGCCTATGCCACCTCCCACCCGTGGGAAGACTGGGCCGAAAGCTGGGCCCATTACCTGCACATGGTGGATCTGCTGGAGACTGCGGCCAGCTATGGCACCTGCATCACCATGCCTGGAGGCTCAGGGACAAGTACAGGCTCAGGCACGCAGCCCGCGCTGTGCGTGCAGGACCCTTTTGCGGTCCATGCACGGCCGGACTTCGGCACCATGCTGGACCAGTGGGTGCCGCTGACGCTGCTGACCAACAGCCTCAACCGCAGCCTGGGCCATGGCGATGCCTATCCGTTCGCCCTTTCGGCCGGGGCCAGGCGCAAGCTGGAATTCGTGCACGCCGCCGTGAATGCGAGCGCCACGCGGCAGGCTGCCTTCTAAGAAGGAACTTTGAGAGGGCCCTGGCTCTTGCCGGTCCTCAGGACAGCCAGGCGGTCAGGGCATCAGGGCGCGGGATCAAGGCGTGCGATCCGGTTGTGCGATCAGGTGGTGCGATCACGACCCACGATTGGCCTGCACCTTCTGCAGAAGGCGGGTGCGCACGCTGGGAGAGACGAACTTGTCGATCTCGCCATCCAGCGTGGCGATCTCGCGCACGAAGGTGCTGCTGATGAACTGGTAGCGGTCGCTGGGCGTGAGGAAGACGGTCTCCACCTCGGGCATCAGCGTGCGGTTCATGCCGGCGAGCTGGAACTCGTAGTCGAAGTCGGTGACCGCACGCAGGCCGCGCACCATGGCCTTGCCGCCGCGCTCGACCACGAAGTCGCGCAGCAGGCCATGAAAGCTCTCGACCTGGACATGGGGATATATGGACACGGCCTCGCGCACCATCTGCATGCGCTCCTCAAGATTGAACATGGTCTTCTTGTGGTGGCCTGCCGCCACGGCGACGATGACGTGGCTGAACAGCTGGGTCGCGCGGCGCACCACGTCTTCATGACCCAGCGTGATCGGATCGAAGGTTCCGGGGTAGACGGCAATCACGTCGTGGCTCATGGCGGTCGCTTTCATTGGCTGCGCGTGCCCTGGTCCGGCACGGATGGCGCATTATGCATTGCGCTGCAGCATGGCCGGTCGGCTGTGCGACAGCCGCGCTCCTGCCAGGGAACGCGGCCGCCGCAGCGCCCTTTACTCGTCCTGCGGTGCCTTGCGCAGCAGGTGGGCGTGAACGGCGCCCGCCTTCAGATGGCGGAACAGCTGCAGGCCACCGGCCTCGGCCAGTTGCTCCTCGGTCCAGGCCTGGGGCGCCTCCAGATAGACATAGCCCGTGGCGGACACCGCCTGCGCGGCGGCCTTCAGCGCAGGCTCGAACAGATCGGCATGGTCGAAGGGCGGATCGATCAGCACCAGGTCCAGCGTGCCCGGCGCCACCTGGCGCAGGCAGCCGATGCCATCGCCGCGCAGCACGCGCACGGACTGGGCATCCAGGCGCTCGCGCAGGCGCTGCAACTGCTGGACCAGGGTGGCGTCCTGCTCGTTCATCAGCACATTGGTCGCGCCACGCGATGCGGCCTCGAAGCCCAGCGCGCCCGTGCCCGCGAAGGCATCCAGGCAATGCCAGCCCGTCAGGTCCTGGCCCAGCCAGTTGAACAGGGTCTCGCGCACGCGATCCGGCGTGGGCCGCAGGCCCGGGTGCTGCGCCACGGGCAGCCGCGTGCGGCGCCATTGGCCGCCGATGATGCGGACCTCGCCCGCGCCCACCGGCGCCGGCCGTCCGGCTTTCGCCTTGGCGGCAGCAGGCGCTGCGGCAGCTGCCTTGGGTGCTGCGGCCTCGGCCGTGGCCTTTTCCAGCCAGCGCTTGCCGGCAGGGGTATGAATTTTGATGCTGTTGCGGCTCATTGTTTGCCTCCCACGACGACGGTCACCATGCGCTCGGGCTGCAGCATGCGCTGCATGGCCTCGCGCACATCACGCACGGTGAGCGCCTGCACGCGCTCGGTCCAGTGCTCCAGGTAGTCCAGCGGCAAGCCGTTCCAGGCGATGTTGGACACATTGCCCAGCAGCTTGCGGTTGCTGTCGATGCGCAGCGCAAAGCCGCCGATCAGGTTGTCCTTGGCGGCCTTGAGCTCCTTCTCGGTCGGGCCTTCGGCCACGAAGCGGCGCAGCGTGTCCTGCGACACCTTCAGGGCCTCGGCTGCCTGGTCGGGGCGCGTCTGCAGGGCGATCGTGAAGGCGCCTGCGTCCAGGCCCGGCGAGAAATCGCTGTAGACGCTGTAGCTCAGGCCGCGCTTTTCGCGCACTTCCTCGGTCAGCCGCGAGGTGAAGCCGCCGCCACCCAGGATGTGGTTGCCCACCAGCACGGCCATGAAGTCCGGGCTGTTGCGTGCAATGCCGGGCTGGGCGATCAGCACCTGCGCTTGGGCCGAGGCAAAGGGGATGTTCTCGTTGACCGGCGCCTTGAGCGCCTGCACCTTGGGCACGTCGGGCAGGGGCGCGCAGGCACTGGCGTCCTGGCCCTGCGCCGCCTGCAGCGGAGCCAGCAGTTGCTGCACCAGCTGGTCGGCCTGCTCGCGGCTGACCGCACCGACGATGCTGACCTTGGCGCGGCAGGCCGCGATCAGGCGGCGGTGGAAGGACTGCATGTCGGACAGGTCGATGTGCGCGAGGCTCTCGCCCGTGGCGCGCGCGCCGTAGGGATGGGTGCCGAACACGCCCTGGCTCAGGGCCTTGCCGGCCACCGTGCCGGGGCGCGTGTCCGATTCCTTGATGGCCGCGGTCCAGCGCTCGCGCTCGCGCAGCCACACGTCCTGCGGCCAGCTGGGGCTGGCGATCTGGCGCGCCGCCAGCGCCACGGCGCGCTGCAGCAGCGCAGGCTCGGTCAGGGAGCGCAGCCCGTAGCTGAAGCTGTCGCGGCCCGCCTGGGCGCCAAAGCTGGCACCCAGATCGGCCCAGGCCTGGCCCAGGCCGTTCTCGTCCAGCGCAGGCGCATCGCCCTGGGCGGTCACGCCCTTGGAGGCCATCAGCGCCACGGCGCTGGCCAGGCCGACCTGGTTGGCGGGATCGCGCCGGCTGCCGGCATCGAAGTCCATCTGCACATCGACCATGGGAATGCCCGGGCTGTCCACCAGCCAGACCTGCGCCCCGCTGGGCTGGGTCCAGTGCTGGATGGGCAGCAGGGCCCATGCGGACGTGGCACCAAAGCCCAGGCCCACGCCTGCCAGCACCGTGCTGGCCACCATTTTTTTCATGTTCTTCATCTTCACTCCAGCGTGCTTCGGGGGCATCAATGCAGGGGTCCGCCGATGCCGGCACCCGCATCGGGGCGACGGGGCTTGCCGCCTTCGGGCAGCGGTTGCGGCACCAGGGTGCCCACCGTGAGCTGGTCATCGCCAAAGTACTTGGCAGCCACACGCTTGACGTCATCGGGCGTGATGGTGCGCAGCTGGGTCAGCAGCTGGTCTTCCGCATCCAGCGGCATGCCCTGTATCCAGTAATTGCCCAGGCTCTGGGCCTGGCCCATGACCGAATCGCGCTCATAGACATTGGAGGCCATCCACTGCGTCTTCACGCGCTCCAGCTCGGCGGGCTCCACACCATCCTTGGCGACCTTGGCCACTTCGGCGCGCAACGCCGCCTCGACCTCGGCGGCAGTCTTGCCCGTGGCGGGCACGCCCGTCAGCATGAACAGGCCGGGGCCACGGCCCATGAGGGACATGGAGCTGCCCGCGCCGTCGGCCACGCGGCCTTCGCCCTGCACCAGGGCGCGCTCCAGGCGGGCGCCTTCATAGCCGTCCAGCACGGCCGACAGAACCAGCAGCGCCAGCGCATCCCGGTCGTCGGCCTGCAGGTCGCTGACGCGCGTCAGCGAGGGCGCGCGGAAGGCCAGGGCCACCAGGGCCTGGTCGGCCGGCTGCTTGACCTCGATGCGGCGGATGCCGATCTGCGCGGGCTCGGTGCGCGGCTTGCGCACCGGCACGGCGCGTGCGGGAATGCTGCCGTAGTACTTCTCGGCCCAGGCGCGGACCTTGGCCACGTCCACATCGCCGGCAATGACGATGGTGGCATTGCCGGGCACATACCAGCGGCCGTGGAAGTCGCGCACGTCGCCGGGCGTCAGCGCGTCCAGGTCGCTCATCCAGCCGATCACGGGGCGGTGGTAGGGCGAGGCCACGAAGGTCGCCGCCATCAACTGCTCCATGAGCACGGCACGCGGCTGGTCTTCGGTGCGCATGCGGCGCTCTTCCTTGATGACCTCGATCTCTTTCTTGAACTCGCTGTCGGGCCAGTGGTTGTTGGCGAAGCGGTCGGATTCGAGCTTCATCACGTCTTCCAGGCGGCTGGACGGAATCTGCTGGTAGTAGCCCGTGTAGTCGCGGCTGGTGAAGGCGTTTTCCTGCCCGCCCAGCGCGGCCACGCGGCGCGAGAACTCGCCGGGAGCCACCTTGCGCGAGCCCTTGAACATCATGTGTTCGAGCGCGTGGGCCACGCCCGAGGTGCCATCGACCTCGTCCACGGAGCCCACGCGCACCCAGACCATGTGCACGGCCGTGGGCGCGCGCCGGTCGGGCTGCACGATGAGCTGCATGCCGTTCTTCAAGGTGAATTGCTGTGCCGAAGTGGCGGTGCGCGTGCCGCCGGCGGCCTGGCTGGCCACCGTCTGCAGCAGCGACGAAGGGATGGAAGATGATGCATCCGGGGCTGCCAAAGCAGCCCCGGTGCCCATGCAGGCCATTAAGCCCAGGAGGGTGAGTGCATGTTTCATAGAATGCTGTGATTCTAAGAACCTGCCGATGTTCAGTTTTTTCAAGAAAAAGCCCACCCCCTCCGCCGCCGAGATTTCCCCGACGGACAGCAGCGCCGCGCCTGAAAAGGCCGGCATTCCCGCAACCCCACCGCAGGACAGCCCCCCTGCCCTGCCACCGGCCGCACCAGCAGCCCCGGCCGCCGACACCGGCAGTGCCTGGTGGCGCAAGCCCTTTGGCGGCGGCAAGGGCGATGCCGCGCCCCCCGAGACCCCGCCTGCCCCAGCTGCTGCACCCGCGTCCACCATCGCGTCTGCGGACTTCATTGCCGCGCCCGAGCCCACGGCCAAGCCCGAGGCCGAGGGTGCCAGCCGCCAGAACTGGATGCAGCGCCTCAAGACCGGCCTGCGCAAGACCGGCAGCAGCATTGCCACGGTCTTCACGGGCACGCAGATCAACGATGCGCTGTACGAGGAACTGGAAGACGCCCTGCTGATGGCCGACACCGGCGTCAAGGCCACCGAGCACCTGCTCGCCGACCTGCGCCGCCGCGTCAAGGAGGCCAAGGCCACCGACCCCGCCGCCGTCAAGGCGCTGCTGGCCGATGCCCTGGCCGACCTGCTGCGCCCGCTGGAAAAGCCGCTGGTCATCGGTGAGCACCAGCCCACCGTGATCATGGTGGCTGGCGTCAACGGCGCGGGCAAGACCACCTCCATCGGCAAGCTGACCCGTCACCTGGCCGATGAAGGCCAGAGCGTGCTGCTGGCCGCCGCCGACACCTTCCGCGCCGCCGCGCGCGAGCAGCTTGGCGTCTGGGCCAACCGCAACACGGTGGAGATCGTCAGCCAGGAAGGGGGCGATCCTGCGGCGGTGAGCTTTGACGCCGTCACCGCCGGCCGCGCGCGCAAGAAGGATGTGGTGCTGGTGGACACGGCAGGCCGCCTGCCCACCCAGCTGCACCTGATGGAAGAGCTGCGCAAGATCCGCCGCGTGGTCAGCAAGGCCGACGCCACGGCACCCCATGAGGTGCTGCTGGTCATCGACGGCAACACCGGCCAGAACGCGCTGGCCCAGGTGCGCGCCTTCGACGATGCGCTGCAGCTCACGGGCCTGATCGTCACCAAGCTTGACGGCACGGCCAAGGGCGGCGTGCTGGCCGCCATTGCCCAGGAACGGCCGATCCCCGTGTACTTCATCGGCGTGGGCGAAAAGGTCGAGGACCTGGAAACCTTCAACGCCCGGGAATTCGCGCAGGCGCTGCTGTCCTGACAATCTGTTCAGAGTTTTCTCGAAAGGCGCCACAGGAAGGCGGAATGGATGAATTGCGAGCTGGCGCTCAAGCCGCTCTCCGCTCATCCATTGGGGAGTGACCGCTCAACGAAGAGCTCTCCAGCCTCAACCTCTGACGCACTCAACCGCCTCGGGACTGATCAGGCTAGGCCCTACCGGGTTAGCTCATGTGACTTGCCGCAAAAGCCCAGTAACTTCGCCACAGCCGACAGCGTGGGCGCGGCAAAGACCAGAAAGGGCATGCCCTTCAATCACCGAAGCAGCCTCTCATCGTCACGGGGCAATTGACGAATCTCTTCGGCCAGTCAAAGCAGCACTTCCGCCAGTGCTCGGTAGCACCGACAGGCCCGTCCTTGCTTCGGACGGTCAGAAATCCTAGCTCTTCCTCACTGACGCCGGCTGGCAGGCCTTGCGGTGCACCACCGCACTCAACTCTGGCCTCCGATGTGGAGAACGCATTTTTTCCCGTCGCTCCAGCTTTGCGTGCGGGTGAGCGCACGGCCCATGCCTCGGCAAGCGCAGCAACTCTGTTGAGTGCCCGCACTCAGAGTAGCGTGTGCGAAAACTCGGCAACAGACTCTTCAGTGCGACCTGCCTTCGATATGCCAACTACGGCGTGTGCCGCGCATCATTCCAAGCATATTCTCCCGCTCTGCTACCCCCACTTTTCGGGCTCGTAAAAGCACACAAGAGTTTTAAACCAGCCGATTAGGCTACTTGCTGGCTGCGGATGGCAAATTCAGGCCAATTTATGTGGCTTGCAAACCAATCAGAGACAAACCATCGATGGCGGAGATGGCTTGGTCACTGTCTTCCTGCTGCCTTCCCCACCAGATGCCTCTCAATTTTTCGCACCCTTCCATATCTTGACCCAAGATTGTATGTTGGTATACCATCACTCAATTCGCAAGAAAGTCCAACAGACATGAAACGGCAAGCCTCTAAAGCAGGTACAGACACAGACAGACCTGCATTGACAGACATGGGAATTCCGCGAGGCAGTATGGCCGTAGAGCGTGTGAATCCAACGCTCCGACAGCTGGCACTTGAGCAATTGAAGCGCGCCATTGTGGAAGGCCAACTTCCACCTGGATCACGTTTGGTAGAACGCAAGCTGTGCGATCTCCTTGATGTGAGCAGAACGATAGTTCGTGAAACCCTGGGGCAATTGGAGGCAGAAGGGTGGATCACAAAGGAGCCCTATAAAGGCCCGATAGTCGCCGTTATCGATGAAGACGGCATTCGCCAGATCTTTGAAATGCGTGCAGCCGTTGAAGGCTATGTGGCGGCACTGTGCGCAGAGCGAGCCACCATAGAGCAAATCGAGCGCCTGGATGTCACAGTGAAAGCGATGAATGAAGCGCAGATTTCGGGCGATGTCGGGGCTCAGATCGAGACCATCGAAGAGTTCTACGAAGTTCTCCTGGATGCAGCCCAAAATTCGCTGATGGCAAGCTATCTTTCTTCACAAAGGAGCCGCCTCGCACGCCTGCGGAGACTCTCACTTTCTCACAGCTCACGGGCCTCAGAAAGCACAGAAGAAAAACGCGGCATCCTCGCCGCCATCCGTAATCGCGACCCAAAGAAGGCCCAGGCCCTTGCCGAGCAGCATATCTGGAATTCTTCGAAAAGCCTGCTGGCGGCTATACGCAGGGACCTATGAAATCGCTCTTTCAAAATTGGTACGCAAGATAAGCCACCATCTATAGTCATGCTATTTTTAGATAGCATCAGAGAATAAAGACACCGCATCATCTTTTTATAGCAAGCACACTCATGCTTGCTTTTGAGAAAAAGCAATTCTTTCCCCGAATTGCTTACTAGAAGTGCGCACTCTGCAAATCAACTTCAATATCTCCACATTTAAGAAAAATCATCTTAAGCGTATTTTCGAGTCAATCTACAGCCAAAAAATCTATCGCGACTGAGACACAGCCCGCAATCACCCAGACAAAATAAACGATTTCCAAAGAAATATCGCCAAATCACAACGTGGAGGATAATGACATGAAAACGGCAATGCTTGTTGGAGCAGGCGCGGAAATTGGTTCAAATTTACTGCTCTTGAACAATCCGGAAAAAGACGGATTTGCAATTACAACAGTACTAACAAACACACCATCTGTTCACAAAAACTATCCCCACCTCCGGCCAATTGATGGAATTATTGCGCGCCTCGCCCTCGCTCAACCTGGAGCACATGCGCTTGTACAGGCAATCGATGAAAAAACACTGAAAATTGGATCCAGGGAAGTCAAATTCGAGTTCTGTGATCTGCGCAAAGAGTTTCCAACAATATCAACCTCCTTTGATATAGCTTTTCTCGCGACGAGCAAAGCAGACATTTCTGCAGAAAGCGCTGTAGTCTCGTGGCTTAAAAGAAAATGTCACACGATTCTAGGAGTTGCGGAAGCAAATGATCTCCCAAGTATATATAGCTGTCTTGCAGATCTTTCATCCTCAGATCTGCCAACCGCAAAAACCAGAGTAATTACTGATGGTGTTTATTGTCTTGGTTCATGCCAAACCAATGGCATGCATGCGTCTCTTCGTATAGTTATAGATACGCTGCGAACACTTGGCCTTACAGCCCAGAGCATCCTCGCAGTGGAGACGGACATCATCCACCCGGATACTCCCAACGGAGTTCTAGGCACCCGTTCCTTCGAAGGCAGGGATCAAGATGCACGGAACAATTTACGCCCTAGCTTCTCTCAAATCACCCAAAGCCAAACCAAGGTTATGCCTTGGGCACCTCTCGTAAATACCATCTCCCTGCGAGCGCCGGTCCATGCGCCAGGTTTTCAGATAAATCGATTCATCGTTCAGGATCGAGGCTTGATGACCCGCGAGGCTGTTGAAGCATCAATCGATAATTTATTTGATAGATATAGATACATCGCGCAAGGAACCACGATGCCACTCGGAAGCAGAGCCTATGCACACGACCATCGATGCGCCACTATTCTTACTGACCCTCACCATTTACTGCTATCTCGACCCAGCTATTTGGAGCCACAAGGACTTTCTCAACTAACAATTCAATCCTTTGTCAACAATACCGTAGGCTACTCCAGCCTCGCTATTTCAGCTGCACGCAACATCGCATTAGGTCTTTTCAGCACCATTTTCTAAGGAATGTGAAATGACAAGCTCGCACAGCGTCGATATTCTTGATTCGGGATTCGTTTTTAAAACAGCCAATACAGCCGAGTTCAATGAGAAGCTCAAAACAGAAGTCCAACAGATTCAAGCTCTTCACGGAATTTATCCCAAACTGATGGTGCCAGTTCTTCACACAGGATTGGTTGGAGGTCGTCATTTTTATATTCTTGAAAAGAAGTCTGGTGCATCTCTGGCAAGCCTTGTATTCGATGCAACAAAATCCATAGAATATAAAAACCAAATCATAAAACATGCCCTGGACAGCATAAAGACAGCAGTGAAAATTGAATGCAGTCAACCGATAGAGTCAACGTATCAACTACACCAAAAGATTCGCTACGAATGGGATTCCTCAAAACAATTGCACAGCCTGTTTGACAAACCTGTAATTATTGAGGGAAAGATTATTATCCCAAGTGGTCGTGCCGTGGTAGAAAGGGCTCTTGCTTATGCCGAGGAAGAAATTTTCCTGGCGAGCAGCACAAGTGCACACTGCAATTTTCACTTTGGCAATGTTCTCTACGACGAGACTTTGAATGAAATCAGCTTCATCGATCCGGATGGTTCTGTTCAAGGCATCGACCCTTACTTTGGATTTTCGCGTTTCGCATTTTCCTTCTGGCATGAGCTGGCGGCCGAGATTCGCGATAGCATCAACATCGTTCCACTTGAGAAAAGCGTACTATTTCTCATGAAGCATGATCAGCATCGGCAGATGCTGGATCAAATACCGGTAATTCGTAGCATTCATGAAATATCCAATTGGATTGGCGAAGAAAATTACCGTAAATTCTACGCATTGACCACATACTGCTTTCTCCGCAGCATGCGGATAAATGGAAGCAAGGACACCTGGATGATGCCGAGCTCTCCTCGCGCAGGCACCCCGGAAGAAACGCTCTACGCAGGCCTCATGTTCTATCTCGAGTCTCTGTCTTCAACCGTTCAATAAATCTTCAACAGAGCAAAATTTCTCTAATCAGCAAATGAGCATTGCTGCGCATTACCAAATAATCCACAGCAATGTAAAAATTTACTCTACGCCCCATTTACCCATACCTCCTCCATATTCATGCTTGAATCCATTCAAGGTTTTTCTTGGTTATGGGTTCCCATAACCCTGTTCGCCGCTCTCGCTCAAACGGTACGAAACACAGCGCAGCGCAGCCTGACACAGGAGCTGGGCGCGCTATCGGCCACGCTGGTGCGTTTTCTGTATGGCCTACCTTTTGCCATGTTGTGGCTGGCACTGCTGTATCTGGTACCAGCAAAGCCATACGCTGTACCTTCGATCACGCCGATTTACCTTGGCTGGATTGCATTGGGCGCTTTTTTCCAATTGGCTGGAACAGTCGCTTTGCTGCTGGCGATGAAGGAGCGCAACTTTGCCGTGGCTGTCACTCTGACAAAGACAGAGGTGCTGCAGCTAGCTCTGTTCGCATCGGTTTTTCTCCATGAACTTCCAACACCGCTGGCGTTGGCCGCAATGATCGTAGCCACAATCGGCATGCTGCTGCTGTCCCTGCCGCCACGCGACCAGTTGCTCTCACTATCCGCCTGGCTCAACCGATCGGCACTTTATGGCCTGGCTTGCGGCTCCTGCTTTGCAGTTGCAACAGTAGGATTTCGAGGAGGGTCGCTGGCACTTGGCGCCGAAACGGCATGGTTATCTGGCGCCTGGGGCGTGCTGATCGCACAGTCGATGCAAACCGTCGGCATGGGACTTTGGATTCAGTTGCGCACAGCTCAAGGTCTGGCACCTATTTTTCGAGCTTGGCGCATCTCGCTCCTTGCCGGTTGCATGGGTGCAGCCGCTTCAATTGCCTGGTTCACGGCCTACGCCATGCAAGGAGCATCGCCTGTGCGCACCTTGGGAATGATCGAGGTCGTTTTCAGCTACCTGGTTTCGCGCCGCGTGTTCAGCGAAAGCTTCAGTCGAGCAGAGAAGATCGGCATGGGCCTGATGCTGTTGGGTCTGGTGGTGACTTGCCTACAGGCCTGACATGCGATGGCAGCAAGACCTGCTCGTGGCTCTGTCGTCCTGCGGCTTGGCATTGACTGCATCAGCTCCCCTGTTGATGCGCTTTGACCCATTCTCTGGAGTGGACTTACGGGAGCGCGCTGCGCTCCTATTTTCATGGGCGCGCAGGTACCGAGAAGACCAGGGCATGCAGGCAAGGGTTTTCCCTTGATTCGAATCAAGCCGCAGGTTTTATGCTTTGCATTGATTTATAAGAAGAACGTTGTTTTACACAAGAAACAATCGATAGCCCTCAGGCATTTCTTTTGCTTGTACCTGCCTTGCCTTGTTCCCCGGAGTTCCCCATGAAAGCCCCCACCTTGCTCGGCACTGCCGCCCTGCTGGCCGCAGCCGCATGCCAGAGCGCCCTCGCCCAGGATGCCGCCGCCCAGCAGCAACTGGCCGCCAAGCCTTTCACCATCGTCGCGCCTTTTCCGCCCGGCGGCCCCGTCGATGCGCTGGCCCGCCTGCTGTCCACGGGATTGGCCGAGCGCTACAAGCAGACCTCGGTGGTGGAGAACAAGCCCGGGGCCAACGGCAATATCGGCATCGACATGGTCAAGCGTGCCGCGCCGGACGGCCATACGCTGCTGGTCGTGCCCCAGGGCAACCTGACCATCAATCCCACGCTGCTGGCCAAGCCCGGCTACAGCGTGGAGGCGGACTTCGCGCCCGTGGCCTCGCTGGCCAAGGCGGCCAATGTGATCGCCGTGCACCCTGGCGTGCCCGCCAAAACGGTGCAGGAGCTGGTGGCCCTGTCCAAGGCCAGGCCGGCCACCATCAGCTATGCCTCGCCCGGCGTGGGCTCCAGCCTGCATCTGGCCGGCGAGCTGTTCAAGCAGCAGACCGGCGCCGACATCCTGCACGTGGCCTACAAGGGCACGGCGCCCGGCCTCAACGATGTGCTGGGCGGCACGGTGCCAATGATCGTGGGCAATGTGCCCGCACTGCTGCCGCATGTGCAGTCGGGCAAGCTGCGCGCGCTGGCCGTGACCGACCCGGCCCGCAGCAAGTACCTGCCTGATGTGCCCACGCTGGCCCAGGCGGGCGTGCCGGGCATTGCCATCTCGTCCTGGTACGGCGTGATGGCGCCAAAGAAGACGCCGCCGGCCGTGCTCAGGCAGTTGGAGAAGGATATTCAGGAGATCTTCAACACGCCGGCCGTGGTCAGGCAGCTGGACCTGCAGGGGATCGAGCCCTGGGTGGTCACGGGCAGCGCCTTCGGCGAGCTGATCCGCAAGGAGACAGCGACCTGGGTGCCCGTGATCAAGGCCGCCAACGTCACGCCGCAGTGATGCGGGTCGCGGCGGCCCTTTCTGCAATGTCCGCCACGTCCCGGGTCGAGACCTGGGAGCGCAGCCACTGCGCATAGTCGGCCATGCAGCGCTCGGTGCGCATGGTGATCTGCGGCACGCTGTAGCTGTGTCCGGCGCGCAGCAGCCGGGCCAGGCGCTCCAGCACGTCGGGCAGGGTCTTGCAGACCAGCCGCCACTCGGGCGTGGCGTGCATCTCGCCCTCCCACACATAGTGCGAGGTGATGGGCTCCACCTGCACGCAGGCCGCAGCCTGCTGCTGCACCAGGCTGCGCGCCAGATGGGCGGCCTCCTCGGCGCTGGGGACGGTGGTGGCCACCACGCACAGCGTGGACCAGGACGAGGCGGGGTTCTTGGCGGAAGTCATGGGGGCGTAGTCTACGGTTGCGCGCTGCAGGCCGGTACGGGCCCTTGCGGCGTCAGGCCATCAGCCCCTTTTGCCGTGCCTGCAGCCGCGCCAGGCCCAGCAGCGCATCCGTGAAGGGCGTATCCACGCCGCACAGCTGGCCCATTTCGCGCACCGCGCCCACCAGGGCGTCGAGTTCCACGGGCTTGCCCGCTTCCACGTCCTGCAGCATGGAGGTCTTGAAGGCGCCCAGCTTGAGCGTGACCGCATGGCGGTCTTCGGGCGATTCGTTGATGGGCAGGCCGATGCGCGCGCCGATCTCCTTGGCCTCCAGCATCACGCGCGTGATCAGGCCGCGCACCAGGTCGTCGCCCAGGATGCGGTCCGAGGTGGCGCCCGTCAGCGCGCTGACGGGGTTGACGGTCATGTTGCCCCAGAGCTTGTACCAGGCGTCGCGCTGGATGTTGTCGGAGACCTTGGCCTCGATGCCGCCACGCTGCAGCAGTTGGGCCAGTGCCGCCAGGCGCGGCGTGGGCGGCTGGCCGGGCCCTGTGGCCAGGGGCTCGCCCAGGATGAGGCTGTTGCCGAAGTGGCGGCGCACCACGCCGGGCGCATCGTTGGAGCAGCTGGCATGGACCACCGAGCCCAGCACCTGGCCCAGCGGTATGGCCCGCGCAATGCGGCCTTCAGGGTCCACGGCTTTCAGCTGCTTGCCGCGCACGCTGGCATCGACACCGCCGTGCAGGAACCACCAGGGCACGCCGTTCATGGCCGTGAGCACCACGGTCTGCGGGCCGATCAGCGGGCCGATGCGCTCGGCCACATCGGGCATGCCCGGTGCCTTGACGGAGATGATGACCAGGTCCTGCACGCCCAGGGCGGCCGGGTCCTGTTCGGCACGCAGCGCGAAGTGCTCGCGCTGCTCGCCGTGCACCAGGGTCAGGCCCTGGGTGCGCAGGGCCTGCAGCGCGGCGCCGCGCGCCACGGCGCTGAGCTGGCAGCCGGCGCGGGCCAGGGCCGCGCCCATCCAGCCGCCGATGGCACCGGCGCCGAAGATGCAGGCCTTGTCGAATGAAATGCGTGTCTGTTCCATGGTCATGCGCGGGAAGCTCCGGGTTCAAAGATCGAGATAGCTGCTGTCGCGCCGGTTCACACGGCGCACCAGGTGGTCGAACACATCGCGGGCACCGCCGTGGCTGTCGTTGAAGGTCAGCGAGTCCTCGTTGCAGCGCTGGGCCATGGCGTCGGAGACCATGCGCGGCGCGCCCATGGACAGGGTGGCCATCTGCACGTCGCAGGCACGCTGCAGCGTCCACAGCACCACGAAGGCCTGGGGCAGGTCGCTGCCCCAGCTGAGCAGGCCGTGGTTGCGCAGGATCATGGCCTTGCGGTGGCCGATGCTGGCCAGCAGGCGCGGCCCTTCGTCGGCATGGATGGTGATGCCCTCGAAGTCATGGTAGGCCACCATGCCGTGCAGCTGGGCGCTGTAGAAGTTGCTTTGCGACAGGCCCTGCTCCAGGCAGGCCACGCCCATGCCCGAGGTGGTGTGCGTGTGCATCACGCAGTGGGCGCCCGGCAGTCCGTCGTGGATGGCCGCATGCACCACGAAGCCGGCCGGGTTGACCGGATGCCGCGAGCCGTCCAGCACCTCGCCGCGCACATTGATGCGCACCAGGTTGCTGGCCGTGACCTCTTCGTAGTGCAGGCCGAAGGGGTTGATCAGGAACTGCTTTTCACCGCCCGTCACGCTGTCGGGCAGGCGCACCGTGATGTGGTTGTAGATCAGTTCGTCCCAGCCCAGCATGGCGAAGACGCGGTAGCAGGCGGCCAGTTCGATGCGGGCGGCCCGCTCATCAGGGTGCATGGAGCAATTCATGGTGTGGCTCGTGGGGTGGGTTCTGAGGTGGGTTGTGCAGTGGCTTGTGGGGAAATCAGGCATCCAGCCCCTGGTCCAGCCCCTGGTCCAGCGCTTGGGAGGCACGGCCCAGCTTGTCCAGGATGCGGTCCAGCATGGCGCGCTCATCGGCCGTCAGGGCATTGAGCAGGGCCGCCTGGTAGGGGCGGGCGCGGGACAGCACCTCGTCGAAGAGCGCCTGCCCTGCCTCGCTCAGCTGCAGCAGGTGGCGCCGCGCGTGCTGCGGATCGGCGCGGCGCAGCACCCAGCCCCGGTCGATCAGCGGCTGCAGCGCGCGGCTGATCTGGGCCTTGTCCATCAGGCTCAGGCGCGACAGCGCGCTGGCGTGCAGTTCACCGTGGCGCTGGATCTGGCCCATGAGCCGCCACTCGGTCAGCCCCACGGGCGATGCCGGTGCGATGTAGTGGCGCGTCACCTGGGTCTGCAGCGCATTGGACAGCGCGCCCAGGCGGAAGGTGATGAAGTCCTCCAGCGCCAGCGTCTGGCTGCAGACCTGCGTGTCCGGTGCAGGGCCGGTGGCGGCATCGGCGGCAGGGATCGTGGATGTGCGTGGGCGGGGCATTGGGCAGAGGAAACCGGGCGGCGATGGCGATTGCGATGGCCGCATGATCCGCCAATGTTGACATATCAACATTGGTGGCAACCCTGAGAGCCCTGGCGGCCTGCAGGCCGCCAGCGGGCGCAGGGTGAAACCCATGCGCCCGCGCCGCGCTCAACGCTTGAGCAGTTCGTTGGAAGGCAGTGTCTCGTCCAACAGCTTGCGGGCCGTCTCCACGCCCGCCACGGGCAGCAGCGCCGGGTCCAGCAGGCCCACCTGCACCAGCACGCTGGCCTGGTCCCAGTAGATGTGCTCGTGGTAGAGCTTGTCGCCCCGGAACTTGACCACGGCCAGCAGCGGGATCTCCACGCGCCGCCCCGTGGGCCGCACGCCGGGCAGCATCCACGGGATCTCGGTGGTGTGCGTGAAGCAGAACAGCATCTCGTCCACCACCTGCGAGGCCCCCACCGTGCGTGAAATCGGGGTCAGCGACGTGTCGGGCGGATTGCTGTTGACGAAGTGGTTCGTGTAGAAGGCGTGCAGGTTGCTGAAGCCCACGCCGCCGGTCATGGTGGGGATGTGGTTCACATAGGGCTCGGCCACCATGGTGGCCATGGTGTCGTCCACGTTGCGCGTGGCGAACTCGTACTCGCAGTGCTTGTCCCACAGCGCGGCCAGGTCGAAATGCGGGCCGATGGCGGACTTGAGCGTGGCAATGCTGCGTTCGTGCGCCATCAGGGCCGAGGCGCGGTGGAAGTGATCGCCGCCCTTGCGCGCAAAGGCATGGTCCACGCCCGGATAGACATGCACGGCCACGCCGGGACGCCCGCCCAGCGCCTGGACGATGCGCTGGCGCGCCTCGGGCGGGCAGAAGGCGTCGAGCTCGGCCACATGCAGGGTGAGCGGGCAGCGGATGCGCTCGGCCTCGTCCAGCGCCGCCTCGATGCCCACGCCGTAGTAGCCGACCACCGCATCGGCATCGGTGCGGCAGGCGGCCAGGTAGGCCAGCTTGCCGCCCAGGCAAAAGCCCAGCACGCCGGCCTTGCCGTCCGTGACCTCGGGGCGCTGGCGCAAGGCGTTCAGGCAGGCCTGGATGTCCTGCACGCCCAGGGCCTCGTCGAATCCCTTGTAGAAGCCGAAGGCGCGCTCCCAGTCCGCCGGCGTGTAGCCCAGCTCCACATCGGGCTGCTGGCGCCAGAACAGGTCGGGCACCAGCACCACGTAGCCTTCTTCGGCGTAGTAGTCGGCCACCTCGCGCATGGTGGCGTTGACGCCGAAGATCTCCTGCGCCAGCACCAGGCCGGGGCCGCTGCCCGAGGCCGGCACGGCCAGGTAGGCGTTGAAGCTGCCGCTGCCGTCCAGCGCGTTGATGCGCACATGGCGGCTTGCCGGGGGTTCTTTCTGCTGCATGGGTCTGTCTCCGTTTCAAAGGGTGGGGAAAGCTGCGGTGCCGCTTTTTTCATGGCCCGTCATACGCATTCGGGGTGCCGCACCGTCACCTGATAGTAGCCCGCGTGAAAGGCCAGGGGCTCGCCGTCGAAGCGTTCGCAGCGCTCGACCTGGCCGATGAAGATGAGGTGGTCGCCGCCATCGTATTGCCGGACGTTGCGGCAGACGAAGCGGGCCAGCACGCCATCGATCAGGGGCACGCCGGCCGGGCCTTCCGCGCAGTCCAGGCCGCCGAACTTGTCTTGCTGCGGCGTGGAAAAGCGCCGCGACAGAAGGTGCTGGCCCGCAGCCAGCACGTGGATGGCGAAATGGCTGGCGCCCTGGAAATCGCAGACGCTGGGCGCCTGGCGCGCCAGGCTCCACAGCACCAGCGGCGGGTCCAGCGAGACCGAGGAGAACGAGTTGGCCGTCATGCCCACGCGCCGCCCGTCCGGCGCGCGCGTGGTGATGACGGTCACGCCCGTGGTGAACTGGCCGAAGGCCTTGCGCAGCTCGCGCGGATCGAAAGAGCAGGCCGTGGCGGCGGCCGGGGTGTCGCATGTGCTCATGGCGGCCTCTGCAGCTAGGCGGGGACGGCTGCCATGGCGGCGATGGCCGCGCAGCTGTCGATGTAGTGGTCCGCCTCGCCCGCATCCGCGAACCAGGGGAAGAAGGTGCGCGGGTCGTCGAAGCCGTTGGCAAAGGCGCTGGCCAGCGGTGCCAGCGTGCCCGCGCTGGCCAGCAGCTTGAGCACATGGGGTGGCGGTGGTGCCAGCAGCATGTTGGTCCACTGCGTGACCCATTGCGCATAGCCGAACCAGTAGCGGTCGAAGGTCTGCTGCATCCAGGCGGCGTCGAATGCGCCATTTTCGTCACGATTTCCGTCACCATTACCGTCGCCATTGCTGCGCGCCAGGATGCTGCGCAGATAGGTGTCGGCGCACTTGGCCGCGTTGTTGGAGCCCTGGCCCGTGATGGGGTCGTTGAGCACCACCACGTCGCCCATGCCCAGCACCTTGCGCCCCGACGGCAGCGTGGCCACGGGCTTGCGCACCGTGGGGGCGAAGCGGCCCGCGAGGATGCCGTTGTCATCGGTCAGCGCAATGTCGCGGCAGCGTTCGGCCTCCCAGGGCACGAAGGTGTCGAGGATCCAGCGGCTGCGCTCCAGGTGCTGCTCCGGTGTCTTCACATCGCCCCAGCAGTCCATGGGGCCGCCGGGCACGCCCTCGAACACCATGATCTCGCAGGGGCCCGTGGTCGTCAGCGCCGGGAACACGAAATACTCGCCCACGCCCGGCAGCAGGTTGAAGGACACGGCGGAGAACGGCTCGCGCGGCTTCATGCCCGTCACATAGGTCAGCGCCAGCGCGCGCTGGGGCTGGTCGAAGCGCGAGCGGTGGGCATCGCGCTCGAACAGCCTCGATATCTCGCCCTTGCCGCTGGCGACCAGGGTCAGGTCATGGCTGTGCGTGCATTCCTCCAGCTCGGCGATGCCCGCGTCCTTGAGCACCAGCTCGCCGCCCTGGCGGCGGAAGTCGTCCATCCATGCGGGGATCTTCAGGCGCTGGTCCACGGACTGCGCGCCCGCGTTCAGCCGCGCGGCCCAGTCGATGGCCTTGTCGGCCGCTTTCCCGCCGTGCTGCGCCGGATGCGGCACGCACAGGCCGATGCCCTCGACCACCGGGCATTCGCGCGACCAGTGGTCCAGGCCCAGGCCGCGCTCTATCTGCAGCGCGCTGTCGAACATGCACTGGCTGGACATGACCCGGCCCTGGGCGATGTCCTGCGCCGTGCGGTTGCTCAGTATCGTGACCTGATGGCCCGCGGCCAGCAGGCCCAGGCCCAGTTGCAGGCCCGACTGGCCGGCTCCGACGATGGCGATTTTCTTCATGGCTGTCTCCTTGCGGCTCCGTGTCCGTACTGCGTACTAGTCCATCAATTGGGGAATGGCGGCCACGGCGCGCTCGGGCCCCATGGCGCCGTAGCCGCCGTCCACCGCGTAGTCGGCGCCGGTCACGAAGCTGGCATGGTCCGAGCACAGGAACAGCACCACCTGCGCCACCTCGTGCGGATCGCCCACGCGGCCCAGCAGGTGAAAGGGCGCGGCCACGCGGTCGGTCTTGGCGCGGTCGCCGCCACTGAGCCGGTCCATCACCGCCGACCAGGTCCAGCCCGGGCAGACGCTGTTGACGCGGATGCCATCGGCCGCCAGGTCCATGGCCATGCTGCGCGTGAGCTGCTTCATGGCCGCCTTGCTGGCCGGGTAGAGCCAGCGCCCCGTCTGCGCGGCCTCGGAGGAGATGCTGGTGAAGTTCACCACGGCCCCGCCACCGGCAGCCACCATGTGCGGGTGCACGGCCTGCAGCATGGCCACGGCGCTGGCCACATTCACGTTGAACGAGGCCAGCCAGTCGGCACGCGGCGACTGCATGCCCTCATCCACATAGGAGCAGGCCAGGTTGACCAGGATGTGCACGCCGCCGTGCCGGCTGCATGCCTGCTGAACGCAGGCGGCGACCTGGGCGTCGTCGGTGATGTCGGTGCGCACGAAAAGCGCGCCCTCGCCCAGCGCATCGGCCAGCACCTGGCCGTTGTCGGCATCGATGTCGGCAATGACCACCTTCACGCCGGCCGCGTGCAGCGCACGCACCACGCCGGCGCCTATCAGGGTGGAGCCGCCGGTGACGATGGCGCTTTTGCCTTCGAGTCCCTTGAACATGACGCTTGTTCTCCCGTGTGGATGCCAGGCCGGGCTGGCCTGTGCAGCACACGTTACGGGGGGCCGGGCCGCGCAGGCATCCGGCAAGCGCAGGCACTGTCCCTGGCGCGCAGAAATTGGCTCCAGGGGAATGGTCCGAATTGTGGGAGCGGGTGGTTTTTGCTACGTTCTGCCCAGCCTATGGAACACGCCATGCACACACCGCTGCCGCTGCAGCGCTACCGGCTTTTCGAGAGCCACGACATGGACGAGGCCCGCGAAAGCGTGGCGCGCGTCTTCTGTCCGCATGGCCTGGGCATGCTGCGCCCGCGCGCCGAGCTGGACGCCTGCCACCACAGCGCGCCGCTTTCCCGCAACGTCAGCCTGAACTATGTGCAGTACGGCCCCGGCGTGCACATCGAGCCCGGCTACCTGCGGGACTTCTTCCTGCTGCAGATTCCCCTGCGCGGCAGTGCCGAGATCCGCTGCGGCGCGCAGCAGGTGGATGCCACGCCGCGCCTGGCCTCCCTGCCCTCGCCGACCGAGCCGCTGTCCATGCGCTGGGCCGACGACAGCCCGCACCTGATCGTGCGCATGGCCCGCCCGGCCCTGGTGGCGCGGCTGGAGGCGCTGCTGCAGGCGCCCGCAGGCCGGCCCCTGGTGTTCGATCTGGGCGTGCCGCTGGACCAGCCGGCGCTGGCACCGCTGGTGCATTTCATCGACTGCCTGCGGCACACGCTGGATGCGGGCAACGCCCTGCAGGCCACGCAGGCACTGGCCCAGCATGCGGAGGAATACCTGCTGACCAGCCTGCTGATGTCGGCCACGCACAGCCACAGCCGCGCACTGGCCGGGGACAGCCGGCGCAGCCTGCTGCCGCGCGGCGTGCGCAAGGCCCAGGAGTACATGCAGGCCCATGCCGACCAGCCCCTGTCGCTGGCCGATGTCTGCCGCGAGGCCGGCTGCAGCGCGCGCACGCTGCAGGCCGCCTTCCGCCAGCACGCAGGCATGGGGCCCATGGATTTCCTGCGCCAGCTGCGGCTGGACCGGGTGCGCGCCGAACTCCAGGCAGCCAAGGGCCCGGGCGTCGCAGCCGGCTCCGGCGTGCGCGACGTGGCGCAGAAATACGGCTTCCTGCACCTGGGCCACTTCGCGGCCCAGTACCGCAGCCGCTTCGGCGAGCTCCCGTCCGAGACGGCGAGCCGCCGCGTGCAGGCCTGAGGGCCTGACTTTGCCGGTTCAGCCCCGGCCCACGAAGGGCATCTTGGTGGCCATCACCGTGTGGAACAGCACATTGGCCTCCAGCGGCAGGCTGGCCATGTAGAGCACGGACTGGCCCACCACATCCGCGTCGATCAGCGGCTCCACCGCGATCTCGCCATTGGCCTGGGGCACGCCCTTGGCCATGCGCGATGCCAGCTCGGTCATGGCATTGCCGATGTCGATCTGGCCCACGGCGATGTCGTAGGCACGGCCGTCGAGCGCAGCGGTCTTGGTCAGGCCCATGACGGCATGCTTGGTGGCCGTGTAGGCGCTGGAATTGGGGCGCGGCGCATGCGCGGAGATGGAGCCGTTGTTGATGATGCGGCCGCCGCGCGGCGACTGGTCGCGCATGGTGCGAAACGCCTGCTGCAGGCAATAGAACATGCCGTTGAGGTTGACATCGACCACCTCGCGCCACTGCTCGGGCGTCCAGTCCAGGAAGGAGCCGGGCGGATTGCCCCGGCCGGCGTTGTTGAACAGCAGGTCCACGCGACCGAAGCGCTGCACCGTGCGCGCGAACAGCTGCTCCACGGCAGCCGGGTCGCTGACATCGGTGGCAATGCCCAGCATGCGCTCGCCCGCGCCGTACTTTGCCTGGGCCTCGGCGCAGGTCTCATCCAGCGGCGCCTGGCGGCGGCCCGCCACCACCACCTGGTAGCCCGCGCCCGCCAGGGCCAGCGCCACGGCCTTGCCCACGCCGGTTCCTCCGCCCGTGACCACGGCCGTCTTTGCGTTCTTCATCTCCATTGCTTGTCCATCCTGTAGTGCATGTATTGCAGCCGCCGCCCGCGCACCGGTGGCGGGCGGCGCCGCTGCATTGTCGGCGACGCGCCGGGCCTGCGGACTGTGCCGCAGGCGACACCATCGCCGCACTGCGGACGAAGCTCAGGCAAAGCGCCAGGCAATGGAGCCCAGCGGCCCGTAGTCCACATGGAAGCTGTCGCCGGCCTGGGCCGTGACGGGCCGCGTGAACGAGCCGGCCAGCACCACCTGGCCTGCGTCCAGCTGCTCATCCCATTGCGCGAGCCGGTTGGCCAGCCAGGCCACGCCCGTGGCCGGATGGTTGAGCACGGCGGCCGCCACGCCGGACTCCTCGATCACGCCGTTGCGCTGCAGCAGCGCCGACACCCAGCGCAGATCCACCGCGTCGGGGCGCACGGGCCGCCCGCCCATGACGATGCCGGCATTGGCCGCGTTGTCGGCGATGGTGTCGCGCACCGTGCGCATGGCCTGGGTATCGCGGTCCTTTTGCTCGATGCGGGCGTCGATGATTTCCACGGCGGGCACCACCCAGTCGGTGGCGGCCAGCACATCGCACAGGGTGACGCCCGGCCCCTTGAGCGTGCGGCCCAGCACGAAGGCCAGCTCCACCTCCACGCGCGGAGCGATGAAGCGCGCAAAGGGAATGTCGCCGCCGGGCTCGAAGAACATGTCGTCCAGCAGGGTGCCGTAGTCGGGCTCGGTGATCTGCACGGCCTGCTGCATGGCACGCGAAGTGAGGCCGATCTTGTGGCCCCTGACCGTGCGGCCCTCGGCGCGCTTGAGCCGCATCCAGGCGCGCGAGATGGCGTAGCCGTCCTGCACCGTCATGTCGGGATGGCGGCGGGAAAAGTGCCGGATCTGCACCCGGCTTTTTTCGCTGGCGTGCAGCTCGGCCGCCAAGCTGTCTATGGTGTGTTGCGCAAGCATGGGCGGCCCTTCAGCGCGCGGCGGCGCCATCGTCGGCCCAGGCCAGGTAGCCGTCGGACACGCCCTGGCGCTGCATGGCGTCCCACTGCGCCACCGAAGGCGTGGGCATCTGGAAGGCATCGCCCACGCGGCCATACCAGCCGGGGTTCTGCAGCCGCGCGATCAGCTCCATGGGCGCGGGGTCGAAGTACATGAGCTCGCCATCGACCACGGCCGCATCCATGACATGGGCGGCCAGCACGTCGGCCAGCACCAGGCTGCGCACGCCGTCGATATCGATGATCTGGCGCACGCGGCACTCGAAGGACGCAGGGCTGTCCACGATGCGCGGCGCCTTCACCCGCCGTGCATCGCCCAGGACCAGGCCGGCCTGGGCCGACTCGTCCACCTGCGCGCCGAACTCTATGGCCGTCACCGCCATGCGGCGCGCCAGCGGCTCGGACACCAGGTTCACCACGAACTCGCCCGTGGCCGCGATGTTGCGCGCCGTGTCCTTGAGCACGCCCTGGCGCGAGCCGATGCACACGCACAGCAGCGGCGGATCGCCCGACATGGCGTTGAAGAAGGAAAACGGCGCGACGTTGACCGTGCCGTCCCCGTCCACCGAGCTGATCCAGGCGATGGGACGGGGCAGAACCAGGGAGTGCAGGATGTTGCTGCGCTGCTCGCTGTTGAGCGATTGCATTTCAAAGTACATGGGATTCCGGAGGGGAAGGGAAAAGGGGAGGGCGTCGCGTCACTCGTTGCCGGCGCGCGCCGCGTCCTGCTCGGCCTGGGCGATGCCGGGGGCGCGCGCATTGGACTGGTGCAGTTCCACCAGGTTGCCGGCCGGGTCGCGCAGGAACAGCTGCTTGAGGCTGGGCGATGCCACGTTGTCCAGCGTGAAGTAATCGACGCCGCGCGCCAGCAGCTCCTGCTCGGCGCCGAGGATGTCGTCCACGGCCAGCGCGATGTGGTTGGACACGGGGTCCTTGCCCGGGCCCTGCGCATAGCGCGACGGCCCCTCGCTGCCCAGGATGTGCAACTGGCTGCCGTTGGGCAGGTTGATCCAGGAGCCGTAGATGCCGGGGATCTTCCAGCGCGCGGCGTCCTGGGGCAGGTTCAGCACTTCGCGGTAGAAGTCGAGCATGGCGTCGGCCTGGGCGTGGTTGACGCCGAATCCGACATGGTGGAGTTCCAGAACTTTGATGGGCATGGGATGTCCTTGCAGATTTGTGTGCCGCCAAATAATACGCTTAACGTACTATACACAAAGCGTAATATATGAAAGCCGTAAAATCAACCGCCTTTTCTTCTCCCGGCTTCAACCCGCCTTCAACCCGGTTTCACCCGCTTCCATCCACTCCCATGAGTCCGCGCAAGACCGCTGCCGCACCGGCCCCCGATTCCACCCCCCTCGCCAACGCCCCCGAAGCGCTGCGCCCGCACCTGGCCCTGATGGCCGAGACCGCGCAGCCCGGCACCGACACGCCGGCCGCCGGCCTGGGCCTGCTGCTGCTGTGGCTGGCCGATGATGTGGAGCAGCGCGCCAACGCATCGCTGCAGGCGTTCGGCCTGTCCGAGAGCAAGCTCGACGTGCTCATGATCTTCGGCCTGGCCGAGCGCGGGCTGCTGGGCGACACGGTGGTCACGCCCTCCTATATCGCCAGCTACGTCGGCGTGACGCGCTCGTCGGTGACGGGCCTGCTGGACTGGCTGGAAAAGCGCTCGCTGCTGGCGCGCAGCCTGAGCCAGGAAGACCGCCGCAGCTTCGACCTGGCGCTCACCGACCAGGGCCGCGAGGTGCTGGCCCGCGCGCTGCCGGCCTTCTGGCGCATGTGCGAGTCCCTGGTCGACTACCTGGACGAGGGCGAGCGTGCCAGCCTGCAGTCCATCCTCTTCAAGGCCTGGACGAGGATGAAGGCGCAACAGGGCGCTTGAGCCTGGGAGCGCGGCAGGCCGCCCTGGCTGCCGCAAGCCTGCGCAGCCGGCACGGTGCCATATTTCGCGCGGGCATAAGCTCAATCTTGCCTGTGCAAAATTTCCTTTGCGATCAATGCCTTGCGCCGCGCATGGCTCGCTATAAGGAAATGTGAATTCCGTCGTGGTGCGCGCCGGGGCCGGGTGTTGCAATGCCTTCAGAGGCCATGCCGGCAGGCGCCATGTGGGCGCCGGCGCCGGGCCTGGCCGAGCTGGAGGAACCACGCCTTGCCCACGCGCAGAAACACATTGCTCTGGTCGCTCGCCGCCACGCTGGCGCTGCCCGGCCTTGCGGCGGCCGCCGCGCTGAAGATAGGCGTCACGCCCGGCTCGCTGGCCGACTCCGTGGAGGTCGCCGCCAAGGAGGCGCGCGCCCAGGGGCTGGACGTGCAGGTCATCGAGTTCACCGACTGGACCACGCCCAACACGGCGCTGGCGGCCGGCGACATCGACCTCAACTACTTCCAGCACCAGGCCTTCCTGGACAACGCCATCCGCGAGCGCGGCTATGCCTTCACCAGCGTGGCCACGGGCCTGCTGCCCAACATCGGCCTGTACTCGCTCAAGACCCAGCGCTTTGCCGACCTGAAGGAGGGAGCGCGCGTCGGCGTGGCCAACGACCCCGTCAACCAGGGGCGCGGCCTGCTGCTGCTGGAGAAGGCCGGCCTGATCCAGCTGCGCGAAGGCAAGGGCCCGCGCGCGGGGCTGGACGACATCGTGTCCAACCCGCGCAGGCTGCGCTTTGTCGAGATCGAAGGGCCGCAGCTGGTGCGCGCGCTGGACGATGTGGACCTGGCCCAGGGCTACCCGGCCCACTTCGTCAACGCCGGGCGGCCGCAGGTGGCCGGCAATGCGCTGCTGTATTCGGGCATTGACGACCTGTACTACGCCATCCGCTTCGTCTCGCGCCAGGACAACGCCCGGGACCCGCGCATTGCGCAGTTCGTGCGCATCTACCAGACCTCGGGCGCCGTGCAGGCGCAGATCCACAAGTCATTCGCCGCCAACGACAGGCTGTACAGCCTGCCGTGGCGCAAGCCGTGACGCGGCCCCTTCCTGCCTTTTTCGAACCTTTTTTTCCGGAGATCCCGATGAAGCTTTCCCGTGCCCTGATCGCCCCGCTGGCCGCCCTGGCCCTGTTCTCCGCCCACGCTGCCGACAAGCTGCGCATCGGCGTGGTGCCCGGCGCCTACGCCGACTCGGTGGCCGTCGCTGCCAGGGAGGCCAAGGCCCAGGGCATCGATGTGCAGGTGGTGGAGTTCACCGACTGGACCACGCCCAACGTGGCCGTGGACTCGGGCGACCTGGACATCAACTACTTCCAGCACCAGCCCTTCCTGGACAACGCCATCCAGAAGAACGGCTACAAGCTGGCCAGCGCGGGCACGGGCATCCTGGCCAACGTGGGCCTGTACTCGCTCAAGCACAAGGCCATCGCCCAGGTGCCGCAGGGCGGCAAGGTGGGCATTGCCAACGACCCCGTGAACCAGGGGCGCGGCCTGCTCTTGCTGCAGAAGGTGGGGCTGATCAAGCTCAAGCCCGGCGTGGGCTACCTGGGCAGCCTGGACGACATCGTCGAGAACCCCAAGAAGCTCAGCTTCGTCGAGGTCGAGGGGCCGCAGCTGGTGCGCATCACGGGCGACGTGGACCTCGCCCAGGGCTACCCGCACTTCATCGTGGCGGCCAAGGCCTTCGATCCGTCCAGCGGGCTTGCATATTCGGGCATCGAGGATGCGCGCTTTTCCATCCAGTTCGTGGTCAAGGCCAACCGCACGCAGGACCCCGTGGTGCAGAAGTTCATCCGCATCTACCAGAACTCCGATGCGGTGAAGGCCGAGGCCCAGCGCGCCTTCTCCAACGACAAGCGCCTGTACAACCTGGCCTGGGTCAAGCCCTGAGCGGCACGGGGAGGACTTCAGCCATGTCAACCAGCATTGCAGCCAGGCAGCCCCTGGCGGACAGGCCGGCCCACGAGGCGGACAGGCCGGCCCATGACGCGGGCAGGCGCTCATCGGCAGCGGCCGGCACCACGCGGGAATCCATCCGTGGACCCGGCGCCGTGGCCTTCAGCGGCGTGGCCAAGACCTACCAGTCTTCGGCCGGGCCCGTACAGGCGCTGGATGCGATCAGCCTGGAGATCGCGCCGGGCAGCATTTTCGGCATCATCGGGCGCAGCGGCGCGGGCAAGTCCAGCCTGCTGCGCACCATCAACCGGCTGGAGCAGCCCAGCAGCGGCCAGGTGCGGGTCGATGGCGTGGACATCGGCACGCTGGACGAGTCGCAACTGGTGCAGCTGCGCCGGCGCATCGGCATGATCTTCCAGCACTTCAACCTGCTGTCGGCCAAGACGGTGCATGACAACGTGGCCCTGCCCCTGCAGGTGGCGGGCCTGCCGCGCGCACGCATCAATGCGCGGGTCAATGAGCTGCTGGCCCTGGTGGGCCTGCAGGAGAAGGCTGGCACCTATCCGAGCCGGCTGTCGGGCGGGCAAAAGCAGCGCGTGGGCATTGCCCGCGCCCTGGCCACCGACCCCGAGATCCTGCTGTGCGACGAGGCCACCTCGGCCCTGGACCCCGAGACCACGCAGTCCATCCTGGAGCTGCTGCGCACCATCAACCGCAAGCTGGGCATCACCATCATCCTGATCACGCACGAGATGAGCGTGATCCGCGAGATCGCCGACCGCGTGCTGGTGCTGGAGCAGGGCCGCATCGCCGAGCTGGGCGAGGTCTGGAAGGTCTTCGGCAACCCGCAGCACCCGGCCACGCGCGCCCTGCTGGCACCGCTGCAGCACGGCCTGCCCGACGACCTGCGCCAGCGCCTGCTGCCCGACGCGCCCGCAGGCCGCCACGAACGCATCCTGCAGCTGACCTACCGCGGCGAGGACGGGCTGGAGCCCGACTTCCCGCGCATCGCCCAGGCCCTGGGCGGCCGGGTGCGCCTGCTGCATGGCGGCGTGGACCGCATCCAGGGCCATGCCCAGGGGCAGCTGCTGATCGCGCTGGGCGGCGGCACGGCCGCGCATGACTGGCACACATTGACGCAGGGCCCGGCGGCCATTGCGCATGACATCAAGGATCTCGGATATGTCGCTGAATCTGTCCATTCCCATTGAGCGCTATGGCAACGCGCTGGCCGACACGCTGATGATGGTCGGCGTCTCGGGCGGCATCGCGCTGGCGGCGGGCATTCCGCTGGCGGTGCTGCTCATCGTCACCGCGCCCGGCGGCTTCCTGGCCTCGCCGCGCACACACCGTGCGCTGGGCAGCGTGATCAACGGCTTCCGTGCCACGCCCTTCATCGTGCTGCTGGTGGCGCTGATCCCGTTCACGCGGCTGGTGACGGGCACGACCATCGGCGTGTGGGCGGCCATCGTGCCGCTGGCCATCAGCGCCACGCCGTTCTTCGCGCGCATCGTCGAGGTCAGCCTGCGCGAGGTCGATCCCGGCCTCATCGAAGCCGCCCAGGCCATGGGTTGCCGCAAGTGGGACATCGTGCGCCACGTCTACCTGCCCGAGGCCCTGCCCGGCATCGTGGGCGGCTTCACCATCACCCTGGTGGCGCTGATCAGCTCCTCGGCCATGGCCGGCGCCGTGGGCGCGGGCGGCCTGGGCGACCTGGCCATCCGCTACGGCTACCAGCGCTTCGACACCCAGGTGATGCTGCTGGTGATTGCCGTGCTGATCGCGCTGGTCACCGTGGTCCAGGTGCTGGGCGACCGCTACGTGCGCCGGCTGCGCAGCCGCTGACGCTGAAAACAGGCACCACGCCTTTCCCTCCGGGGCCGCCGCCTGGCGGCCCTCTCCCCACCGACTCAGCAACGAGGCACGGAATGACCACACCGGATGCCCTGGGCGCAGCCTTGCCCGGCAACACACACCACACCCCGGGCGGGGCGCTGCGGCGCCTGCCCCTGCCGCCCTCCACCCCGCACCGCATCACCAGCGAGGCCGAGGCCCTGCAGGCCGCCCAGGCCCTGGCCGATGAATGGCGCGCGGACGCAGCCGCCCGCGACCATGAGCGGCGCCTGCCCTGGCAGGAAATCGAGCGCCACACGGCCAGCGGGCTGGGCGCCATCACCGTGCCCCGCGCCTACGGCGGCCTGGGCGCCTCGTACGAGACGCTGGCCCAGGTCTTCGTCACGCTGTGCGCGGCCGACCCTTCGCTGGGCCAGATTCCGCAGAACCATTTCGCCGTGCTGCAGAACCTGCGGGACATGGGCAGCGAGCCCCAGAAGCGCCGCTGGTTCGCCGACGTGCTGGCCGGCCACCGCCTGGGCAATGCGGGGCCGGAGCGCAAGGGGCGCGCGGCCCATGTGCTGGAGGCCACGGCGCGCCTGTCGCGCGATGCCGATGGGGGCCTGCGCGTCAGCGGCACGCGCTTTTACTCCACGGGCTCGGCATTTGCACACTGGGTGCCGTTTCGCGCCCAGGACGAGGAAGGCCGCATCGTGCAGGTCTGGGTGCGGCGCGATGCGCCAGGCGTGACCGTGTTCGACGACTGGGACTCCTTCGGCCAGCGCACCACGGCCAGCGGCAGCGTGCAGCTGGACCAGGTGCAGGTACAGCCCGAGGACGTGGTGCCTGCCTGGCAGTTCGAGGCCACGCCCTCGCTGTCCGGCCCGGTGTCGCAGCTGATCCAGGCCTCCATCGACGCGGGCATTGCCCTGGGCGCGCTGCGCGACGCGGTGGACTTCGTGCGCGACAAGAGCCGGCCCTGGATGGACTCCGGCGTGGCGCGCGCCAGCGACGATCCCCACCTCATCCACGAGGTCGGCCAACTGCAGATCGACGTGGACGCAGCCCATGCCGTGCTGCTGGAGGCCGCGCGCACGCTGGATGCGCTTGCTGCAGCGGCTGGTGGCGCGGTGGACGAGCAGGCCAGCGCCCAGGCCTCGGTGGCCGTGGCCGAGGCCAAGATCCTCACCACCGAGGCCGCGCTGCAGGCCGGCGAGCACCTGTTCGCACTGGCCGGCTCCTCGGCCAGCCGCGCTGCCCACCGCCTGGACCGCCACTGGCGCAACGCCCGCGTGCACACGCTGCACGACCCCGTGCGCTGGAAATACCACCTGCTGGGCAACTACCTGCTCAACGGCGCCCTGCCGCGCCGCCACCAGTGGAACTGACCGCCATGACACAGACATCAACCCAAGAGCTGCAGGCCCTGGCCTCCACACCGGGCAGCCAGCCCGCGCCCGCCGCGCCTCCAGCCCGGCCCGCCCACATCATCGGCAGCGAGGCCGAGGCGCTGGAGGCGGCCCGCAGTTTTGCCGCCCTCATCGCCCCCGGCGCGCTGGCGCGCGACCGCGACCGCCTGCTGCCCTGGCAGGAGGTGGAGCAGTTCAGCCAGAGCGGCCTGTGGGGCATCACCATTCCCCGGGAGTACGGCGGCGCGGGCGTGTCCACGGCCACGCTGACCCGGGCCATTGCCCTGATCGCGGCGGCCGATGGCAACTTCGGCCACATTCCGCAGAACCACTACTACTCGCTGGAAGTGCTGCGCGTGGGCGGATCGCCCGCGCAAAAGGCCTTCTTCTATGACCGTGTGCTGCGCGGCGAGCGCCTGGGCAATGCGCTGGCCGAGATCGGCCACCGCGACTTCCAGCGCCGCACGCGGCTGCTGCGCGAGAGCGGCGGCTGGTTCGTGCAGGGGCGCAAGTTCTATTGCACGGGCGCCCTGTTCGCGCACTGGATTCCCACCCTGGTCAGCGCGCAGGAAGAGGCGCCGGGGCAAGGCGAGCGCATGTATCTGGTCTTCATCCCGCGCGATGCGGCCGGCGTCACCGTCACCGACGACTGGGACGGCTTCGGCCAGCGCGTGACGGGCAGCGGCTCGGTGCAGTTCGACCGCGTGCGCGTGGAGCCCGAATGGGTGGTGCCCTTCACCAGTTCCTTCGAGCGGCCCACCACCATCGGCCCCTTTGCCCAGATCATCCATGCCGCCCTGGATGCGGGCATTGGCCACGGCGCGCTGCAGGCCGCCCTGCCCTTCATCCGCGAGCATGCGCGGCCCTGGGTGGACGCGGGCGTGGCCAGCGCCACGCAGGACCCGCTGCTGCTGCAGCAACTGGGCAATGTCCACGTGCGCCTGCGCGCCGCCGATGCCCTCGTGGCCCGCGCGGCCCTGGCCGTGGACGCCGCCCAGCGCGCGCCCACGGAAGACAGCGTGGCCGCTGCCTCGGTGGCCGTGGCCCAGGCCAAGGCGCTGAGCACCAGCGCCAGCCTGCTGGCGGGCAGCAAGCTGTTCGAGCTGGCAGGCACGGCCTCCACCCTGGCGGGACAGGGCCTGGACCGCTTCTGGCGCAACGCGCGCACCCACACCCTGCACGACCCCGTGCGCTGGAAATACCACGCCGTGGGCAACTACGTGCTCAACGGCATACGCCCGCCGCGCCATGGCGCGCTCTGACCTTTATCAACGACACAGGAATGCAATGATGACAACGACCTCCCCCACACTCTGGCCCCGGCTGGCCGCCTTCCTGGGCGCTGCCCTGCTCGCGGGCAGCGCCCTGGCCGCGCCCCTGAAGATCGGCGTGGTGCCGGGCATCTTCGCGGACTCGGTGGAAGCCGCCGCCAAGGAGGCCAAGAAGCAGGGCCTGGACGTGCAGGTGGTGGAATTCACCGACTGGGCCACGCCCAACGTGGCGCTGGACGCGGGCGATATCGACCTCAACTACTACCAGAACAGCAACTACCTGGCCAATGCAGCGCGCAGCAAGGGCTTCAAGTTCACCAGCGTGCAGGCGGGCATCCTGTCCTATCTGGGCCTGTACTCCACGCGCCACAAATCCCTGGCCGACCTGCCCACGGGCGCCAAGGTGGCCATTGCCAGCGACCCCGTCAACGTGGGCCGCGGCCTGCGCCTGCTGCAGCACGCGGGCCTGATCACGCTGCGCCCCGACACCGGGCTGCTGGGCACCCAGGCGGACATCGTCTCCAACCCCAGGAAGCTGCAGTTCGTGGAGATCGAGGGCCCGCAGCTGGCGCGCACCACGCCCGACGTGGACCTGGCCCAGGGCTTTCCGTATTTCATCATCGCCTCCAAGGCCTTCGATGCCAGCAAGGGCCTGGCCTACACCAGCTACGAGGACGACTCCTGGGCCATCCAGTTCGTGGCCCGCAGCGACCGCGCGGCCGACCCGCGCATCGCCCGCTTCCTGGACATCTACAAAAACTCCGACGTGGTGCGCAAGACCATCCACGCCTTCTACCTGAACGACCAGAAGCTCTACCGCCTGGCCTGGTTGAAGAACTGACGCAACGGACTGCAGGACCCGCCCCATGACGCAAGCCAAGCGCCACATCCACGTCAACGCCTTCAACATGAACTGCGTGGGCCACATACACCACGGCCTGTGGACCCATCCGCGCGACCGCTCCACCGAGTACGGCACGCTGGCCTACTGGACCCACATCGCCAGGGTGCTGGAGGAAGGCCTGTTCGACGGCATCTTCATCGCCGACGTGGTCGGCTACTACGACGTCTACCAGGGCGGCGTGGACCTGACCCTGCGCGAAGGCATACAGCTGCCCGTCAACAACCCCTGGCTGCTGGTCTCGGCCATGGCGGCGGTGACGCGGCACATCGGCTTCGGCCTCACGGCCACCGTGGGCGCGCACCAGCCCTATACCTTCGCGCGCGACGTGACCACGCTGGACCAGCTGACCAACGGCCGCATCGGCTGGAACATCGTCACCGGCTATGTGGACAGCGGCGCGCGCGGACTGGGCCAGGACGGCCTGGCCGAGCACGACAGCCGCTACGACCGCGCCGACGACTTCCTGGAGCTTTCCTACAAGCTCTGGGAAGGCAGCTGGGAAGAGGGCGCCGTGATCGCCGACAAGGCGCGGCGCATCCACGCCCTGCCCGGCAAGGTGCACCCGGTGGTGCACGAGGGGCCGTTCTACCGCGCCAACGCCATCCACATGAGCGCGCCCTCGCCCCAGCGCACGCCCGTGCTGTTCCAGGCCGGCACCTCGCCGCGCGGGCTGCGCTTTGCGGGCCGGCATGCCGAGGGCATCTTCATCGGCGCGCGCACGCCCGAGGCCGCGCGCGAGGCCTCGCGCCAGCTGCGCCAGGCCGCCGTGGACGCGGGCCGGCGCCCCGAGGACATCAAGATCTACGCCGGCGTGGCCGTGGTGCCCGGCCGCACCGAGGCCGAGGCGCGAGAGAAATACGCCGACTACCTGGCCCACGCCAGCGCGGAAAGCGGGCTGGCCCACTTTGCCGCCAGCACCGGCGTGGACTTTGCGCAGTACGGGCTGGACGACCCCATCTCCTTCGGCAACACCAACGCCATCCAGTCGGCGGCCCAGGCCGCGCAGAAGCAGGGCTGGACCACGCGGCGCAAGCTGCTGGAGCAGTTCACGCTGGGCAGCCGCTACGCCACCATCGTGGGCGACCCGGCCCAGGTGGCCGACGAGCTGGAGCGCTGGATCGACGTGGGCGAGATCGACGGCTTCAACCTGACGCGCATCGTCGCGCCCGAGACCTGGGAAGACTTCGCCCGCCTGGTCGTGCCCGAGCTGCAGAACCGGGGCCGCTACCGCACCAGCTACGGCGAGGACGCCACGCTGCGCCAGCGCCTGTTCGGCCAGGGCGACCGCCTGCCCGCCAGCCACGCCGCCGCGCGCTGGCGGCGTTGAAGTCCTTAGCCACCCTCCCCCACCGGCCCGTGGCCCGGCCCTGCCTTGCAGGCAGGCCGGGTTGGCGGGCCTTTGAATTTGCAAAGCCATGACCACCACCCTCTCCTGCGCCACCGAGCCTGCGGCCTACGCGGCGCCCGGCCCAACCACAGACGGCCCGGCCGATCCCGACGCGCCCTCGCTGCCATCCCTGCAGGCGCGTTTTCGCCCCGTGTTCGACCGCATCGCCCAGGGTGCGGCCGAGCGCGAACGCACGCGCAGCCTGGCCCATGAACCCATCGCCTGGCTGCGTGACAGCGGCTTCACCGCGCTGCGCGTGCCGCGCCGCCTTGGCGGAGCCGGCGCCAGCGTGGAGCAGCTGTTCGCGCTGTGGACCGAGCTGGCCGAGGCCGACTCCAACGTCGCCCAGATCCTGCGCCCGCACTTCGGCTTTCTGGACCGCGTGCTCATCGACCGCGATGCCGCCACCCAGGCCCGCTGGCTGCCGCTGGCCGCGCGCGGCGCCGTGTTCGGCAATGCCACCACCGAGGTGGGCACGGGCACCCTGGGCACGCTGCAGACCACCCTGGTGCCCGATGCGCAGCCCGGCTGGTGGCGGCTGGACGGGCGCAAGTTCTACAGCACGGGCACGCTGTATGCCGACTGGGTGACCGTGGTGGCGCGCGCGGTGGAGCCGGGCAAGGAGGACCAGACCGTGCACGCCGTCGTGCCCACCTCGGAGGCCGGCGTGCAGCGCTTCGATGACTGGCGCGGCTTTGGCCAGCGCCTGACCGGCTCGGGCACCACCGTGCTCAGCCAGGTGCGCGTGCCCGACGACGCCGTGATCCGCTTCCCGCGCGCCCAGCCCACGCCCCTGGTGGCCTATTTCCAGCTGGCCCACCTGGCCACCCTGGCCGGCATTGCCCGGGCCTTGCAGCGCGATGCCATCGCCTATGTGCAGGCGCGCCGCCGCGTGTTCAGCCACGGCAGCGCCACCCTGCCCAAGGACGATCCGCTGGTGCAGCACATCGTCGGCCAGCTGGCCGGCACGGCCTACATCGCAGGCCTGGCCGTGGCCGACGTGGCCGCCGAGCTGGGCCGCATCGCGCGCGAGCGCGAGGCCGGGCGCGAGGTGCCGCTGCAGCAACTGCATGCCCTGGAGCTGCGCACGGCCCAGGCCCAGGTGGCCGTGGTCGATCCCGTGCTGCAGGCGGCCGCGCGGCTGTTCGAGGTGGGCGGCTCCAGCGCCCTGTCCGAAGACCTGGCACTGGACCGCCACTGGCGCAATGCGCGCACCCTGGCCTCGCACAACCCCGTGCTGTACAAGGCCCGCTCGGCGGGCGACATCCTGCTCAACGGCGCCGACCCCATCTACTACTGGCACGTGGGCGTGACGGGCGTGGCGGGCTGAAGGCCCTTGCGCGGCCGCGCTGCGCAGGGACGGGCGCAGCGGCCGTGCGCATATCGCCAGAACGCATTAGCACATGCCATGCGCCACAAAATTCCTTTCAAAAACAAGCACTTGCCAAGTCACTCAAACCGATAAGCAAATGCGTTAAGTTTCTTTCGCCATACCGGCGTTCGGCCCTGTAATGAAGGCATCCATCCCACCTCATCCGGGCTGGCAGTCTTCGCAAACCGCATGCCGCGCTGCCTCCTGGAACCCACGCCAAGGAGTTTCCATGAGCCGATCGCTGAAGACTGTCATCGTCAATGGCAGCCTGAGCCGCCCCTCCCGCACCCGTGTCCTGCTGGACGCCCTGCATGCCCGCCTGGGCCAGGAGCTGCCGCTGCAGGCACAGGTCATCGACCTGCTGGACCTGCAGCCCCACCTGGGCGCGGCCCTGTCCAAGAACGACCTGCCGCCGGCCACGCTGCAGGCCATCGAAGCCATCGAGCAGGCCGACTTCCTCATCGTCGGCGCGCCGGTCTTCCGCGCCAGCCTGCCGGGCCTGCTCAAGCACCTGTTCGACCTCATCGACCTGGACGCGCTGCAGGGCACGCCCGTGCTGCTGGCCGCCACCGGCGGCAGCCCGCGCCACGCCCTCATCCTGGACCACCAGCTGCGCCCGCTGTTCGGCTTTTTCTCGGCCCTCACCCTGCCCATTGGCGTGTACTCCACTCCCGAGGACATCCAGGACGGCCAGGTCCACAGCGAATCGCTGCGCCAGCGCATCGAGCTGACCGTGCAGCTGTCGGCGCCGGTGCTGCGCGGTGCGCTGCAGCAGTTGGCGCAGGCCCAGGCTCAGGCCCAGGCCGAGGCACAGCCGCCTGTTCCCGAAGCCGCCGACCTGGCCCTGGCCGGGCAGCCCGCGTGAGCCAGGCAGAGGCCGTCCCTGCGGACCCGATAGCCACTGCGCAGGATCTGGCGCAGCGCCTTGCCGCCACGGCGGCCCGGCGCGATGCCGCAGGCGGCACGCCCAAGGCCGAGCGCGATGCGCTGCGCGCCAGCGGCCTGCTGGCACTGAGCATTCCGCGCGAGCTGGGCGGCCTGGGCGCGGACTGGGTGCAGACGCTGGAGACGGTGCGCATCCTGGCCACGGCAGACGGCTCGCTGGCCCATGTCTACGGCTTCCAGCACCTGCACCTGGCCACCGTGCAGCTGTTCGGCCAGCCCGCCCAGTGGCGGCCCTGGCTGCTGCAGACGGCACGCCACCGCTGGTTCTGGGGCAACACGCTGAATCCTCTGGACCGCCGCACCACGGCCACGCGCCAGCCCGGCCACTGGGAGTTCTCGGGCAAGAAGAGCTTTACCTCGGGCGCGCTGGACTCGCAGATGCTGGTGGCCTCGGCCATCGATGCCGACAGCGGCCAGCTGCTGATCGGCGTGGTGCCCACGGAGCGCACGGGCATCACCTTGCTGCGCGACTGGGACAACATGGGCCAGCGCCAGACCGACAGCGGCTCGGCCCTGTTCGAGCGCGTGCGCGTGGAAGCGGCCGAGCTGCTGCTGGACCCCGGGCCGCTGTCCACGCCGCATGCCGCGCTGCGCCCGCTGCTGGCCCAGCTCATCCTGGCCCATCTGTTCCTGGGCATTGCCCAGGGCGCGCTGGAGCAGGCGCGCGGCTACACGCTGAACGAGGCGCGGCCCTGGTTCAAGTCCCCTGCCGATGCGGCCGGCGCAGACCCCCACATCCAGGCGCTGTATGGCGAGCTGTGGGCCGCGCTGGAAGGCGCGCGCCTGCTGACCCTGCAGGCCGCGCAGCGCTTTGACGCCGCCTGGCGCCGTGGCCCGGCGCTGACCGCCCACGAGCGCGGCGAAGTCGCCGTGGCCGTGACGGCCGCCAAGATTGCCACCACGCGCTCGGGGCTGGACCTGTCCAGCCGCATCTTCGAGGCCACGGGCGCGCGCGCCACGCACGCGGCGCTGCGCTTTGACCGCTTCTGGCGCAACCTGCGCACGCAGACGCTGCACGACCCGCTGCACTACAAGCTGCAGGAGCTGGGCGACTGGGTGCTCAACGGAACCCATCCGCAGCCCAGCTTCTACTCGTGACGCCGCGCCATGAACACCCGTCTGCCCACCTGGCCGCCCGGCAAGTCCTCGGCAACACCTGCGCCCGTACCTGCGCCCGTACCTGCAACCGTGCATGCGCCCGCAGCCTCTGCCGCGCACGATGACGGCGCCGCGCCCGCGCCCTGGATACTGCAAGACCCGGCCTCGCAGGCCCTGCTCAAGACCATGGGACAGGTGGCCGCCAGCGAGGCCGGCGTCCTCATCCTGGGCGACAGCGGCGCCGACAAGGAAATGGTGGCCCGCCACATCCACCGCCTGAGCCCGCGCCGCCACGGCCCCTTTGTCGCCGTCAACTGCGGCGCGCTGTCCGAGGCCCTGATCAACGCCGAGCTCTTCGGCCACGAAAGCGGTGCGCTGACGGGGGCCTTCGGCAACCTGCCCGGCCGCTTCGAGGACGCCCACGGCGGCACCCTGCTGCTGGACGAGATCGACGACCTGCCCCTGCACATCCAGAGCAAGCTGGTGCGCGTGCTGCAGGACAGGGCGGTCACCCGCATCGGCGCCAGCCAGCGCACGCCGGCCGATGTGCGCGTGCTCGCGGCCAGCAGCGCGCCGCTGCACACCAAGGTGGCGGCGCGGCGCTTTCGCGAAGACCTGTACTACCTGCTCGATGTCGTCACCCTCACCGTGCTGCCGCTGCGCCAGCGCCCGGCCGACATCCTGCCGCTGGCGCGCCACTTCATCGCGAGCTACTGCCAGCGCATGCGCTACGCGCCCATGGCACTCAGCCAGGACGCGCAGCGCAAGCTGCTGGAACACGACTGGCCCGGCAACAGCCGCGAGCTGGAGAACGTCATCCACCGCAGCCTGCTGCTGACCCAGGGCATGCACATCGGCGCGGGCGACCTGCACATCGCCAGCAGCCAGGGCGAGCCCGATCCCGTCCCCACGCGCGAGGCCGAACACGGCGCCCAGGCCGCCGCCGCCGAACTGGCCCTGGGCGAAGCGCTGGACAGCCTGTGCGACGTGCATGCCGAAGGCCTGGAGCAGCACGTGCTGGGCGCCCTGCTGCTCAAGGCCTGGCAGCGCAACCGCGGCAACCAGGTGCAGACCGCGCGCCAGCTGGGCATCAGCCGCAGCGTGGTGCGCGCGCGGCTGCAGCGCCTGGGCCAGGTGCCGGGCGAGGCCGCGCCACCGTCTTTTCCATCGTCCCCGGAGATCCCATGAGCCAAGACCCCCACGCATCGCCAGACATCTTCTGGTTCCTGCCCACCTCGGGCGACACGCGCTACCTCGGCACCTCCGACTTCGGCCGAGCCCCCACCAACGCCTACATGCGCCAGATCGCCGTCACGGCCGAGGAGCTGGGCTACGACGGCCTGCTGATCCCCACCGGCAGCTCCTGCCTGGACCCCTGGGTGGTCGCCTCCAGCCTGGTGCCCGTCACGCAGCGCATCAAGCTGCTGGTGGCCCTGCGCACCTCGCTGGGCGCGCCCGTGTCCAGCGCGCGCCAGGCCGCCACGCTGGACCAGGCCCTGGGCGGGCGCCTGCTGCTCAACGTGGTGCCCGGGGGCGATGCCACCGAGCTGGAGGCCGACGGCATCTTCCTGGCCCACGACGAACGCTATGCCTATGCCGATGAATTCCTGACCATCTGGCGCCGCCTGCTGGCCGACGAGGCCGTGGATTTCGACGGCAAATACTTCAAGATCAAGCAGGGCCGCAACTTCTTTCCTCCGGTGCAAAAGCCGCATCCGCCGCTGTACTTCGGCGGCTCCTCGGACGCCGCCCACGACCTGGCCGCGCGCCAGGTGGACGCCTACCTCACCTGGGGCGAGCCCCCCGCCGCCGTGGCCGAAAAGTTCGCCGACATCCGCCGCCGCGCCGCGCAGCAGGGCCGCCAGGTCCGCCTGGGCGTGCGGCTGCACGTCATCGTGCGCGAGACCAACGAGGAGGCCTGGGCCGATGCCGAGCGCCTGATCAGCAAGCTCACCGACGAGGACATCGCCCGCGCCCAGGCCGGCTATGCGCGCATGGACTCCGTGGGCCAGTCGCGCATGGCCGCGCTGCACGGCGGGCGGCGCGACCGGCTGGAGGTGGCGCCCAACCTCTGGGCCGGCGTGGGCCTGGTGCGCGGCGGCGCGGGCACGGCCCTGGTCGGCGACGCGGCCACCGTGGCCGAGCGCCTGCGCGAATACGCCGCGCTGGGCGCGGACAGCTTCGTGCTTTCGGGCTACCCGCACCTGGAGGAGTCCATCCGCTTTGCCGAGCTGGTCTTCCCCCTGCTCGGCAAGCAGGCCGTCACCACCAGCGACCAGGCCCAGACCGGCGGCGCCTTCGACATCCGCAGCATCCAGCGCAGCCAATCCGCATCGTGAGCCACCCGGGGCCCCGGCCCCCGCACAGACCGGAGTCTGTGCACGCAACGCGATCAACGCCACAATCCGCCCGTCCCCCACGATGAGAGCGTGACGTTGCCATGAGCCTGAGAATCGATGACGAAATAACCTTCCGCAGACTCGAGGTGCTGCTCGCCTTCCTGGAGACAGGCAATCTCGCCAAGACGGCGGAACGGCTGGAGACCAGCTCGGTCAGCGTGCACCGCGCCCTGCATGCGCTGGAGGCCGGCATGCGCTGCGCCCTGTTCCGGCACGAGGGGCGCAACCTCAAGCCCACCGAGGCAGCGCAGACCCTGGCCGATGTCGCCAGGGAGGTGCTGGCCACCATGTCCGAGGGCATACGCGCCACGCGCGAGGTGGCAGGCTACTCGGCGGACCGCATCCGCATCGGCTCGCTGTACTCCCTGACCAACCGCACCGTGCCGGCGCTGGTGATGGCGCTGAAGCTGCGCCGCCCCGATCTGCAGACCGAACTGGTGCTGGGCTCGAACGCCGGCCTGCTGGAGCGGCTGCGCAACGGAACGCTGGACGCGGCGCTGATGGCCATGCCGGACAACGCCGCCGACATGCAGACGCAGCTGCTGTTCGAGGACGACATTTTCTTTGCCGCGCCCGTGGGCTCGCCCTATGCGCATCTGGCCGAGGTCGATCTGGGCGCCATGGCGCGCGAGAACTTCGTGAGCCTGGGCGAAGGCTTTGCGACCTATGGCGGCTTCATCGAGTCCTTCCGGGTGGCCGGCTTCACGCCCAACGTGGTGATGAAGACGGATGACATCTTCTCGCTGATGAACCTGGTCAGCGGCGGCGTCGGCTACACGCTGCTGCCCGGGCGTGTGCGCGGCGTGATGCCGCAGAAGGTGCAGCTGATACCGCTACAGGCCAGGTACCTGATGCGCCAGACCATCGTGCTGACCTTTTTGCGCTCCCGCGAACGCGACCCCAACCTGCTGGCCCTGCTCAGCGTGTGCCGCCTCGCGGACGGGCAGCTCGGCTGACCCGGCATGCCGGGGGCGGCAGCCCCGCTTCGCCGGGTTAACCCTTCATTGTTTCTCTCTGCGTAATTGTTGGCGCTCGCGCTTTATTGATGCGCTCCGGGCCGCCGCGTACCGTGCATACCAGCATGCACACGTATTGCAGGCGCATAAAAAACCGGAGACATCGCATGAATTCCCATTGGATATCGATTGGCGCGTTGATAGGCATGTTCGTCCTGGCGACGGCATTGCCCATCAACATGGGCCTGCTGGCCTTTGTCGGGGCCTTCCTGGTCGGCACCCTGGTGGCCGGCATGGGGACCAAGGCCATCATTGGCGGTTTTCCCGCCGACCTGTTTCTGACGCTGGCGGGCATCACCTACCTGTTCGCGCTGGCGCAGAACAACGGAACCATCGACTGGCTGGTCCGCATGGCGGTGCGCGCCGTGCGCGGGCGCATTGCCGCCATACCGTGGATCATGTTCTTCATTGCGGCCCTGCTGACGGCGGTGGGCGCCGTCAGCCCTGCGGCCGTGGCCATCATCGCGCCCATTGCCCTGGGCTTTGCCGCCAAGTACGGCATCAATCCGCTGATGATGGGTCTGCTGGTGATCCATGGCGCGCAGGGCGGCGGCTTCTCGCCCATCAGCATCTACGGCGGCATCACCAACAAGATCGTGGCCAAGGCGGGCCTGCCGCTCAACGAGATGGCCACCATGCTGGCCAGCATGGGGGTCAACCTGGCCGTGGCCGTGCTGCTGTTCTTCCTGATGGGCGGCGCCCGGCTGATGCGCATGAAGGCCGACGCCGATGGCAGCGTGCCCGCCACGCCGCGCGTCTCGCATGCCCAGGGCGGCGCCCAGGTGTATGGCGACGCCGAAGGCGAGGCCCTGTCCGAGGAGCGCAACACGGCTGCACGCTCCAGCGACTCGCTGATGCGCGCCGCCCCTGAACAGGACGCCGCCCCGCAATCGCGCAGCTACCAGGTGGCCACCGTGGTCGGCCTGCTGGCGCTCGCGGTCCTCACCCTGTTCTTCAAGCAGGACATCGGCTTTGTCTCCATCACCATCGGCCTGGTGCTGACGCTGATGGCGCCCAACCTGCAAAAGCGCGCGCTGGGCCAGGTGTCCTGGCCCGAGATCATGCTCATCGTGGGTGTCAGCACCTATGTGGGCGTGATGGACAAGATGGGCACCATCGACTTCGTAGGCCACAGCGTGGCGCAGCTGACCTCGCCCCTGGTGGCGGCCTTGCTGCTGTGCTTCGTGGGCGCCGTGGTGTCGGCCTTCGCCTCCTCGACGGCGGTGCTGGGCTCGCTGATTCCGCTGGCCGTGCCTTTCCTGCAGGGCGGCTCCGATGTGAGCGCCGTCGGCTTCATCGCGGCCATGGCCGTGTCCTCGACCATCGTGGATGTCAGCCCCTTCTCGACCAACGGCGCCCTCGTCCTGGCCAATGCCAAGGGCGTGGACCGCGACCGCTTCTTCCGCCAGCTGATGGTCTACGGCGGCCTTGTCACCCTGGTGGCGCCGCTGCTCGTGTGGCTGCTGTTCGTGGTCCTCTAGCCAGGCACTTCGACCGGGACGCCCGCCCCCTGCCCCCTCCATGTCACGCCAACCCCTGATACCCCATGACTGACCCCTCCTGGAACCTCAAAGCCGGGGAGCGCGCCGCCAGGCTGGCGCGCGCCCAGGCCGCCCTCGGGCCGCGCCTGGCCGGCAAGCGCGTCGATGCCGGCGCCATCACCGAGCTGCTGCACGCCGTGCTGGCGCCCGGCGACCGCGTCTGCCTCGAAGGCAACAACCAGAAGCAGGCCGACTTCCTGGCCCGCGCCCTGGTCCAGCTCGATCCGCAGCAGGTGCACGACCTGCACATGGTGCAGTCGGTGCTGGCGCTGCCGGAGCACCTGGATGTGTTTGAAAACGGCATCGCGCGGCGGCTGGACTTCAGCTTCTCCGGCCCGCAAGGGGCGCGGCTGGCCAAACTGGTCTCGGCCCGGCAGCTGGAGATCGGGGCCATCCACACCTACCTGGAGCTGTTCGCGCGCTACTTCGTGGACCTGACGCCCAAGGTGGCCCTGGTGGCGGCCCACGCGGCCGATGCCCAGGGCAACCTGTACACCGGCCCCAACACCGAGGACACGCCGGCCATCGTCGAGGCCACGGCCTTTTCGGGCGGCATCGTCATCGCCCAGGTCAACGAGATGGTGGATGGCACCACCACGGCGCTGCCGCGCGTGGACATTCCCTCGGACTGGGTGCATTTCGTCGTGCAGGCGCCCAGGCCCAACGTCATCGAGCCGCTGTTCACGCGCGACCCGGCCCAGATCAGCGAAATCCAGGTGCTGATGGCCATGATGGCCATCAAGGGCATCTACGCCGAGTACGAGGTCCAGCGCCTGAACCATGGCATCGGCTTCGACACGGCGGCCATCGAGCTGCTGCTGCCGACCTATGGCGAATCGCTGGGGCTGAAGGGCCGCATTGCGCGGCACTGGGCGCTGAACCCGCATCCGGCGCTGATACCGGCCATCGAGGCCGGCTGGGTGGAGTCCATCCATTCGTTCGGCTCCGAGCTGGGCATGGAGGACTACATCCGGGCGCGCTCGGACGTGTTCTTCACCGGCGCCGATGGCAGCCTGCGCAGCAACCGCGCCTTCTGCCAGGCGGCCGGCCACTATGCCTGCGACCTGTTCATCGGCTCGACGCTGCAGATCGACCTGGACGGCAACAGCTCCACCGCGACGCTGGGGCGCATTGCCGGCTTCGGCGGCGCCCCCAACATGGGCGCGGACGCGCGCGGCCGGCGCCATGCCAGCGCCGCCTGGCTCAAGGCCGGGCGCGAGGCGCGGGCGGGCCGCAGCGGCGCGGCAGGCACGCCGCGCGGGCAAAAGCTGGTGGTGCAGATGGTGGAGACCTTCCGCGAGCACATGCAGCCCGCCTTCGTGGAGCGGCTCGATGCCTGGACGCTGCAGGAGCAGGCCGGCATGGACCTGCCGCCCATCATGATCTACGGCGAGGACGTGACCCACATCCTGACGGAGGAAGGCATTGCCAACCTGCTGCTGTGCCGCAGCGACGAAGAGCGCGAGCAGGCCATCCGCGGCGTGGCCGGCTACACGGCCGTGGGCCTGGCGCGCGACCGTCGCATGGTGGAGAACCTGCGTGACCGCGGGGTGATCCGCCGTCCGCAGGACCTGGGCATCGACCCGCGCCAGGCCACGCGCAATCTGCTGGCCGCGCGCAGCATGCGCGATCTGGCCCAGGCCTCGGGCGGGCTGTACCAGCCTCCCCGCCGATTCAGGAACTGGTAGGAGAGACGATATGAGCGAGATACCCGCAGGGCTGGAGTCCCTGAGCTATTGCTTCGCAGGCGGCCGGCCGGCCGGCGCCTTTGCCCCCGTCCTGGTCGGCGTGGTCGGCTCGGGCAACCTGGAGGTGATGCTGGAGAGCACGGGCGGCGATGGCTGCGAAGTGCAGGTGCAGACCTCGGCACACGGCTTCGGCGCCATCTGGCAGGCCGTGGTGGAGGATTTCCGCGAGCGCCACCCCGTGGGCGGCGTGCGCGTGTCCATCAACGACATGGGGGCCACGCCGGCCGTGGTCAGCCTGCGGCTGGACCAGGCCCTGGCCGAACTGCAGGGAGGCCGGCCATGATCAGCTACGCGGAATGCACGGCGCGCGAGCGCCTGGCGAAGCTGCTGGATGCCGGCAGCTTCCATGAATGGCTGCCGCCCTCCGAGCGTCTGACCAGCCCGCATCTGGCACAGCTGGGCGTGCCCAGCGCCTTTGACGACGGCGTGGCCATCGGCCGGGGCCTGCTGGGCGGGCGCACGGTGTTCGTGGCCGCGCAGGAGGGCGAATTCATGGGCGGGGGCGTGGGCGAGGTGCATGGCGCCAAGCTCGTGGGCCTGCTGCGCCGCGCCCAGCTGGAGCGGCCCGCGGCCGTGCTGCTGCTGGCCGAGTCGGGCGGCGTTCGGCTGCATGAGGCCAATGCCGGGCTGATCGCGGTGTCGGAGGTCATGCGCGCCCTGCTGGACGTGCGCGCCTCGGGCATCCCTGTGGTGGTCCTCATCGGCGGAGCCAACGGCTGCTTCGGCGGCATGGGCATCGTGGCGCGCTGCGCCGACCAGGTGGTGATGAGCGACATCGGCCGCCTGGCCATGTCGGGACCGGAGGTGATCGAGGCCTCGCACGGCGTCGATGAATTCGATGCGCGCGACCGCGCCCTGGTCTGGCGCACCACGGGCGGCAAGCACCGCTGGCTGTGCGGCGACTGCGATGCGCTGGTGGCCGACGATGTCGAGGCCTTCCGCGCCGCCGCCATCGCCGCGCTGGACCACTCCCGTCCGGTGAGTCTTGAAGGGCTGCTGCAGGAGCATGCGCTGCTGCGCGCGCGGCTGGACACCCTGGACGCCCTCAAGGCGGGCAGCGCCATCGGCCCGCAGGACGAGGCCATGCGCCTGTGGCAGGCCCTGGGCGTGCCCGACGCCTGGCGCGTGCCCGACCTGGACGCCGCCGCCGTGCGTGCCTTGCGCACGACGCCCGCCACGGGCATTTCACAGGAGTAGCCGCCATGCAATGGAACACACTTGCCGAGCACCTGTTCGGCCCGGGCCACCAGATTCACGCCAACGGCGATTTCCTCGAAGGCCACGCCGTGTTCGATGGCCAGCCCCTCACCATCGTCGGCACCACGGGCCACGCGCCCATCGGCGTGCGGCTGGCCCTGGCCCAGGCCCGGGTGGTGCTGGAGACGGTCGGCGCGCACCCTGGCCGCCCCATCGTGCTGCTGATCGACACGCAGGGCCAGCAACTGCGCCGCCATGACGAGCTGCTGGGCATCAACCGTGCCATGGCCCACCTGGGCACCTGCATCGACCTGGCACGGCGCCAGGGCCACCGCGTCATCGGCCTGGTCTATGACCAGGCGCTGTCGGGCGGCTTCATCACCTCGGGCCTGATCGCCGATGCCTGCTACGCCCTGCCCGAGGCCGAGATCCGCGTGATGCGCATCCCCGCCATGTCGCGCATCACCAAGCTGCCCGAGTCCCTGCTCAATGCCCTGTCCGAGTCCAACCCGGTGTTCGCGCCCGGCGTGGGCAACTACGTGGCCATGGGCGGCGTGCGCGGCCTGTGGCAAGGCGACCTGCAGGCGGCGCTGCGCGACGCCCTGGCCCACAGCCCGCGCGAGGACATGCGCGCACTGGACGGCGCCGAGCGCGGCGGCCGCAAGCTGGCCGCCGAGGTGGTGCAGCGCGTTCTGGCCGCTGGATGAAGGCAGGCCGCAGCATGCTGGACACCCTGCACCGCCACCAGCTGGTGAACCTCGGCCCCCAGGCCTGGGCGGACCTGCTGGAACGCCCCTGGGATGCGCAGGCGCGCGAGATCCTCACGCACTGGCGCGACCATGCACTGCCGCTGGTGGTCGCGCGGCAGTCGGCCGACCATGCCGCCGCCGGCCTGATGGCGCTGGGCCTGCCTGCGCCCGGGCGCTGGCAGCGGCGGCGCATGGGCTTCGATGTGGCGCGCGGCGCGGCCATCGGCACCCGCGAATTTCCCTCGCTGGGCGAGCTGATGGCCTCGCACACGATCTCGCACTCGGCCTCTCCCCTCGCCACATACGGCGCCTTGCAGCAGTGCCTGCGCGCTGCCGGCGCGACGGGCTTTGTCTTCGGCAGCCACGGGTGGCAGTGCATCACGGGCCTGCCCTATCTGCGGCCCGGCTCGGACATCGACCTCTGGGTTCCGGTCGATGGCGCCGAACAGGGCGATCGGCTGGCCCGCCTGCTGCAGGCCATGCCGCAGGAAGGCCCGCGCGTGGATGCCGAGCTGGTGTTTCCCGGCGGCTGGGCCGTGGCCTGGCGCGAATGGGCCGCCTGGCGTGCAGGCAGGGTGCGATCGGTCCTGGTCAAGGGCCTGCACGGGGTGGCACTGCGTGAAGACCATGAATGGTGTGCGCCGGCTGCGGCGCCTGGAGTTCCTGCATGAAACCTGCCCTTCTCCACCCGGCCCGGGCCTTGCCATCGACCGGGCATATCGGCCGCGCGGCCACGCTGGCCCTCTACGACGAGCTGTCGCTGACACCCAAGCCCGGCCTGGTGACCCTGGTGGACCGCGGCAGCCATGACGACATGGATGCCCACAGCTTCATGCGCAGCCTGTTCGCGCTGCGCAGCTACTTCCCCAAAATGGCCCAGGCAGGCAGCCAGGGCGCATCGTTTCCCGTGCTGGAGCGCCTGGGCATCGAGGCGGAGCAGCGCATGCTGGCCGCCACCGGCGGCATCAACACCCACCGTGGCGCCGTCTTCATGCTGGGCCTGCTGTGCGCGGCCGGCGGCGCGGTGCTGGCCGAGCAGGCCTGCATTCCCGGCGCCGCATGGCTGCGCGAGGCCCTGTGCCGCCACTGGGGCGATGCGCTGCAGCAGCGCAGCCTGCGGGCCTCCGCCCTGCCCGGTGGCATCGCCGCGCGCCGCCACGGCCTGCGGGGCGCCTCGCAGGAGGCTGCCCTGGGTTTCCCCGTCCTGTTCGAGACCGCCGTGCCGGCGCTGGCCAGAGCGCATGCCAGCGGGCTGCCCGCTCCCTTGGCGCGGCTGGAGGCCCTGTTCCACATCATGGCGGTGCTGGACGACTGCAACCTCGCCCACCGCGCGGGCATGCAGGGGCTGCGCCAAGGCCAGGATGCCGCGCGGCGCTTTCTCCAGGCGGGCGGCTGCGCGCATCCCGACGGCCTGTCCAGGGCGCAGGCCATTTGCGACGATTTCGTGGCGCGCCGCCTTTCACCGGGCGGCGCGGCCGATACCCTGGCGGCGGCCTGCTGGGTGCTGCGTGTCTGCGAGCGGCCATGAGCTTTGCACTGCTGTTTTCGGGCCAGGGTACGCAGCATCCCGCCATGCTCCCCTGGCTGGCGGACGATGCATGGACACAGGCAGTCTGCGAACAGCTGCAGGTTTCGCACTGGCGCGACAGGTTGGCGGATGCGCCGTGGGCCGAGTCCAACGCCGTGGCCCAGCCGCTGCTGGCGGGCCTGGCCATGGCCGCGTGGATGCAGCTGTCCCCGCAACTGCCCGCGCCTTCGGCCGTGGCGGGCTACAGCGTGGGGGAACTGCCCGCATTCGGTGCCGCGGGCGCGCTGGATGCCTGCGACATCGTTGCCCTGGCCGCGCGCCGCGCGGCGGCCATGGACCGCTGCGCCCAGCAGATGCCCGGCGGCGGGCTGCTGGCCGTCAGCGGCCTGCCGCCCGCGCGCATGGCCGCCCTGCTGGAGACGACCGGACTGGCCGTGGCCATACGCAACGGCCCAGAGAACCTCATCCTGGGCGGCCCCCATGCGGCGCTGGAGCAGGCGCAGGCGCTGGCAGTGCGCCAGGGCGCGCATGCCACCCGGCTGCGCGTGCAGGTGGCTTCCCACACCCCGTGGATGCGACAGGCCGCACAGGCCTTCGCACAGGACCTGGGCCAGGTGGCCGTGCACGCGCCCGCCGTGGCGCTTTTCAGCAACACGGCCCGGCGGGTGCGTGACGCCGCAGGCGCCCGTGCAGCCCTGTCCGAGCAGATAGCGGGCACGGTGCACTGGGACGACTGCATGGACAGCATTGCCGCACGCCAGGTGCGGTGCGTTCTGGAGATCGGCCCCGGCCAGGCGCTGGCACGCCTGTGGAACCAGCGCCATCCGGACATTCCGGCCCGCTCCTGCGACGACTTCCGCAGCGTGGCGGCCATTGCCGGCTGGATAGGCCGGCACTGCGGGGACTGACGCCCCGGGGCCTTGCGCCTGAGCCTTTGCGCCGAAGCCTTTGCGCCGGAGTTTTTTTGCGCCGGCTTCGTGCCCCCTTGATTTCTAGACCCAGGAGACAACCACCATGAGCCAAGACCTTGCACCGTCCCTTGCACCGTCCTATCCCCCATCTGCAGAGCTGGCCCGCAATGCGCGCGTGAGCGGGCGCGCCGCCTATGACCGGCTCGTCGCGGAGGCGGACGCCGACCCCCAGGCGTTCTGGGGCCGGCTCGCGCGCGAGTTCGTCGCGTGGAAGCGCCCGTTCACGCGCGTGCTCGATGAAAGCCGCGCCCCGTTCTACGAATGGTTCAATGACGGCACGCTCAACGCCAGCTGGAACTGCCTGGAGCGCAACATCCAGCGGGGGCTGGGCGAGCGCACGGCCCTCATCTTCGAAGCCGACGATGGCGCGGTGACGCAGGTGACCTATGCGCAGCTTCTTGCCCGGGTCAATCGCCTGGCCAACGCCCTGCGCAGCCTGGGCGTCGGCAAGGGCGACCGCGTCGTCATCTACATGGCCATGTCGATTGACGGCGTGGCCGCCATGCAGGCCTGTGCACGCATAGGTGCCATTCACTGCGTGGTGTTCGGCGGCTTCTCCGCCACGGCGCTGCGCGACCGCATTGCGGACACGGGGGCCTGCGCCGTCATCACGGCAGACCAGCAAGTGCGGGGAGGACGGCAATTGCCTCTCAAGAGCATCGTGGACGAGGCCCTGGCCCAGCCCGGCTGCGAGCAGGTCCGCCACGTGCTGGTGGCACGGCGCACGGGCGGCACCATCGCCATGCACCAGCCCCGGGACCTGTGGCTTGAAGAAATCACCGCAGCCCAGAGCGATGTCTGCGAACCGGAATGGGTGCAGGCCGAGCATCCGCTGTTCCTGCTCTACACCTCGGGCTCCACCGGAACCCCCAAGGGCGTCCAGCACGCCACCGGAGGCTATCTGCTGCATGCCGCCGTGACCTGCGCCTGGACCTTCGACCTGCAGCCCTGCGATGTCTTCTGGTGTACGGCGGACATCGGATGGGTGACCGGCCATACCTATATCGCCTACGGCCCGCTGGCGCTGGGCGCCACGCAGGTGGTGTTCGAGGGCGTGCCCACCTACCCGGACGCGGGACGCTTCTGGAAAATGATCGAGGCCCATGGGGTCACGGTCTTCTACACGGCGCCCACGGCCATTCGCTCGCTGATCAAGGCCGCCGACGCCGATGCGCAGGTGCATCCCGCGCGCTACGACCTGGGCAGCCTGCGCATCCTGGGGTCCGTGGGCGAGCCTATCAATCCCGCCGCCTGGCACTGGTACCACGAGCAGGTGGGCGGGGGCCGCTGCCCCATCGTCGATACGTTCTGGCAGACGGAGACGGGCGGGCACATGATCACGCCGCTGCCCGGAGCCACGGACCTGGTGCCCGGCTCCTGCACGCTGGCCTTCCCGGGCATTGCCGCCGCCGTGGTGGACGAGGCCGGCAACGAGCTGCCCTGGGGCGACAGCGGCATCCTGGTGATCAAGCGCCCCTGGCCCTCCATGATCAGGAACATCTGGGGCCATCCCGAGCGGTTTGTCGCCAGCTACTTTCCCGAAGAATTCAAGGGCCGCTACTACCTAGCGGGAGACGGCGCGGTCCGCGATGCGCGCACCGGCTACTTCACCATCACCGGCCGCATCGACGATGTGCTCAACGTCAGCGGCCACCGCATGGGCACGATGGAGATCGAGTCCGCCCTGGTGGCCATGACCGACCTGGTGGCGGAGGCCGCCGTCGTGGGGAGGCCTGATGACACGACGGGAGAGGCCATATGCGCCTTCGTCGTCCTCAAGCGTTCGCGGCCCAGCGGCGCCGAGGCGGCCGACATCGCCAGGCTGCTGCGGGAGTGGGTGGCCAAGGAGATCGGGCCGATCGCCAAGCCCAGGGACATCCGGTTCGGGGACAACCTGCCCAAGACCCGCAGCGGCAAGATCATGCGGCGATTGCTGCGCAGCATTGCACGCGGCGAGCCCATCGTGCAGGACACCTCCACCCTGGAGAACCCGGCGATCCTGGAGCAGCTGTCACAGGCCTGCTGACGGCCAGGCTGCAATCCACAAGCGATGCAGCCTTGTCAGGCCGCGAGGCCGGCAAGGCAGCCCGCCCGTTCAAGCTCCCAGATGTTGGAAAGCAGCTGCCGGGCACGTCCCTCGCCGGCAACGGGCGCGGCAAGCTCGAGCACGGGCTCGACGGTGCTGTCGATTGCGGCGCCCCTGATGCGCACCCTCGCCGAGACACGCCGGATCAACGTGGGCCTGGCATGTCCCGACCGGGACGAGATGGTCTACCTGGAATCCATCCGCTACAACCGCCGGATCGTGCTCAGGCATGTGGTCTCGGGCCAGCGCGTTCCCATGGAACTGACGTCGCTGGGGCGCGCCTACCTGGCAGCAGCGCCAGCGGCCAGGCGCAAGGCCTTGCTCGACAGCTTCAGGCTCAAGAGGGGCGCCCAATGGCCTGCGCTGGAGCAGCAGATCCAGGCGGCGATCAAGTCCGTGAAAAGCCAAGGCTTCTGCGCCGCATCGTGGCAGCCGGAAGTGGTTGCGCTGGCCACGCCGCTGGTGACACCCGATGCCATCTATGTCCTGAACTGCAGCGTCTCCACCACGGAGCCTTTGCCGGCCATCGTGCAGGAGCTGCACCCGGCCTTGCTGCAACTGGGCCGGCAGATTGAAAGCCTGCTGGAAAAACTGTAATGCTCTCCCAGCAATATGCGCCCACCGCTGGCAAGCAGGGTTTCCAAAAATCGCTCAGACTAGGCACAAACGACTTTTGGCACTCCAAAAATGAGTGCAACCATCTGAAAAACCCACGGAACTTTGGCTTTAGCACTCGGTCATAACGAGTGCTAATATGAAGGAATGGAAGAAAGGAACTCTGCAATGACAAACGCCTCCGGCTCCATTGCGACCACCTTGGCACCCGCTAACCCCTGGGCCCTGGTGCCGCCTCTGGGCAATTTGGATGCCTACATTTCCGCGGTCAACCGCCTGCCCATGCTCACCCTTGAGGAAGAGCAGGACTACGCCCGCAAGCTCAAAGAACACAGCGATCTGGATGCCGCAGGGCGTCTGGTGATGTCCCACCTGCGCCTGGTGGTGTCCATCTCGCGCCAGTACCTGGGCTACGGCCTGCCGCACGGCGACCTGATCCAGGAAGGCAACGTGGGCCTGATGAAGGCCGTCAAGCGCTTCGACCCCGATCAGAACGTGCGCCTGGTGAGCTACGCCATGCACTGGATCAAGGCCGAGATCCACGAGTACATCCTGAAGAACTGGCGCATGGTCAAGGTCGCCACGACCAAGGCCCAGCGCAAGCTGTTCTTCAACCTGCGTTCCATGAAGCAGGGCCTGAAGTCCGACGCCGCCATGGCCGAGGACGGCGCCATGCTGCGTGACACGCTGACCTCGGGCGAGATCGACGCCGTGGCCGAGAAGCTCAACGTCAAGCGCGAAGAAGTCATGGAGATGGAAACGCGCCTGGCCGGTGGCGACGTGCTGTTGGACCCCTCGCCCAGCGACGATGGCGAGCAGGCCTTCGGCCCCATCGCCTACCTGGCCGATGGCGCCCACGAACCCACGGCCATGATCGAGTCGCGCCAGCGCGACCACCTGGCCACCGACGGCATTGCCATGGCGCTGGATTCGCTGGACGACCGCAGCCGCCGCATCGTCGAGGAGCGCTGGCTCAAGGTCAACGACGACGGCTCGGGCGGCATGACGCTGCATGAGCTGGCCGCCGTCTACGGTGTCAGCGCCGAGCGCATCCGCCAGATCGAGGTGGCTGCCATGAAGAAGATGAAGAAGGCCCTGGCCGAGTTCGCCTGATGGCCTGACGGCCTGGGCTGACAGGCCGCTTCAAGACAAACCCGGATAATCTCCGGGTTTTTTATTGCCCGCATCCTTTGCGGCCCCCACGTACCCCATGCCCGCCAGCGCCATCTCGCCACTACGCCGCCTCTTCGCCAATGCCTTGGCCACCGCCCTGGCTTCGGCCCTGCTGCCTTGCGCTGCCGTGGCGGGCGACAACTGGCCCAGCAAGCCGCTGCACCTGATCGTCGGCTTTCCCGCAGGATCTTCCCCGGACCTCACGGCGCGCGCACTGGCCGAGCCGCTGGAAAAGCGCCTGGGCCAGCCCGTCATCGTCGAGAACAAGGTGGGCGCAGGCGGCAACATCGCAGGCGAGCAGGTGGCCCGTGCGCGCGACGGCCATACCTTCAGCGTGATGATCAACGGCAACCTGACGATTGCCCGCCTGCTCAACCCGGCCGTGCGCTACGACCCCGTCAAGGATCTGCAGCCCGTCAGCCTGATCGGCGTGGCGCCCCTGGTGCTGGTGGCTCCGGCCGGCGCGCCCGAGGGCCGCGCCTTCCTGGAGGCCGCGGCCCAGGCTGGCAGCCGCTGGAGCTACGGTTCCCCAGGGGTGGGCACGGTGGGCCACCTGGGCATGGAGCTGCTCAAGAGCCGCTCCGCGCTCAGGCCCGAACACATTCCCTATCCCGGCTATCCGCAGGTGTTCAACGCCATCCAGGGGGGCGACCTGCAGCTGTCCATGCTGCCGCCCGCACTGGCCATGGCCCAGGTGCAGGCCGGCAAGCTGCGCGGCGTGGCCGTGACCTCGGCCGCGCGCAGCCCGCTGGCGCCGGGACTGCCCAGCCTCAAGGAGCTGGGCGTGGGGGATTTCGATCTGGAGATCTGGAACGCCGTGGCCGCGCCCAAGGCCATGCCCGCCGCCCATGTGCAGAAGCTGGCCGAAGCGGTCAGCGAGATCGTGCGCTCGCCCGAGATGCGTGCACGCCTGGCCGCCCAGGGCTGGCAGGCTGTCGGCAGCTCACCCGAGGGCCTGGCCCTGCGCATACGCCAGGACGTGACGGCACTGGGCCGCATCATCCGCGAACAGGGAATCCACGCGCAATGACGTGCTTGATCACACTGCCATGACCGCTGCCCAAGCCTTCACCGAACTCAACGCCTGGCAGGTCATGGCCTGGGGCCTGCTCTTCTTCGGCGTGCTGTACACGGCCGGCGGCTGGGGCATGACGGCGCTCACGCGCTGGCTGCAGCGGCGCGGCGTGGGCCGCGTGCTGGACACGCGCCCGCTCAAGCCCGACCAGTTGCGCCGCGAATGGCGCCAGTCGCTGCATTCGGTGCTGATCTTCGGCATCGGCATGATCGTGCCCTGGGGCCTTCTGCAATTGGGTTGGGCGCGGCTGGAGCCCGATGCAGGCCCCTGGCGCATTGCCGTCGAAATCGTGGTGCTGCTGATCTGGAACGATGTGCACTTCTGGATCAACCACCGCCTGCTGCATACGCGGCTGCTGGGGCGCTTTCATGGTGACCACCACCGCTCCATCGTCACCACGCCGTGGTCCACCTACAGCTTCCATCCCATCGAGGCGCTGATGCTGGGCAACGTCATCCTGCTGCCCATGGTGGTGCATGACTTCAGTTTCTGGTCGCTGGCCTCGGTGCCGGTACTCAGCCTGCTGCTGAACGTCATAGGCCACTCCAACTATGACTTCTTTCCCGGGGTGTCCGACACGCATGCGCTGGCCGCCAGCCGGCGCCACCATCTGCACCATGCCCGGCCCAATGGCAACTACGGCTTTGCGCTGGCCTTCATGGACCGGCTGATGCGCACGCGCGTGGCACTGCCCGCCACGGCCCGGCCCAGGACGGAATGAGCCGACCGCCTGCTCGCCACGTCCAGCCACGGCTGCCCCGGCTGCGCCACTGGCGCGACCTGCAGTCGCTGGCCTATCTGGTGGCGCTGCCGCTGATCGTGTGGTGGCAGTGGCAGCATGGCTGGAACCTGTGGCTCTACGGGATCGAGCTGTTCCTCACGCTGGGCGTGGGCGTCATCCACCACAACCACACGCATTTGCGCATGTGGCGCGGGCGCTGGGCCAACCGCTTCACCGACTACTGGCTGACCCTGCTGCAGGGCCACCCGACCTTTGTGTTCTGGCCCGCCCATGTGGCCAACCACCACCGCTTCCGCCACGGCCCGCGCGACATGGCACGCACCTACCGCTTCGGCGGCGACCACAACCATCTGCTGGGCTACCTGCTCCACCCGCTGCAGGCCGGCTGGGTGCTGTACCCGCTGTTCCTGCGCTGGCTGGGCCAGCTGCGGCGGCATTGGCCCGGCGCTTTTCGCTACTGCATGGGCCAGTACCTGCTGTGGCTGGGCAGCTGGGCACTGCTGATGTCGCTGGATTGGCAAAAGGCCTTGCTGCTGGTGATCGTTCCCCAGCTGCATGGCCTGCACTGGCTGCTGGCCACCAACTACCTGCAGCACGCCCATGCCGATGGCCGGCCGCTGACGCGCGGCCAGCGGATGGACAGCGCCACGCCACTGAACTACGCGCGCAATTTCGAGGGCTGGGTCAATCCGCTGCTGTTCAACATCGGCCTGCACACGGCCCACCACGAGCGGCCCCAGGCCCACTGGTCCGAGCTCACGCGCCTGCACAGCGAACACTACCGCCAGCGCGTGGCACCTGCGCTCAACGAAGGCGGACTGCTACCCTACATGGCCCGCGTCTTCGTGCTCGGCACGGTCTGGCCGCCGGCGCGCACGCGTGCGCAAATGCCTCCCGGAACATACGACTGATACGACCCTGAACCCATGCCCGTCGCCTATTCCAACGTCTATCTGCATGCCGCAGGCATGTTCCTGCCCGGTGAACCCGTGGACAACGCAGGCATGGATGCCTACGTGGCGCCGCTCAACCGCCTGTCCGAGCGCCTCAAGCGCCGCATCCTGGCCGAGAACGGCATTGTCCAGCGCCACTACGCCATAGACGCCGAAGGCCGCACCGTCCACAGCAACACGGCCATGGCCGCCCAGGCCATCCATGACTGCCTGGCACAGGCCGGGCGTGCGCTGGGCGATGTCGGCTTCCTGGCCAGCGGCTCGTCGGGCGGCGATGCACTCATGCCCGGCTTTGCCAACATGATCCAGGGCGAGATGGCCGCGCCGCCCATGGAGACCCTGTCCGTGCACGGCGTCTGCGCCGCCAGCGTGGGCGCGCTGCAGGCAGCGGCCCAGGCCGTGGACCGCGCGCCCGACTCGCTGGCCCTGGCCGTGGCCAGCGAAATGCCCTCGCGCCTGTTCAAGCGCTCGCGCTTCGCGGCCCAGGGATACAACACGGACTTCGATGCCCACTTCCTGCGCTGGATGCTGTCCGATGGCGCAGGCGCCGTGCTGCTGGGCGGCCCGCAGGCCCTGCCCCAGGCGCCGGGCCTGCGCCTGAAGCTGCGCTGGACGCACCTGCGCAGCTTTGCGGGCGACTACCCGGTCTGCATGCAACTGGGCCTGACGCCCGACCGCGCCACCAGCCACCTGGACTTTGCCGCCTGGGGCGATGCCGAGGCAGCAGGCGCGCTGTCGCTGCGCCAGGACATCCGCCTGCTGCCGCACCTGTTCGATGTCTGCATCCACGAATACGCCCACCTGGCGCACACGGGCTGGGTGCCTGAGCGCGGCATCGACCATTTCCTGTGCCACTACTCGTCCGAGCGCTTCATCCCCGTGGTCGATGAGCTGCTGGGCAAGGCCCAGCTCGGCATCCCGCGCGAGCGCTGGTGGAGCAACCTGGCCTGGCGTGGCAACACGGGCGCGGCTTCCATCTTCGTGATGCTGTCCGAGTTCCTGCGCACGGAATCGGCACGCCTGAAGCACGGCGATACCGTGCTGTGCTTCATTCCCGAATCGGGCCGCTTCACGGCCGGCTACATGCTGCTGGAAGTGGAGGATGCGGCCCAGGCTCCCACCGCCACCCCGGCCACGGCCGCAGCACGCAGTGCCACCGCCGAAGCTCCCGCTGCCCCGGACCTGCTGCCCGATGTCTCCACCATCGCCCCGCCCCACGACCCGAACCAGGCCCCGGCCACGCTGGCGCCGCTGCTGACCGAACTGGCCAGCCTCTGGCAGGACTACCGCTCACGCGTGTGGCGCACGCCGCTGCTGCAGCGCATACGCACAGGCAGGCTGCAGACGGCGGACTACGTGCGCTGGATGAGCCACTGGGTTCCCCAGGTGCGCGAGGGCAGCCTGTGGATGCGCGAGGGCGCGGCATCGCTGACCGGCGAGCACGCGGCGCTGGCCGCGCTGATCGACGTGCATGCGGGCGAGGAGCAGAACGACTTCCGCATCCTGCACGAGGACTACCTCAAGGCCGGCGGCACCGAGACCGACCTTACCCGCCTGCGCCGCAACCCCGGCGGCGAGGCGCTCAACGCCTACCTGCACGGCCTGGCCGCCACGCCCAATCCGATCGGCCTGCTGGGCGCCATCTACATCATCGAAGGCACGGGCCAGCGCATCGTGCCCAGCCTGCTGCCGCTGCTGCGCGCCAGCCTGCCGCTGCCGCCCGATGCCTTCCGCTTCCTGGAATACCACGGCGCCAACGACGAACACCACCTGGAGCGCTGGCTCATGGCCGTGCAGATGGTGATGGCGCTGGACGACACAGACGGAAGCGGGGGCACGGCGGCGCAGGCCATCGTACGCACCGCGCGCCACACGGCGGCGCTGTACCTGATGCAGTTCGAGCATGTCCTGCCCGAGGAGCACTGATGCAACCACCAGACTTCATCGAACCGCCCCACGACGAGCGCGACCCCAGCCCCTGGCGCGCGCTGTACCTGGACCAGAGCACGCCGCTGCCCGACGACGTCAAGGCCGCCTGGCTGCGTGACTGCAGCAGCGGCTCGCGCCAGTACCTGCTGCCCTTCCTGCGGCCGCTGGCACGCACCAGCATCGTGCTCATCCAGATCCTCAAGGTGCTGCTGCCGCGCAACTGGGCGCACTCCAGGCTGCTGCACCGGCTGCTGGCCTTCAGCATGAACCGCTTCGTCTCGCCCGAGGCCAACTGGCTCATCCTGCGCCACTTCCACCTGGGCTCGCAGATCCTGGCCTTTGTCGCGGCCAACGCGCCCACGCCCGTGTCCACCACACCGCTGGAGCCGGACAGCATCGACGACATCAAGGACGACCTGTTCCTCAGGCACGACCTGAACCTGTTCAACTTCGTCATCCGCCTGAACAACGCGCTGCGCGCCGCAGGCCAGGAACTGCAGCCCGTGGCCGAGCCCGACTTCGCCATGCTGCGCAACCCGCCCCTGCGCCTTGAGGACATGCCGCGCGGGCGCCTGAACCTGCTGGACCTGCAAAGCGCCATCGAGGTCTACACGCCCGTCTACCAGCTGCTGCTGACCGACAACGACTTCTGGCGCGCCAGCAACTCGCTGCAGCTGGACGAGACCGTGGCCATCTATGCGGCCAAGATCCTCGCCTCGCCCGAGCACTTGGTCATGCTCAACAACAAGCACCCGCTGGTGCCCCTGTCCACCCTGCGCGCCGGCCACCGCCTGGTGCTACACGGCCTGTCCACCGAAATGCTGCACTGCCTGCTGATGAAGGTCGCCAGCGGCGACATCCCGCTGCCCGCACGCGAGCTGGCACGCATGCGCGAGGCGGCCCGCGCCCACGGCAGTGACAGCAGCGGCAGCGCCAACAACGCCGACAGCACCGCAGCCGTCTGACCCAGGTCAAGAAACAGCGGCAGATGGCCGCCATCCCGCGCGAAACGCGTTACATCGCGTTGCATTCAACGGCATAGCCCGCTAGCCTGCACGGCTTCTCCCGGGGCGCGCCGCCCGGGTCCACTGCCGGTGCCCTGGGTGGCTGTCTGCCCGCCCAGGCTGCGGCGCATCCTAGCCTGCGTGCCCCATGCCATCGTCGTCCTCCACGCCTTCAGCGGTTCGCTGCAGCGAATGCATGCGTTCGTCCCATTGCCTGCTGGGCCAATTGCCCGAGCCCGCATTCCAGCAATGGCTTCCGCACATCCGCGAACGCGGCCTGGCCAAGGGCCAGAAGCTCCAGGCGCAGGGCAGCGTCGCCCATGAATTCCAGGTGATCAAGATCGGCTTCGTCCTGGCCATCCGCCGTGGCGGCGACGGCGTGCAGCGGCCCGTGGCACTGTTCGGCAACGGCCACGCGCTGGGCAGCCCGGGCTGGCTTCAGCAGCCCTCGGCCATGCACTTCGAGGCACTGGGCCCGGGGCGCATCTGCTACGTGGACATTGCCACCATCACGCGCCGCGGCCTGGTCGATGCCGCCTTCGTGCGCGCGCTGGCCGCCAGCTACACCTGCAACAACGCCCTGCTGGCGGAATGGGCCCACATCGTCCGCATCCCCGGCGTGATGCGCCAGCTGGCCGCCACCCTGATGCAACTGGCCGCGCTGCAGTCAAGCCTGCTCGTGCGCCTGCCCAGCCAGGGCGCACTGGCCGCCCTGCTGGCCACCACGCGCGAAACCATCGCGCGCAGCCTTGTGCGCCTGGTGCAGCTCGGCGCACTGGAGCGGCCCGACCGATGGCACTGCGTGCTGCAGCCTGCGGTGTTGTTGAGGATCAGTGGGGGAGGTCTGCAGGCAAAGGAATATGGAGGGAGTGGCGATTGAGCATGCCTATCCGACGATTTCATGTAGCCACCTGGCTACACTTTGCCCGCGTGTGATTCAGACAGTCCAGCCAGGCGCAGGACATTGCTGCGGCCAGGGCGATGGCCAGGGAGATCAAGCTATGAGCAACATCAAGATGCGGCCATTCGACATGGCCAACTACCTCGGCACCGAAGAGGAAATCGTGGAGTACCTGCGCCAGGCGCTGGAAGACAACGATCCGGCCGAACTGGCTGCGGCGCTGGGCGACATCGCACGCGCGCGCGGCATGACTCAGCTCGCTCGCGACACCGGACTTTCTCGCGAAAGCCTCTACAAAAGCCTGTCTGGCGAACGGGCGCCCAGTTCCGAGACGCTGTTCAAGGTGATTCAGGCCATGGGCTTCAGACTCACCATCGCTCCTGCCGCATCGCAGCAGCCAGCAGCCTGACACTCGGATCACCCGCTTACTGCACCAACACCGCCTCTGCAGGCCTTTGCAACAGAGGCGGAATCTGCTCTGCCGGCATGGCGCGGGCGAAGAGCCAGCCCTGGTAGGCGTCGCAGTCCAGGATGCGCAGCAGGCGCAGCTGCTCGGCGGTTTCCACGCCTTCGGCGACCACCTGCAGGCCCAGGGTGCGGGCCAGCGCGATCACGGCCTTGACGATCTTGGCGTCGGCCGGGCTGTCGAGCATGGGGCCGATGAAGGTGCGGTCTATCTTCACGCGCGAGACGGGCAGATCGCGCAGGTGGGCCAGCGAGGAGTAGCCGGTGCCGAAGTCGTCCAGCACCACGCAGACGCCGGCCGCCAGCAGGCTGCCCAGCAGCTCGCGCGCCTGCAGCGGGTCGGTCATGGCGGCGGACTCGGTGACTTCCAGCTCCAGCAGGTGCGGCGGCACGCCATGCCGGGCCAGGCTGGCCATGAGGCGCTGCTGCAGGTCGGCCTGGCGCAGTTGCTGGGCCGAGAGGTTGACCGCCACGCGCAGCGGCATGCCTGCGCGCAGCCAGTCGCCGGCCTGCCGGCAGGCAGCATCGATCACCCATTCCCCCAGCGCCAGGATCAGCCCCGTGGATTCGGCCACGGGCACGAAGCGTTCGGGCGAGACCCAGCCCATCTGCTCGTCGTTCCAGCGCAGCAGGGCTTCCACGCCCTGGACCTGGCCGCCCAGCACCTGCACCTGGGGCTGGAAGTGCAGGCTCAGCAGACCCCGGTCCAGGGCACGCTTGAGGCGTTCGTGCAGCAGCACTTTCTCGGCCATGGCCTCGCCCATGGCGCTGGCATAGCGCGCATAGGAGGAGCGGCTGCGCTGCTTGGCGTCGTACATGGCCATGTCGGCATAGCGCATGAGGGTGGCCGCATCGCCCGCGTCCTGCGGATAGAAGGCTGCGCCCACGCTGGCGCCGAAGTTCAGCGCGTAGTGGCCTATGGTGCAGGGCCGGCACAGCTCGTGCAGCAGCGCGTCGATGCGCTGGCTCAGATCGGGCTCGTTGCAGGGCTGCAGCAGGGCGGTGAACTCGTCACCGCCCATGCGCGCCAGCGTGGCCGAGCCGCCCAGCGCGACCTGCAGGCGGCGCGCCACCTCCTTGAGGACCTGGTCGCCCACGTCGTGGCCATAACCGTCGTTGATGGCCTTGAAGTTGTCGAGGTCGAGCAGCAGCAGCGCAAAGGACGCGGGGCCTGCGCCCGATTCAGACTGCGCCTGCGCTTGCGAGATCGCCTGTTCCACCTGCAGCCCGAACTGCCAGCGGTTGAGCAGGCCCGTCAGCGTGTCGTGGGTGGCGTGGTAGTGCATGCAGGCTTCCATCTGGCGCAGCTGCGACAGGTCGCGCACAAAGGCCACGGCCACGCCGCTGCCGTGCGGCGAGTGGCCCAGGGCGATGTCCACCGACAGGCGCTTGCCGTCCTTGCGCAGCAGCCACAGATCGCGCCCCTGGCCCATGGGCCGGCGCGCGGGCTGGGCGAAGTAGGACTGCAGTTGCGGCCCGTGGGCCGCCTGCGCCTCGGCCGGCAGCAGCATGTGCAGCGAGTGGCCCAGCAATTCAGCGGCGCCATAGCCGCTCATGGCCTGCATGGCGGGATTGGCCAGCAGGATGCGGCCGCTGCGGTCCACAAGCAGGATGCCGTCGGGCGCGGCCTCCATGGCCACGCGCTTGAGGTCTTCGTCCAGCGCCTCGCCCGGTGCGGCGGGATCGCCGGCAACCATGCTCCAGCCCGCCGCCATCATGCGGACGCCCCGTTGCCGTGAAAGACCGATGCCGCAGCCTCCAGCGCCTGCGCCTGTCCGGCCAGCAGCTGTGCGTGCCCGATGGTGTCGCGCGCCAGGGCGGCATTGTGCTGGGTCATCTGTTCGAGCTGCTGCACGGCGGCCTGCACCTGCTGCACGCCACCGGCCTGGGCTTGGCTGGCGGCCTGCATGCCTTCGGCCAGCACCAGTTGCTCGCGCATATCGGCCTGCACGGCCAGCATGGCCTCGCCCACTTCGCGCGCCATGGCGCAGCTTTGCGCCACCTGCTGCTGCGATGCCTCGATCAACGCCTTGATCTGGCGCGCGGCGTGGGCGCTGCGCTGGGACAGGCCGCGCACCTCGTCGGCCACCACGGCAAAGCCCTTGCCGTGTTCCCCCGCGCGTGCCGCCTCCACGGCGGCGTTGAGCGCCAGCAGGTTGGTCTGGAAGGCGATGCCGTCGATGAGCGAGCTGATCTGCCCCACTTGGTCGCTGGTCTGGGCCACGCCGCGCATGCCCTGGTCCAGTTGCACGACCATGCGGCTGCTCTGCCCTGCCATGTCCACGCCGTGCCGCGCGCGGGCGGCGGCCTCGCCGGCCTGGGCGCTGCTGCGCTCGATGGCGCTGGCCAGGGCCTGCATGGCCTGGGCCGACTGCTCCAGGCTTGCGGCCGCGGCTTCGGTGCGGTCGCTCAGTTCGGTGCTGCCCTGCTGCACGGCCAGCGCGCAGCGGCGCACCTGGTCGCTCTTGCCCTGGATGTCGCCGACCAGGGAGACCAGGTTGAGTCCGGTCTGCCGCACGGCGCTGCCGATGGCACCGATCTCGTCCGTGCGCTGCAGGAACCGTGCATCGGTCTGCTGCCCGCTGGCCACGGCCTGGGCCTGGCCGCGCAGCGCCGCCAGGGGCATGAGCAGCCGGCTGCGCAGCCACTGCCCGGACGCCACGCAGGCCAGGCTCCAGATCAGCCAGGCCGGCCAGACCTGGGCCGGCGGCACGGCCGATGCCTGCAGCGCGGGTGACCACAGCCCGGCCGACCCCAGCAGCCACAGGCCGGCCACCACGGCCTGCACGCGCCAGGCCAGTGGCCGAAAGCGCCACCACCGCTGCAGCGCGCCCACGGCGCCACGCCCCACGGGAAAGCCCCGGTGCAGGCCAAGCGAGTGCACGCCGGCATTGATCTGTTCATAGAGCGCCGCATGCTGCTGCACCTCGCGCGGCTCGGGCCGGGTGCGCACGGACAGGTAGCCGACCACGGCGCCCGCATGGCGTATGGGACTGGCGTTGGCGCGCACCCAGTAGTGGTCGCCATTCTTGCGCCGGTTCTTGACCAGGGCGCTCCAGGGCAGTCCGCGCTGGATGGTGGACCACATGTCGGCAAAGGCGGCGGCCGGCATGTCGGGATGGCGCACGATGCTGTGGGCCTTGCCGTAGAGCTCGGCGGCCTCGAAGCCGCTGACGCGGATGAAGGCATCGTTGGCATAGACGATGCGCCCCTTCAGGTCGGTGACGGAAAGAAGCGTCTCTCCTTCGCTCAGAGGGTACTCACGCTGGGTGACGTACACGTTTCGCCGCATGGATCAGGTCTCTCGGAGATGGGCGGGGCGTCGGCATGACACCCCCAGGCGGGGCCCACTCTAAGCAGTCCTGAGGCGATGCACATCAGGGATGGTGTGCTGCAGCGCACCTAAACGCAGTCAATGTGACGGGGGTCACATTGGCTGCGGCGCGCGCAGGATCAGGAACGCTTTTCCTGCAGCAGGGCCTTGACGTCGGCGCCCAGCACCTGCGGGCCGCCGCCGTATCGCTCATACACGCGCAGGCGGCCGGCCGTGTCATAGACATAGCTGCCGGCCGAATGGTCCAGCGTGTAGGTGCCTTCGGTCTTGCCGGGCACTTTCTTGTAGAAGAGCTTGAAGTCCTTGGCCACGGCCGCCGTCTCGTCCGGCGTGCCGTGCAGGCCGACGAAGCCGGGGTCGAAGTTGCCCAGGTAGGCCTTGAGCACCTCGGGCGTGTCGCGCTCGGGGTCCAGGCTGACGAAGACGCCCTGCAGCCTGTCGCCATCGGCGCCCAGTTGCTGCTTGACCTCGACCAGCTCCTGCAGGGTGGTGGGGCAGACATCGGGGCATTGCGTGTAGCCGAAGAAGACCACGACGACCTTGCCCGCAAAGTCCTTGATGCTGCGCTGCTTGCCGTCCACATCGCGCAGGGGAATGTCCTTGGCGTATTCGGCGCCCGTGACATCGACGCCCTGGAAACTGGTCTTTGCCTCGCGCGAGCATCCGCTCAGCGCCAGGGCGCCCCATGCCATGGCGGTCAAGCCCAGAACGCGCAGCGCTGTCCGTTTGTTCATGCTTCCTCAACAAGGTAGTTGCCGCAGGCTGCGTGGCCGCAAAGGCTGCGCGCCGGCCCGGGCTGGAAAGGGAAAAGGCGAAAGCGTCCGCTGAAGGCGCTTTCGCACAGCCGCAAACCATAACCCATAACCGCAAGACCCCGGCGCCGCGGGGCCTGCCTGCCGGCCTACCGGGGCCTGCCAGCCTTACTCGCCGTCGCCCGGACGCCCTGCCGTGTCCCAGGAGGCCGATGCACGCAGCAGCCGGTCCAGGTCGCGCTTGGCCTTGCCGGCATCGGCCATGCCCAGGCCTGCGGGCATGCGCATCATCCAGTGGCCCTGCGGGTCCACCACGTACAGGTGGTCCTGCAGCGCATGGCCGGGCGCCGGCTGCAGCCAGCCGCGCAGCACGGCCTCAGGCACGCGCAGCACCGTGGCCTGGGCCAGCGCGGGGCGCAGGTGCGCGGGCACGGGTGCGTCGTCGGAGATGAGCCAGACCCGGTCCAGCCGGTCCTTTTCGCGGCCCAGTGTCTCGCGCAGCTGGCGCTGCAGATAGAGATGGCTTTCGCAGGCGCTGCCGCAGGCACCGCCCGCCACGCTGAGCAGCAGCCACTGGCCCTTGAGCGACTGCAGCGGCAGCGGCGCGCCGTCCAGCGTGGTGGCCGTGGCCGAAGGCAGGGCCGGCTGGGCCGCGATCAGCTCGCCAAAGCTGCGCTGCTGGCCAGGCCGCAGCACGTAGTAGGTGAAATAGGAGGCCACCACGGGCGCGGCGCAGACCGCGAACACGGCCAGCATCTTCCAGCGGCCGCTGCGCGTGCGCTGCGCGCCGGCAAGGGCCGGCTGCAAGGGTGGCAGGCCATGGACGGTCATCTCCAGGGGAGTCTCAGGAGCGGGCATGGCGCGGGCGGACAAAGCGTCGGACGATTTGGAACCAGACATACAAAAGCGTGATCAGGGCCGCAAGTCCAAACCATTGGAACGCATAGCCATGGTGTTTCTCGACACCGGCCGTCACAACGGGCCAGTCGCGCCGCAGGCCTTCGCTGGCTTCGCCGGTCTGCAGCAGGCTCCATTCGCGCAGCGGCAGCCCGGAGGCCACGGCCCATTCGGCAATGTCCACATTCTGTCGGATGCGCGACTTTTGCCCATCAGGGTCTGCCCCTGCACGGCCGAATTCGTAGAGCCGGGACGGCGCGGCCTCCATGCGCCCCTCAACGGTCACCAGGCCTTCGGGCGTCTGCACCTCGGGCAAGGCCGTGCGGTCCAGGAAGTTGCGCGGCACCCAGCCGCGCTGCACGGCAATCACCACATCCTGATGCGGCGCGGCCAGCCGCAGCGGCGTGAGCACAAAGAAGCCCGGCTGGCCCTGCATCTGGCGGTTGTCCAGGTACAGCGATTGCCCGGCAATCCAGTGGCCCTGCAGTCGCACGGGCCGGTGCAGCCAGGGCGCCGCCTCGGTGTTCAGGGCAGCACCGGGCTGCATGGGCGCCAGCTGCGCGTTGTCCAACGGCGGCAGGCCCTGCTGGCGCTGCACGGCATCGAACAATTGCTGCTTGTAGGCCGCGCGCTGCAGTTGCCAGCGGCCCAGGGACAGTGTGATGGCCACGCCGATCAGCGCGGCCAAGGTGATCAGTACAAACCGCCAGCGGTCTGGCATTCTGGAAACACGCACCGGATAATCCACCCATGAAATTCGTGATCGTTCTCGCCCTGCTGGCCATTGTCGCCAGTCTGGGCAGCGCCTTGTTCTTCATGATGCGCCGCAATCCCGAAGACCAGGAGGGTCCGGGCGACGACAGGCGCCGCAGCCGCGCCATGTTCCGCGCACTGGCGCTGCGCGTGGGCCTGTCCATCACGCTGTTCCTGTGCGTGCTGCTGGCCGCCAAGCAGGGCTACATCCATCCCACGGGCTGGACCGCCGGGCAATAGACAAGCCCCCTGCCCCCGCAAACAAAAAGAAGCGCCCAGGCGCTTCTTTTTGCATGGGGCGGGCAGGCCCTCACATCCAGTACACGAGGACGTAGAGGAACAGCCAGACCACGTCCACGAAGTGCCAGTACCAGGCCGCGCCCTCGAAGCCGAAATGCCGCTCGGACGTGAAGTGCCCCGCATGCAGGCGCATGGTGATGAAGAACAGCATCAGCATGCCCACGAAGACGTGGAAGCCGTGGAATCCTGTGAGCAGGAAGAAGGTCGAGCCGAACACGCCCGAGGACAGCTTGAGGTTCAGCTCGGTGTACAGGTGGTAGTACTCGTAGCCCTGCACGCACAGGAATACGAAGCCCAGGACCACCGTCATCCACATGAAGGCGATGGTGCGGGCGCGGTGGCCGGCCTGCAGCGCATGGTGGGCGATGGTCAGCGTCACGCCCGAGGTCAGCAGCAGCGCCGTGTTGATGGTGGGCAGCCAGAACGGACCCACGGTCTGGAAGGGCTCGACGCTGTTGGCCGGCGAGGCCGTGGCACCGGCCGCCATGCTGGGCCAGACGGCCTTGAAGTCGGGCCAGAGCAAAGCGTTGTCCAGGCTGCCCAGCGCGGGCACCGAATGCGAACGCGCCCACCACAGGGCGGTGAAGAAGGCGCCGAAGAACATCACCTCGGAGAAGATGAACCAGCTCATGCTCCAGCGGAAGGACAGGTCGATCTTGCGCCCGTACTTGCCCGACTCGCTTTCATGCGCGGCTTCCCGGAACCAGAAAAAGAGCACGGCCAGCCACCAGACCAGGCCAAGGCCCAGGCTGTACATGCCCCATTCATGCCCATTGATCCAGTTGCCCGCGCCTAGGATCACGAAGAACAGCCCCGCCGCCGCCATGACGGGGTGGCTGGACTCGGCCGGCACGTAGTAGTAAGGCGTTTTGCCGTGGGTGGTTGCACTCATTGCTCAGCTCCTGAAATTCTTGGTTCTCGGTTTCCCGTCTATCACTCTGTCCCCGATGGCCGCGCCGCTCAGACCACGAGCTTGACCAGCGCGATCAATCCCAGCACCAGCACGAAGATGGCCGCCAGCCCCACTGCAATCACATGCAGCGGCGTGATGCGCTCCCCGTCCTGCTGGTACTCGCTTCCCCTGCGCACGCCGAAGAGCGACCAAGCCACGGCGCGCACCGTGCGCCACACGCTGGGCGGGCGGCGCGGCTCCCGTGGCTGCGGCGCATTCATGAGGCGGGCTCCTGCTTCGGCCCTGCCGCCACCGGCGCCTCGCCCGTGGGTGCGGCCGGCGTCCTGCCGCCCACCTCGAAGAAGGTATAGGACAGCGTGATCGTGGTCACATCCTTGGAGATGCGCGGATCGATCACGAAGGCCACCGGCCACTCGCGCTTTTCTCCGGGCTCCAGCGTGTACTGCGAAAAGCAAAAGCACTCCAGCTTGTTGAAATGCGCGGCCGCCTGGCGTGGCGCATAGCTCGGTATCGCCTGGGCCGCCATGCGGCGGTCCTGCACATTCTGGAACTCGTACATGACCGTGGCCAGCTCGCCCGGATGGACCTGGATGGAGCGCTGCGCCGGCTTGAAGTCCCAGGGCCCGCGCGCATTGGCGTCGAACTCCACGGTGATGGTGCGGCTCTTGTCCACCTGCGAGTTGGCGGGCAGCTTCACATCGCGCCCGGCCGTGCCGTTGCCCGGCACCTGGCGCTCGGACAGCGACAGGATGTTGATGCCCGTGAGCTCGCAGATGTGCTTGTAGATGGGAATCAGCACGTAGCCGAAGGCAAACATGCCCAGCGCCACCACGGCCAGCTTGCCCACCATCTTCGCGTTTTCACTGCGCACGCTCACGGACGTCCCTCCTGTTGCCTGCCCTCAATGGAGCACGGTGATCTTGATCACGAAGCCGGCCAGAAAGACCAGCGCCACCGATACCAGGATCAGCGCCAGCCGCAGGTTGGCTTTTCGTTGCTGTGCGTCCATGTGCATCTCCCTTGGGGCTTGCATCAACCGATGATGCGGGTGGCGGTGGCATCGAGCTTGGGCGGCGTCTCGAAGGTATGGAACGGCGCCGGCGAAGGCACTTCCCACTCCAGGCCCTCGGCGGCCTCCCAGGGCTTTTGCGGCGCCTTCTCGCCCTTGCCGCGCATGGCGGGCACGACGACGAAGAGGAAGAAATACACCTGCATCAGGCCGAAGCCCAGCGCGCCCAGCGAGGCCACCATGTTGAAGTCGGCGAACTGCATGGGGTAGTCGGCATAGCGGCGCGGCATGCCGGCCAGGCCCAGGAAGTGCATGGGGAAGAAGGTGACATTGAAGAAGATCAGTGAGCCCCAGAAGTGGATCTGGCCGCGCGTCTCCGAATACATCACGCCGGTCCACTTGGGTGCCCAGTAGTAGTAGGCCGCGAACATGGAGAACAGCGATCCGGCCACCAGCACGTAGTGGAAGTGGGCCACCACGTAGTAGGTGTCCTGCAGCTGGATGTCGATGGGCGCCATCGACAGGATCAGGCCCGTGAAACCGCCCATGGTGAACACGAAGATGAAGCCCACCGAGAACAGCATGGGCGTCTCGAAGGTCATGGAGCCGCGCCACATGGTGGCCACCCAGTTGAAGATCTTCACGGCCGTGGGCACCGAGATCAGCATGGTGGCGTACATGAAGAACAGCTGGCCCGTGACGGGCATGCCGGTCGTGAACATGTGGTGCGCCCACACGATGAAGGACAGGATGGCGATGGACGAGGTCGCATACACCATGGAGGCATAGCCGAACAGCTTCTTGCGGCTGAAGGCCGGCACGATCTGGCTGATGATGCCGAAGGCCGGCAAGATCATGATGTAGACCTCGGGGTGGCCGAAGAACCAGAAGATGTGTTGGTACATCACCGGGTCGCCGCCGCCTGCGGGGTTGAAGAAGCTGGTGCCGAAATGGCGGTCCGTCAGCGTCATGGTGATGGCGCCGGCCAGCACGGGCATGACGGCGATCAGCAGGTAGGCGGTGATCAGCCAGGTCCAGGCGAACATGGGCATCTTCATCAGCGTCATGCCGGGCGCGCGCATGTTCAGCACGGTGACGATGATGTTGATGGCGCCCATGATGGAGCTGGCGCCCATGATGTGCATGGCCAGGATGGAGGTGTCCATGGACGGGCCCATCTGCAGCGTCAGCGGCGCATACAGCGTCCAGCCTGCGGCGGGGGCGCCGCCGGGCATGAAGAACGAGCCCACCAGCATCAGGCCGGCCGGGATCAGCAGCCAGAAGCTGAAGTTGTTCATGCGCGCGAAGGCCATGTCGGAGGCGCCGATCTGCAGCGGCAGCATCCAGTTCGCAAAGCCCACGAAGGCCGGCATGATGGCGCCGAACACCATGATCAGGCCGTGCATGGTGGTCAGCTGGTTGAACAGCTCGGGGTTGACGATCTGCAGCCCGGGCTGGAACAGCTCGGCGCGGATCAGCAGCGCCAGCACCCCGCCCACCATCAGCATGGTGAACGAGAACAGCAGGTACAGCGTGCCGATGTCCTTGTGGTTGGTGGCGAACATCCAGCGCCGCCAGCCCGTGGGCGTGGCGTGGTGGTGATGGTCGTCATGCCCGTGTCCATGCTCGTGCTCATGCGCATGTTCGTGGCCCTCGCCCGCAGGGCTGTGGATGGGGGGAAGTACGGCGCTCATGCTGTTATCTCCAATCGCTCATCTGTCTTGCGGGCTCACTGGCCGGGGAACTTGCCGGTGCGGGCGGCCACGAACTCGGCCGGCTGCACCAGCTGGCCGGTCTTGTTGGACCAGTGGTTCTTGGCAAAGGTGACCACGGCGGCCAGCTCGGTATCGCTCAGCTGTTTCCAGGCGGGCATGGCGCCGTTGGCACGGCCTTCCAGCACCACATGCATCATCTCGGCCGTGGGACCCAGGACGATGGGACTGCCGTCCAGCGGCTTGATGGGACCGGCGCCCTTGCCGTTGGCCTGGTGGCAGGCCGCGCAGTTGGCGGCATAGACCTTCTCGCCACGTGCCATCAGGTCGGGCAGGCTCCAGACCTTGCTGGGGTCGTCCTTCTTGGCGGCGGCGATCTTCTTTTGCTCGTCCACCCAGGCCTTGTAGCCGTCGCTCGACAGCACCTTCACGTGGATGGGCATGTAGGCATGCTCCTTGCCGCACAGCTCGGCGCACTGGCCGTAGTAGTCGCCGGTCTTTTCGGCACGGAACCAGGTGTCGCGCACAAAGCCCGGGATCGCGTCCTGCTTGATGCCGAAGGACGGCACCATGAAGGAGTGGATCACGTCATTGGCCGTGGTGATGATGCGCACCTTGCGGTCCACGGGCACGACCAGCGGGTTGTCCACCTTGAGCAGGTAGTCGTTGGGTGCCTTGGAGACATCGCCGCTGTCGGACAGCGCGCGGTGGCTGCTGTCCAGCGTGGAGATGAAGCTCAGGCCCTCGCCTTCGCCGTTGATGTAGTCGTAGCCCCATTTCCACTGGTAGCCCGTGGCCTTGATGGTGACATCGGCGTTGGTGGTGTCCTTCTGCGCCACCAGCACCTTGGTGGCCGGCAGCGCCATGAGCACGACGATGATGAACGGCACGATGGTCCAGACCACCTCGACCGTGGCCGATTCGTGGAAGTTCGCCGCCTTGGCGCCGCGCGATTTGCGGTGCTTCCAGATCGAATAGAACATCACGGCGAACACGCCGATGAAGATCACCGTGCAGATGATCAGCATCATCCAGTGCAGGTAATGCTGCTCATGCGCGATGCGCGTGACTGCCGGATGAAGGTTGAGCTGATTGACGGCCGGGCCGCCTGGCAGATCTGTCGTCGCATGCGCAAGGGAGCCTCCCCCTGCCACACTCATCAAGCCCCAGAGAACCAGCTTGGTGGAAATGCTTTTCATAGTTTTCACTTACATCTAAGCCTCGGGTTATCCACTCGCTCCGCTGCGCCGGCGTGGGGGCCGCGCAGCCAGACCGTTCAACGCCTGCCCAAAGGGCAACTCCCGGCCTCAACTGTCCGAGCATGCATGAAAGCGCCGCAGATGTGCCTGCGCGCAATCACCAATAGCGTGCCAGCCGGCATCAACGGCAGCTCGGACGTGGGACCAGGATTCGGGCGTACAGCCATCCCCGCCTGCGCCTGCAGGCGCATGAATTCGGAGGACAGCAGCAAGGTGGACGGAAGAATGCGCGCACGCCGGCCATTCAGGGCATGTGTGCCATGGGGGCCGGGAGCGGATTGGAAAAGGGGGCGCATGCGGCCCGGCATGCGACACAGAAGAGGGGACAGCAGGGACAGAAAGACCAGTGCCCGCTCCCAGAGGAACAGGCACTGCTGCAGCCGGTGATGATCAAACTCGTGGGCAGGCCGCTCCTGGATGGGTCGGCCCGTTCTCGTTCCCGTGGCAAAACGAAACACCAAATCGTCTCCCCTTTCGGCCTGCGGACCGCTGGTCTTTTCCCGGCCCGGGAAAGCGAGCCCAGGGAAAGCTGTTGTCTCTGTCAGCTCGGGAAAAGTGTAGACGTTTTTGTTTTCGATCAATGACCGGAAAGCGACATTGGGGCTATCGCAAACCCGTGTTGCGCGGCTGGCGCAGCATGCTGCGCATGTCCTCCAGCGATACGGCGCTGCTGGACTCCAGGCGCACGCGCGGCTGCGGCTTGTAGGCGTGGCCGTAGACGATCTCGAAGGTCAGCGCCAGCTGCCCGTCGGGGCCGGCCAGGCGCTCGCGCAGGGCATCGTGCAGGCGCTGCTGCCAGCGGCGGCCGCGCAGGGCGGCAAAGCGCTGCGGATGGAAGTTGCGGCCCAGCTCGCGCAGCTCCTGCAGCAGCCGCTCGGGCGTGGCAAAGGTCAGCGTGATGTGCTCCATGTCCATCACCGGCTCGCTGAAGCCTGCGTGCACCAGCATGTCGCCCCAGTCATGCATGTCGGTGAAGGCCTGGCCGGCGGGCGGCCAGCCCAGTTGGGCGTAGATGGCGTGCAGCTCGCGCAGCGTATCGGGCCCCAGGCAGGAGAACATCACATAGCCGTCCACGGACAGCGCCTGATGCCAGCGCGTGATCAGCGCCTGCGGGTCGGCCTGCTGGTGCAGGGCCATGTTGGCCCACAGCATGTCCACGCCGGCAGGCTCGGGTTCGCCGAAGCGCGTGGCGCCCCCGGTCCAGCGCGCGGGCTGCCACCAGCGCGCGCCCAGCTGCTCGCGGGCGGCGGCCTCATGCAGCGGCGAGGCTTCATAGACCAGGCATTCGGACTGCGCATAGCGCTGGCGCAGCAGCGCATGGGCCTGCAGGCCGCCGCGCACGGGCTGCCAGTGGCACCAGCGCTGGGGCGGCTTGACGATCCAGTCCAGCCGCTCCTGCATGCGGCGCGCCACCTCCTCATGCAGCCACGGCGAGGCCGCAGGCGCGGCCTGCTGCCAGCGCAATGCGGCGGCCGGATCGATGGTGGGGGGCAATTCGTGGGACATGGCTGGGCGGGGAATCCGGGCTCCTCGAAAGACAGGCGCCCGGCCCCGGAGCAAAGGGGTGGCGGACGCGGCGCGAGTATATTGACTCCATGCCCAACCTGCCTGCGTCATGGCTTTCGCACTGGCATGCCGGCCTGCCCAGCCAGTGCGCCGTCTGCCGCCGCTGGCCGGCGCAGCGCCTGTGCCAGGACTGCCGCTTGCGCTGGGCCAGGCCGCTGCCGCGCTGCGGGCTTTGTGCCATGCCGCTGCCAGCGGGGCACGGCGCCAGCGGGGGCCAGCAGGTCTGCGGCGCCTGCCTGGTCAAGCCCCCGCCACTGACGCACTGCCTTGCCGCGCTGGACTACGCCTATCCCTGGCACACGGTGATCGGCGACTTCAAATTCCGGGGAGACACCGGCCTGGCACGCAGCCTGGCCGCCCTGCTGCTGGAGCAGCACGGGGCCCGCGAGCAGCTGGAGCAATGCGATCTGCTGCTGCCCATGCCCCTGTCTGCCCAGCGCCTGCGCGAACGCGGCTTTCACCAGGCCCTGGTGCTGGCCCGTGCGCTGTCAGGCCCATCCACCCGCGGCAAGCTGCGGCACCAGGCCGTGCAGCGCGCCCACACGGCACAGGCCCAGCATGACCTGCCGCGCGCCCTGCGCCTGCGCCAGCTGCGCGGGGTCTTCGCGGTGCCGCCGGCGCAACTGCCCCATGTGCGCGGCCGCAGGGTCCTGCTGATCGACGATGTGATGACCACGGGTGCCAGCCTGCATGCGCTGGCCACCTGCCTGCGGCGTGCAGGCGCGGCCGAGGTCAGCGCCCTGGTGCTGGCGCGCACGCCCTGATCGTGGGGGTTCGGGGCCCGGGGGCATAGGCCGCCGCGAGACAATACGGGCCATGTTCCATATCGTTCTCGTCGCGCCGGAGATCCCGCCCAATACCGGCAATGTGATCCGTCTGGCCGCCAACACCGGCTGCAGCCTGCACCTGATCGAGCCGCTGGGCTTTTCCATGGAAGACCGCCTGATGCGCCGCGCCGGCCTCGACTACCACGAGTACGCGCCCGTGCGCCGCCATGCCGACTGGCAGGCCTTCCTGCAGGACTGCCAGCCGGACCGCCAGCGCATGTTCGCCATGACCACGCACAGCAGCAGCCCCGCCCACGCCATCGGTTTCCAGCCCGGCGACTGGCTGGTGTTCGGCTCCGAAAGCAAGGGCCTGCCCGCCGAGGTGCGCGAGCAGTTCCCGCCGCAGCAGCGCCTGCGGCTGCCCATGCTGCCGCAGCAGCGCAGCCTGAACCTGTCCAATGCCGTGGCCGTGACCGTGTTCGAAGCCTGGCGCCAGCAGCAATTCGCGGGCGCTGCCCTGGCCGAGGGAGCAGCCGGCGCGGCCTGAGCGATCGGTCGGACCGGGCGGAAAGTTCCCGGCCGATTGTTTCAACAGCTGAAAAAGCGCATTGCCAATCCAAGGGTTTTTCCCGATTCCAAGCCGTCCTACATTTGAGTCATGGGCTCTACGTTACCAAGCGATTTCCGCAAAGAACGCCCTGTCCCAGAAACAAAACAAAGGACTTGAATCATGAAGAACACCCGCCGTTTTGCCGTCCTGGCCGCCCTCTCCATCTCCGCCATCGCCGCCCAGGCTGCCGGCTTCGACTACGCCGACAACAGCAGCTACCCGCCCGAAGTGAAGACCCAAAGCACGCTGACACGTGCCCAGGTCATGGCCGACCTCAAGGCCGCCCAGGCCAATGGCACCATGCCCTCCGTCGCCGAAGGCTACCTGCCCATCCAGAACACTGCCACCGCCACCGTGAGCCGCGATGAAGTGCGCCGCGAAGCCGCCGCCGCCGAGCGTTCGGGCCAGCTGAACTTCGGCGCCTGAGCCTCAGCCCCCCGCAACCGCTGCCACCACGCAGCCAGCCCGCAGGTGCCCCCTGCGGGCTTTTTTCATCGCCGGGCCGCCCCAAGATGAAAAGCGCCCCCTCCGGGGGGCAGCGGACCTTGCGTAGCAAGGGTAGCGTGGGGGTCAGTTTTGATTCAGGCCTTGGCGCCGTAGTTGCGGGCCACGGACTCGGCCACGCAGGCGGGCTTGTCGGCGCCTTCGCGCTCCACGGTCACCAGCCAGGTCATCTGCAGCCCACCGGGCTCGATGGGCTCGGCGGCCTGCAGCGTCAGGCGCGCACGCAGGCGGCTGCCCACGGGCACGGGAGAGGTGAAGCGCACGCGGTTGAGGCCGTAGTTCACGCCCATTTGCGCGCCTTCGATGTGAAAGCAGTTCTGGAAAAACTGGGGGATCAGCGACAGCGTCAGAAAGCCGTGCGCAATCGGCGCGCCGAAGGGGCCCTTGGACGCGCGCTCGGGGTCCACATGGATCCATTGCTGGTCGCCCGTGGCATCGGCGAACAGCTGCACCTGCTGCTGGGTGATGGTGATCCAGTCGCTGACGGCGACTTCCTGCCCCACGCAGGCACGCACTTCGGAATAGGAATGGAAGGTTTTCATGCCCCAAATGGTAGGGGCCGGTGCCGCGCGCTCCATGTCGGGCGCGCGACAGGCTAGGGTTAGTCCAGGGTGGATGTCACCTGGACGCGCGCTGAACAAAGAACAGGCCTGTGCCCACGGCCATCAGCAGTGCGCCAAAGACCCGGTTCTGGCTGCGCACCGCACGCGCGCTGCGCATGAAGCCGCGCAGCGCGCTGGCGCTGGCCGCATAGCCGTGCATGACCATGGTGTCCACGGCCAGCATGGTGGCGGCCAGGATCAGCAACTGCAGCCACAGCGGGCGGCTGGTGGTCATGAACTGGGGCAGCACGGCCACCATGAAGATGATGCCCTTGGGATTGGTGGCATTGGTCAGGAAGCCCGTGAGCACGCGGCGGCGCACGCTGAGCTCGGGCATGGATTCCTGGGTGGCCAGGGGTGCGGCACCCGAGCGCCATTGGCTGATGCCCAGGTAGATCAGATAGCAGGCGCCGACGATCTTGACGGCGTTGAACGCCCATTCGGAGGCCAGCAGCAGCGAGCCCACGCCCGCACCGGCGATCAGCAAGATGGTCAGCAGCCCCAGCTGCAGCCCGAAGATGGTGGCGCTGCTCTTGCGCACGCCATACGACAGGCCATGGCTCATGGACAGCACGGCGCCCGAGCCTGGGGAGACCGCAATGATCCAGCAGGCCACAAAGTAGGCGATCCAAGTATGCCAATCCATGCCAAACACCTTAAAAATACGGAGCAGGCCGGCATCTTAAAACTGTGCAGCCGATATGACGCACTGCCGCGGCAAAGCCGGATGGGGCGGTGAAGCATTCGGTGGCATTTTTCATCGCCGGGCCGCCCCAAGATGAAAACGGCCCCCTCGGGGGGCGCCCGGCCAGGGTCAGCGGACCTTGCGCAGCAAGGGGAGCGTGGGGGCATTTTTAACCCTGTCAGAAAGCTGACCCGGCTGTGAGAGTGACACAATCAATTGCCCCAGGGTAAACACCAACTCCAAGATCCCAAGCTCCCATGGAACACAGCGCCCCCATCTGGCTGACCTACGGCTTTCTCTATCTCACCGCCGCCGTGCTGGCCGTGCCCATTGCGCGTGCCCTGGGCCTGGGCGCCATCATTGGCTACCTGGGTGCCGGGATTGCCATGGGCCCCTGGGGACTGTCGCTTGTCAGCAATGTGGATGACATTCTTCATTTTGCCGAGTTCGGCGTGGTGCTGATGCTCTTCGTGATCGGGCTGGAGCTGCAGCCCAGCCGCCTGTGGGAGCTGCGCCGGCCCATCCTGGGATGGGGGCTGGCGCAGATGCTGGCCTGCACGGGCGTGCTGTTCCTGGCGGCCTGGGCCTTCGGCTTTTCCTGGCGCGTGAGCCTGATCGCGGGCATGGGCCTGGCCCTGTCGTCCACGGCCATCTGCCTGCAGGTCATGGCCGAGCGCAACCTCATGCGCACGCCCAGCGGCCAGGCCGGCTTTTCCATCCTGCTGTTCCAGGACGTGGCCGCCATTCCCATCCTGGCGCTGATCCCCATCCTGGGCGCGGTCAAGGCCGCCAATGCCACGCACACCGACAGCCACCTGTGGCTGCAGGTGCTCAAGACCGTGGGCACCATCGCCGCCGTGGTGGTGGGCGGCCGCCTGCTGCTGCGCCCCCTGCTGCGCTGGATCGCGCGCAGCCGCACGCCCGAGATCTTCACGGCCACCTCGCTGCTGCTGGTGGTGGGCATTGCCATGCTGATGGTGCAGGTGGGCCTGTCCATGGCGCTGGGCGCCTTCCTGGCCGGCGTGCTGCTGGCCGACAGCGAGTACCGCAGCGAGCTGGAGACCAACATCGAGCCCTTCAAGGGCCTGCTGCTGGGCCTGTTCTTCATGGCCGTGGGCATGAGCATCGACTTCGGCGTGCTGCTGCGCGCGCCCTGGGCCATGGCGGCCATGGTGCTGGGCTTTCTGGCGCTCAAGGGCGCCGTGCTCTACACCCTGGCCCGCGTGCTGAAGCTGCCCTGGCGCGAGCGCCCGGTGTTCACCCTGCTGCTGGCCCAGGGCGGGGAGTTCGCCTTCGTGGTGTTCCAGACGGCGGCGCAGTACAAGGTGTTCCACCACAGCATCTCGTCCATGCTGGTAGCCGCCGTGGCCCTGTCCATGCTGATCGGCCCGCTGGTGCTGGTGCTGATGGACAAGCTGCTGCTCAAGCGCTTTGCCGACATGAAGGATTGCCAGGTCGACGGCGCGGGCCAGCCTGCCAGGCCCCATGAAATATCGGAGCCGCAGGACGCGCAAATCATCATTGCGGGCTTTGGCCGCTACGGCCAGATCGTGGCACGCGTGCTGCTGACCCAGGGCGTGCCGGCCACCATCCTCGACCACAGCGTGGAGATGCTGGAAGTGGCCCACACCTTCGGCTACCGCGTGTTCTTCGGCGATGCCACGCGCATGGACCTGCTGCGCATTGCCGGCGCGGACAAGGCGCGGGTGCTGGTCATTGCCGTGGACTCTTCCGAGCAATCGCTGAAGATCGCCGCCCGCGTGCGCAAGCGCTTTCCGCACCTGGAGATCGTGGCCCGCGCGCGCGACATGGCCCACTGGTACCAGTTGCGCGACCTGGGCGTGCACCATGTCGAGCGCGAAGTCTTCGAGTCCAGCCTGGTCTCGGCGCGCACCGTGCTGGAACTCGCCGGCCACAGCCCTGCCGAGGCCCAGCGCACCACCACGCGCTTTCGGGAGCACAACCTGGAGCTGATCGAGCGCATGTACCCCCACCACAAGGACCAGGCCCAGCTCATTGCCGTGGCCAAGCAGGGCCGCCAGCAACTGGTCGAGCAGATGGCCAAGGAGCGGCAGGAGGCCCAGGCGCAGCAGGAGAAGGACCAGGCGCCGCAGGAAGCCCCGCCGCCGCCCGGCCCCTGAAAACCGGGCCTCAGGCCGCGCCCAGCGCCCGCACCATGTGGTCCACGAATTGCGCCAGCTTGGGCAGTTGGCGGCGGTCCGGCAGATAGACCAGGTGCACCGGGCGCGGCAGTGGCACGCAGTCCTGCAGCACGGGCACCAGCCGGCCCGCGGCCATGTCGGCGGCCAGCAGCACCTCGGGCTGCAGGATCAGGCCCAGGCCGCGCAGCGCCGCATGGCGCAGCCCGTCGCCGCTGTTGCAGCGCAGGCGGGCGTCTTCGGGCCACTGCACCGAACCCGAGCCGTCGCCGCGCAAAATCCATTCCGAGCGGCGCTGCCAGACCGCGTAGCTCAGGCAGTCATGGCGCGCCAGATCGTCCACGCCACGCGGATGCCCGCGCCGCCGCAGGTACGAGGGCGCCGCCGCAATCACCATGCGATAGGGCTGCAGCGGCCGCGCCACCAGGCCTTCGCCGCCCACGGGGCCGATGCGCACGGCCACATCGATGTTCTCGCCCACCAGGTCGGCCATGCTGTCGCTCAGTTGCAGGTCCACGCGCACCAGCGGATTGGCCAGCTGGTAGTCGGCCACCAGCGGCGCGATCACATGGTTGCCCAGCGTGGTCGGCGCGCTGATGCGCAGCAGGCCCTGGGGTGCGCTGCGGCTGCGCTCCACGGCAGACTCGGCCCAGCGCAACTGCTCGAAGACCTGGCGGCTGTCCTCGTAGAAGCTGCGCCCCACCTCGGTCAGGCTGTGGCGCCGCGTGGTGCGCTGCAGCAGGCGCGCGCCCAGGTGGGCTTCCAGTTGCTGCACATGCTTGCCCACCATCACGGCCGAGATGTCCAGGCGCCGCGCGGCCTGGGCAAAGCTGCCGTCCTCGACCACGGCCATGAAGACCTCCATATTGCGCAGCTTGTCCATGGATTGCTAACCAATGCTTAGTAGTACAAAAATATTTCGCTACTTTATGGCATGAGCGATTTGCAAAACACTGGAGGCCTGTTCACTCCTTCCGAAAGAAAACCGCATGAAGATCCTGCTCATCGGTGCCACCGGCACCATTGGCCGCGCTGTCCACGCCCTGCTGGCCCCGCGCCATGACATCGTCACCGTGGGCCGCAACAGCGGCGACCTGCGCGCCGACTTCACGCAGCCCGAGACGCTGCAGAAAATGTTCGAAGCCGCCGGCCAGGTGGACGCCATCGTCAGCACGGCCGGCAAACTGCACTTCGGCCCGCTGTCCGAGATGACGGCCGAGCAGTTCAACTCCGGCCTGCAGGACAAGCTGCTGGGCCAGGTGCGGCTCGCCCTGCTGGGCCAGCGCTGGCTGCGCGACGGCGGCTCCATCACGCTGACCAGCGGCGTCGCCGCCACCGAGCCCATCCGCCACGGCGCCAATGCATCGACGGTGAATGCCGCCCTCCACGGATTCGTCACCGGCGCTGCGGTCGAACTGCAGCGCGGCCTGCGCATCAATGCCGTGAGCCCCACCTTGCTGACCGAATCGGCCGATGCCTATGGCTCGGTCTTCCCCGGCTTCGAGACCGTGCCTGCCGCCCGCGTGGCCCTGGCCTACCAGCGCAGCGTGGAAGGCGCCCAGACCGGCAGGGTCTTCGAAGTGCTCTGACCTCTTCTTGCGGCGGGCCCTCGGCAAAGTCCTTGCGTGCCCGCCCAAAAGGGCTGCGTGCTACGCTGCGCGCCACCATGTTCAACCCCACCCAAGCCGATGTGCGGCGCTTTTTCTGCGGCGTGCGCACCAAGATGCTGAACGGCGCGCCGATGGAGGCCATAGAGACGCTGGCCAGCCTCTGGATTGCCGAGCATCCCGAGTATTTCGATGACCTCGCCGACGTGGACGCCGCCCTGCTGCGCGACTACGACGCCACGCCCGGCGTGACCAATCCTTTCCTGCACCTGTCCATGCACCTGTCCATCAGCGAGCAGTGCAGCATCGACCAGCCGCGCGGCATACGCCAGGCGGTGGAGCTGCTCAGCCGCCGCCTGGACTCGCTGCACGACGCCCACCACGCCACCATGGAATGCCTGGGGCAGATGCTCTGGGAAAGCCAGCGCTCGGGCCGCCCCCCGGATGGCGAAGCCTACATTGCCGCCGTGCAGCGCCGCGCCACCAGCGACGGCGCCAAGGCCACGGGCGGCGTATAGTTCCGGCCCTTCATTGCCCTCAAGACAAAGCCCGCAATTGCGGGCTTTTGCTTTGGAGGAAAGGCGCGACCTACTGCGATTTCTGGCCGAGGCGGAAATGGGGCTGGGGCAGGGTCTGCAGCTCGCCATCGAGGCTGCCGATGTAGTTGGCCAGCGCCTTGAGTTCGCTGTTGGTGAACTGCTTGGCAATGCCGGCCATCACGCCGTTGCTGCGGCCGATGTGGGGGTTGCCTTCGGTCTTGTAGGACTTGAGGGCAGAGTACAGATAGTCCGCATACTGGCCCGCCACCTTCGGGTAGCTGGGGTCGATGGGCTTGGAAAAACCCTGGCCGTGGCAGGAGACGCAGGCCCCTTTTTGCAGCAGCGCGGCAACCTGGGTGCTGGGCTCGCGGACCTTGGCGTCGGCGGCCTTGGCCACGCCATGCTCGGCGTAGTAGGCGGCCACGTCGGCCATGTCCTGCTCGGTCAGCGGATCGGCGATGCCGCGCATGGTGGGGTGCTTGCGCTCGCCCTTCTGGTAGGCCTGCAGCGCGGCCACGATGTAGGGTGCGCCCTGTCCTGAAATCTTGGGGACCTTGTACACCTCGGGGAAGCTGGCCTGGTAGCCCTGGATGCCATGGCAGCCAATGCACATGGCGATCTTCCCCTCCCCTGCCTTTGCGTCACCTTTGCTTTGCTGGGCCTGTGCCACAGGGGTCACAGATGCGACAGTCAGCGCCAATACCGTGGTCAAAGTTTTTATCATTTTGCGCGCACAATCCTTCAAGAGTTCTGACGGATGCCTACTGCTGAGCGGGTAGCGCGAACGATTATGGCAGTCACCGTCAAGCGTCCCCATCAATACTTACGCTGATACCGCCCATGAAATTTCAAGGTTCCGAGAACTACGTCGCCACCCAGGATTTGATGCTCGCGGTGAATGCCGCAGCCACCTTGCAGCGCCCGCTGCTGGTCAAGGGAGAGCCCGGCACGGGCAAGACCATGCTGGCCGAGGAAGTGGCCGCGGCGCTGGACATGCCGCTGCTGCAGTGGCACATCAAGTCCACCACCAAGGCCCAGCAGGGGCTGTACGAATACGACGCCGTCAGCCGCCTGCGCGACTCGCAGCTGTCCGACATCGACGGTGGCGAGCGCGTCAAGGACATCCACAACTACATCATCAAGGGCGTGCTGTGGCAGGCCTTCACGGCCGACCGGCCCGTGGCCCTGCTGATCGACGAGATCGACAAGGCCGACATCGAATTCCCGAACGACCTGCTGCGCGAGATCGACCGCATGGAGTTCTACTGCTACGAGACGCGCGAGATGATCCGCGCCAAGCACCGGCCGCTGGTGTTCATCACCTCCAACAACGAAAAGGAGCTGCCCGACGCCTTCCTGCGCCGCTGCTTCTTCCACTACATCAAGTTCCCCGACGCCGACACCATGCGCCAGATCGTGGCCGTGCACTTCCCCAAGCTGCAGGGCGAGCTGCTGACCGCCGCGATGAAGGTCTTCTACGACGTGCGCAACCTGCCCGGCCTCAAGAAGAAGCCCTCCACCAGCGAGCTGATCGACTGGCTCAAGCTGCTGGTGGCCGAGGACATTCCCGTGGAATCGCTGCAGACCGCCGAGGGCAAGGTCGCCGTGCCGCCGCTGGTGGGCGCCCTGCTCAAGAACGAGCAGGATGTGAGCCTGTTCGAGAAGCTGGTCTTCATGAACCAGCGCAACCGCTGAGGCCTGCGCCCATGCCCCATCCCGAACACACCAACGACACGGGCGTGCCGGCCCTCACCGGCCAGGTGACGACCATTCCCGTGGCCGGCGCGGTGGCTCACCAGGGCTTTGTGCGACCCGTGGTCATGCGCTTCAACGGCGTGCGGCTGGAGCCCCTGGCCCTCGCCCATGAAGCCGGGCTGCGCGAGGCCGTGCAGGACGGCCAGCTGTGGCGCATCCGCGTGACCTCGGCACCCGAGCCCGGTGATGTGCGTGCCTATATCGAAGCCGCCCTGGAGCAGCGCAGCCTGGGCAAGCGCTTCGCCTTTGCCGTGCTGGACGACGACAGCGGCAAGGTGCTGGGCACCAGCAGCTACCACGACATCCTGCCCGAGGTGCGCCGCGTGGAGATCGGCTACACCTGGTACGCGCGCAGCGTGCAGCGCACCCATGTCAACACCTCGGCCAAGCTCATGCTCATGGGCCATGCGTTCGACACGCTGTCCTGCCATGTGGTGGGCTGGCGCACGGACTGTTTCAACTTCGCCAGCCAGCGCGCCATCGAGCGCCTGGGCGCGAAGAAGGACGGCGTGATCCGCGGCCACGCGCTGCGCCGCGACGGCACCATCCGCGACACCGTGATGTACAGCCTGCGCAGCGGCGAATGGCCCGAGTCGCGCGCCCAGCTGCTGGACCAGTTGCAGCGCCATTCGGACGGCAGCACCGCCGTGGCGCGCACATGAGGGCGCGTACGCCGGGCCCTCGGGAGATGCCATGCTGATCGACTTCTTCTACACCATGCGCGCGGCCAAGCTGCCCGTCTCGGTCAAGGAGTTCCTGACCCTGCTGGAGGCACTGCAGGCCGGCGTGGTCGGCCCCAAGAGCGACGACGCCTGGAGCCTGGACGACTTCTACCACCTGGGCCGCACCGTGCTGGTCAAGGACGAGAAGCACTACGACAAGTACGACCGCGCCTTTGCCGCCTACTTCAAGGGCGTGGAGATGGTGGCCGACCTCACGCGCGAAATTCCCCAGGACTGGCTGAAGAAGCTGCTGGAGCGCGAGCTCTCGCCCGAGGAAAAGGCCGCCATCGAGGCCATGGGCTGGGACGAGCTGATGGAGACGCTCAAGAAGCGGCTCGAAGAGCAAAAGGAGCGGCACGAAGGCGGCAACAAATGGATAGGCACGGGCGGCACCAGCCCCTTCGGCCACGGCGGCTACAACCCGGCCGGCGTGCGCATCGGCGGGCCGGGCCGCAACAAGAGCGCCGTCAAGGTCTGGGAGCAGCGCGCCTACCGCGACTACGACGACACGCAGGAGCTGGGCACGCGCAACATCAAGGTCGCGTTGCGCCGGCTGCGCAAGTTCGCCCGCGAAGGCGGCGAGCTGGAGCTGGACCTGCCCGACACCATCCGCAGCACGGCCGCCAACGCGGGCTACCTGGACATCAAGATGATCCCGGAGCGCCACAACAACGTGAAGGTGCTGCTGCTCATGGACGTGGGCGGCACCATGGACGAGCATGTGCAGCGCGTGGAAGAGCTGTTCTCGGCCGTCAAGAGCGAGTTCAAGCACCTGGAGTTCTACTACTTCCACAACTGCGTCTACGACTTCATGTGGAAGAACAACCGCCGCCGCTTCGCCGAGAAGTTTCCGACCTGGGACATCATCCGCAAGTACAACAAGGACTACAAGCTGATCTTCGTGGGCGACGCCACCATGAGCCCCTACGAGATCCTGCAGCCCGGCGGCAGCGTGGAGTACATGAACGAGGAGCCCGGCGCCGAATGGCTGCAGCGCCTGACGCATGCCTTCCCGCGCTTTGCCTGGATCAACCCCGAGCCGCCTGGCGTCTGGCAGTACCGCCAGAGCATCAGCATCATCCAGCAGCTCACGGGCAACCGCATGTACCCTTTGACACTCAAAGGTCTGGAAGACGCCATGCGCCTGCTGTCAAAATAGGCCGATGCCCAAGCTCCCCCCCGCGACAGCGCCGGCCCGAGGGCCGGCGTTTTTGTTTCTGTTGAGTGCAGCCCTGATGCTCGGTGGCTGCAGCCTCCTGCCGTCCAAGAATGATGACAAGGACACGGACCCGTCGCTGATTGCAGCGACCGGCGACCCGGCCTTCTCGCTCGTCGTCGATGCGCCCAAGGAAGTGCGCGAGCTGCTGGAAAAGCACCTCGAACTGCGCCGCTACCGCTACCAGAGCGATCTGCAGCGGCGCGAGCTCACGCGGCTGCTGGGCGCCACCGACGCCAACGTGCGCGACCTGATCGGCACGCTGGGCTACTTCAGCCCCACGGTCACGGTGGAGATCAAGGAAACGCCCGAATCCGAAGAGGCCCCGCTGCAGGTCACCGTCAAGGTGGACCCGGGCGAGCCCGCCACCATTGCGCGCAGCCAGGTGCGCTTTGCGGGCGTCAATGCCGATGATCCCGACGGCGCCTCCCAGCGCGCCACCATCGAAGAGGACTGGCCGCTGCAGCCCGGCCAGCGCTTCAGCCAGTCCAGCTGGAGCCAGGCCAAGAGCCAGGGCCTGCGCACGCTGCAGTCGCGCCGCTACCCGCTGGCGCGCATCGACTCCAGCCTGGCCGACATCGACGCCGACACGCATGAGGCCGATGTCAGCGTGGCCTATGCGCCCGGCCCGGCCTACACCTTCGGCCCGCTGCGCATCGAAGGCGCCCAGCGCTACGACCCCGTGGGCACGGCCCGCATCGCACGCCTGCCCGAGGGCGAGGAATACGACCAGACCGCCCTGGTCGATGCCCAGCTGCGCCTGGCCAGCAGCGGCTACTACGACTCCGTCTTCCTCACGCTGGCCAATGTGCCCCAGCAGGGAGAAAGCGCCGCCGAGGATGAGGAGGCCCTCAAGCGCAAGGGCGCCCAGGTCACCACGCCCGTCATCGCCCAGGTGCGCGAGGCCCAGATGCAGAAATGGGTCTTCGGCGTGGGCATGAGCACCGACACCGGCCCGCGCCTGAGCGTGGACCACATCCACAACCGCCTGCCCTGGCTGGGCTGGCGCGCCGTCACGCGCATGCGCTTCGACCGCAAGAACCCGCTGATCTCCACGCAGTGGACCGCCCTGCCCGATGAAACCCTGTGGCGCTGGTTCACCACGGCCAAGGCCGAGCGCGCGCCCTCGGGCGACTTCGATGTCAACAGCCTGCAGCTGCGCGCCGGCCGCACCAAGTCCGAAGACCACATCGATCGCAACTACTACCTGCAGTACGACTACGCCAAGACCCAGGGCGAGGGCGCGCCCCCGTCCAGCTCGTCGGTCACGGCCAACTACGGCTGGACCGGGCGCTACTTCGACAGCACGCTGGCGCCCTCCTCGGGCTTCGGCTTTGCCTGGGAAGTCGGCGCGGGCACCACGCTCACGCCCCAGCGCACGCCGTTCGGCCGCGTCTCCGGCCGCTGGCTCAGCCTGATTCCCATCGGCGAGGTCGACCCCGAGACCAAGCGCCGCAGCCGCCTGGCGCTGCGCGCCTCCGGCGGCGCCCTGCTGGCCCGCAAGGATGCCGACCTGCCCGTCACCCAGCTGTTCATCACCGGCGGCGACAACACCGTGCGCGGCTACGGCTACCAGAGCATCGGTGCGCGCACCGACAGCGGCAAGGTCATCGGCGGGCGCTACATGGCCGTGGGCAGCATCGAGTGGCAGCGGCCCATCGTCATCAAGGGCAACACACAGGACTGGGAGCACGCCGTCTTCCTGGACGCCGGCACCGTGGGCGATGCGCCCGACTCCATGTACATGCGCGTGGGCGTGGGCACCGGCCTGCGCTGGCGCAGCCCCGTGGGCCCCGTGCAGGCCGACATCGCCTGGGGCGCCCAGGAAAAGCAGCTGCGCCTGCACCTGCGCCTGGGCTTCAACTTCTGACCATGGTGGATTCCCGCTTGAATACCCCTGCCTCCTCCGCCGCGCCAGATCAAAGCCCCCAGGCGTCCCCTCCCTCGCCTGCGCCCCGGCGCCGCCGCTGGCTGCGCGCCCTGCTCTGGTTCTTCCTGGTGCTGGTCCTGCTGCTGGCCGCCCTGCTGGGTTCCGCATGGTGGTGGGCCGGCCGTGCCGATTCGCTGGCCTACACCCTGCAGCGCGTGGCCGGCTGGCTGCCCGCAGGCCAGAGCCTGCAGGCCAAGGAAGTCACCGGCACCGTGCGCCAGGGCGGGCGCATCGGCTGGCTGCAATGGCAAAGCCCCACCATGAAGGTGGAGCTGCGCGACGCCACCATCGGCTGGCAATTGCGCCCCCTGCTGTCGCGCACCGTGCGCCTGGGCGAAGTGCGCATCGCCGAGCTGAGCATTGCCAGCACCCCCGACCCCGAGGACAAGAAACCCGTCGAGCCACTGCAGCAGCTCGTGCTGCCCGTGAAGATCGACGTGCCCTTCCATGTGGAGCGCATCGTCTGGCAAGGCCCGCCCCAAGCCGAGGTACTGGGCCTGCAAGGCCACTACATCTATGACGGCAGCGAGCACCAGCTGGACGTGCGCGACCTGCAATGGGCCGATGGCAACTACCAGGCCAGGCTGCGCCTGCAGGCCCGCGCGCCCATGGCCATCCAGGCCCAGCTGCAGGGCGACCTGCAGGCGCCGGCCCTGGCATCGGATGACGAAGCCTCCACGGCCAAGGCCCCCAAACCTGCACCGCTGGCCGTGCAGGCCAAGGCACAGATCGACGGCACCCTGGCCACCGCCGCTGCGCAACTGGGCATCAAGCTCCAGGTTGATGCCAAGCCCGGGACGGTGTCCGAGGAAACGCCTGCCCCTCCCGTCGTACAGAAATCCGCCAAGGCCGATGGCAAGAACGGCAAGGCCAGGGAGCGCAAGGAAGCCGCCCCCGTGTCCGAACCCATGCATGCGGACATCGAGGCCAGCATCCGGCCCTGGCAGCCCCAGCCGCTGCAGACCGCGCGCGCCCAGCTCAGCCAGATCGACATCGCCGCCTTCTGGCCCCAGGGACCGCGCACCCGCATCAGCGGCGAATTGCAGGCCGGGCCGGATGGCAAGGCAGCTGATACAGCCCAGGCACCAGCCACGACACCAGGCACAGCACCCGCCACGGATCAGGCATCGGACCAGGCACCAGGCTCGGCCATCGCCACCACCGCCTGGCAGCTGACGACACGCCTGAACAACGCCATGCCTGGCCCCTGGGACCGCCAGCGCCTGCCGCTGGACCAGATCGAGGCCGCGGTGCGCTATGACGGCCAGCAGTGGCTGCTGGAGCAGGCGCAGATCGCCATCGGCTCGGGCAGCATCGACGCCCAGGGCCGCTTCGAGCCCGCCACCAAGGTCTTCGAAGGCCAGGCCAAGGTCCAGCGCCTGGACCCCGCCGCGCTCTACAGCATCCTGGAAGCAGCGCCGCTGCAGGGCGAGCTGCGCGCCAGCACCACGGCCGAGCAGCAGGTGGACTTCAGCGTGGACATCCAGGCCGCAGCCGCGCCCGCGGGCGGCAAGCGCCAGCCCCTGCGCATAGAGAAACTCGCCACCAAGGGCCGCTGGGCCCAGCCCGTGCTCTCGCTGGAGAACCTGCAGCTTGATGCGCTGCAGGCGTCGGTGCGCAGCCGCAGCCTGCAGTTCGACACCGAACAGCAAAAACTGCAGACCGTGCTGAAGGCCGAGCTGCCCGGCGCCGAGCTCTCGCTGGACGGCCACATCAGCCCCGCCGCAGGCCAGGGCAGCAGCCAGCTCAAGCTGTCGTCACTCACCGCCCTCACGCAGTGGCTGCGCAAGCTGCCCGGCATGAAGGACCCGCTGGCCGGGGCCCTGGTCGAAGGCCAGGCCCAGCTGGACGCCAGCTGGCGCGGCGGATGGGGCGCCCTGCAAAAGCGCATGAAGGCCGCCGTGGGCGACCCGCTGCCCGCCAGCGGCCTGCAACTGCAGGCCGACCTGCAGGCCGCCAAGCTGCGCTACCTGCCCGCCAACACGCCGCCCGAGCAGGCGCTGGAGCTGCCCGAGCTGCGCCTGGCCCTCAAGGGCTCGCCCGAGCAGGCCAGCCTCACCCTCACCGGCCAGGCGAAGCGTGGCACGCAGACCGCGCAGATCGACACGGCCCTGCAGGCAGGCCTTGCCACGGCGCGCGGTGCCGCGCCCCTGGACTGGCAGGCCAGCATCGACAGACTGCAGGCCCGGTTGAATCCGGGCCAGGACCTGCCCGGCCCCTGGCAGTTGCAACTGGCGGGCAAGCAGCCCGTGCAGATCGCCCAGCGCACCACGGGCCGTACCGTGCTGTCCACCACCTTCACGGCATCGGCCGGCAGCCTGCAGGTCACGCCGCCCACGCTGGCCCAGCGCCGCGCCAATGCCGAGGCGCCGCAGCCCGTGCTGCTGGCCTGGGACGACACCCGCGCCACCCAGGGCGGAGACGGCCGCTGGGCCCTGCGCAGCACCGGCCGCGCCCAGGCCCTGCCGCTGGCCTGGGTCGATGCCCTGTCCATGGCCGAGGAGCCTCCGCTGGCTGCCATGGGCCTGAGCGGTGACCTGAGCTTCAACGCCCGCTGGGACCTGGACACCACCGGCCCCACGCTCAAGGCCGAACTGCTGGTCGAGCGTGCAGCCGGCGACCTGCGCCTGGCCGTGGAAGACGGCTCGGGCACCACCGTCATCCACACCACCGGCCCGCGCTCCAGCAAGCCCGGCGAAGTGCGCACGCATACCGTGCGCGGCGCCGGCATGCGCGCCCACATCAAGCAGGCACGCCTGAGCGTGCGCGCCCAGGGCGACGACGTGCAGGCCAAGCTCGATTGGGACAGCGAACGCGCCGGCACCCTGACCGCCCAGCTGGGCACGCGCCTGGCCCAGCAGGACGGCACCTGGACCTGGCCCGAGAAGGCCCCGCTGTCCGGCCAGATCGACGCCCGCATGCCCGACATCGGCATCTGGGCGCTGTTCGCCCCGCCCGGCTGGCGCGTCACCGGCTCGCTGCAGGCCAAGGCCGAGATCAGCGGCGACCGCCAGAACCCGCAGTGGCAGGGCAATCTCTCGGCCGACGGCCTGAGCATCCTGTCCGCGCTGGACGGCATCGACCTGCAAAACGGCGTGCTGCGCGCCCGCCTGCAAGGCAACCGGCTGGACCTGACCGAACTGCGCATGCAGGGCGGGCGCGGCAGCAATGCGCGCATCCTGGGCTACAGCGGCAACCTCACCACGGCCCCGCGCGAAGGCGGCGAACTCACAGGCTCGGGCTTCGTGCGCTGGGATCCGCCCAATGCCGATGGCAGCAACTCCGGCCTGAGCATGGACCTGCGCGCCCAGGCCACCAGGCTGCAGGTGCTGGTGCGCGCGGACCGCCAGGTCAGCATATCGGGCGGCCTGCAGGCCAAGCTGGAGCAAGGCCAGTTCACGCTGCGCGGCGACCTCACCACCGACCGCGCCACCATCATCCTGCCCGAGGAATCCGCCCCCTCGCTGGACTCCGACGTGGTCGTGCACTCGGCCGCCTCGCGCAAGGCCGAGCAGGAAGCGGCGCGCAAGCAGCAGCAGGCCGACCGCAAGGCCCAGGCCCGCGCGGAAACCATCAAGCTGCCCGACATCCTCGTCAAGCTCGACCTGGGCCGCGACTTCGCGCTGCAGGGCTACGGCATCACCACCCGGCTGGAAGGCGCGCTGGAAGTGCAAGGCCCCACCGTGGCGGGCGGCCCGCCGCGCATCACCGGCGAGATCCGCACCGTGCAGGGCCGCTACCGCGCCTGGGGCCAGTCGCTGGACGTGGAGACCGGCCTCATCCGCTTCAACGGCCCCTACGCCAACCCCTCGCTGGACATCCTGGCGCTGCGCCCGAACATCGCCGTGCGCGCAGGCGTGCAGGTGCAGGGCACGGCCAACGCCCCGCGCGTGCGCCTGTACTCCGACCCCGAAATGCCCGATGCCGAAAAGCTCTCCTGGGTGGTCATGGGCCGTGACCCCGCCACGGGCGGCGCCGAAAGCGCCCTGCTCCAGCAGGCCGCGCTGTCCCTGCTCAGCGGCGGGCGCAACAACAGCGGCAAGATCGCCAGCAACCTGGGCCTGGACGAAATCGGCTTCAAGGGCCCGGGCGGCGAAGGCTCCACCGGCGCGGCCCTCACCCTGGGCAAGCGCCTGTCCAGCGACCTCTATGTCACCTACGAGCAAAGCCTCTCGGGGGCCATGGGCACGCTGTACATCTTCTACGACCTCTCGCGCCGCCTCACCCTGCGCGGCCAGACCGGGGAAACCAGCGCGCTGGACCTGATCTACACCGTGCGCAAGGACTGACGCCCCAGCGCCCCGCATGCCGCCCTCCCGGCGGTGCGCGGGGCGGGTCCGGCGTGGGTTTACAATCGCCGTTTGCTCCTCTCCGTAGTTCAATGAGTAGCTACAGAGGGAAAAAATCAGTTTCGTATCACTTTCGTATCACCAAGGCCCGCGCGGACAAAATGAGTCCTCGCGGGCCTTGTCGCTTCTGGACCGCGTTCGCGCGGTTTTCCTGGCCCTGCCGCCCCGGCTTCCCGCAGCTGCCTGTCCAGCACCGTCAAAACGCGCATTTCTGCGTCAAATCCCGTCATGTGAAATACAGGCCACATCGCCGCGCAGGCCGCACCGCGCTTGGCGCTGGCCCTGGCCGGCAGGGCCGTCGAAAGCCAAACATTTAGCGCGCTGGTGAGGCGGGGGTCTCAGCGCGCGCTGGCGGTCAAGATAGGCCTTTTCGGCTGGATGGCGGGAAGGGGGTGCCCTGCGATGGGGGCGTGCAGGGGCGTGGCGGGCCGCTGGGCAGCGCGACGGGACAGCGGCAAGGGGTGGGACAGGCCGCATGGGTCGAGCGCGCTGGAGGCCTGCAGGTGCGTAAGCGAAAAGTTACAGATTCAAAACTACTGTATATTTAAACAGTAGAACACTGTATATTTCCACAGAACCAAGAGACAGAAGGGGCCACGAGTGAGCGATAGCAATGAGACGGATGAGCCGATGCATGCGGCAGCGCGGGACATCTATGCGAGCCTGATTGCCCTGGATGCATTGCTGCAGGCGGCGCAGGCAAACCCCATTCCCGCCTGCCATGTGCGGCAGCTGCTGCAGCCCGCTCTCAAGACGCTGGACCGCGCCACCAGCTGACAGCGCCAATGAAAAAGGGGCCTGCATGCAGGCCCCTTTGTTCCATCGTTTCCCGTCTACACCAGACCTTGCTGGGCCTGCTCAACGCTGGGCAGCAGGTAAGGGTCAAAGCTGCAGACAACATCCCCCATCCATTCATTGATGGCCTGCGCGAAGTGCGTCTGCAGGGGCTGGATTTCGTTGCGCGCGAACACCCGTGCAGCGTTGACCACATCGCCGAAGCCGCCAGCATTGGCCGGCACCACGCCCATAAGCTGCGGCGGCACGCGGTGGGCGGCCAATTGGTCATCGCGGCTCACGTTCTTGATGTTGAAAAATTCATCCTTGGCCGCCGCCTCGCCGATGGGCAGCAGCTGGATGGCTTTCTCTTTGCCGCCAGGCGAATGGAAAAACAGATTGCGGAAATTGCCCATGCCCTTGGAAGATTTCAAGGCCTGGCGCAGCGCATCCACATCGTCTTTTGCCACTTCGGGATCGCTCAGATAGAGGATGTATCCGGCATGGCTCCCATTGTTGTAATACCGGCGCCTAAACAGCGTGGCCGACTCATTGAGCCAGGCGGATTGCAGCGCGGCCAGGTACTGCGGCAGTCCATAGATTTCTTGGTGCACATCGGGCTGGAAGATGTGGCAAATGCTCCCTTCGGGAAACGTGTGCTCTTCCTGCCAGGTGCGACGGAACCCGAAGAGCCTCAAGCCACGGTGCCGGCGCGTGTACTTGGAAAGTACGTGGCGCAGGGGCAATGTGCCACCTAGACGATTGCGCGGGCGCTCCAAGTAGCCATTGCCAAAAACAAGGAAGTCCAGAGCAGCCCAATGCACCGTGGCGCGGCTCAGCAGTGGATGCGGGCGCAGCGTGCTGGCGAGCACCTGGGCCTTGAACTGGATGGCGCTTTCGTGGTGGGTGGCAGCGCGCAGCGTGCGCGCCAGGCCATCGAAGCTGATGGGGGTTTCGTACCAATCCCCATTGAGCCAGCATTCCACGTAATCCAAGATTTCGCGTCGGTCCAGCACGGCCTCGGGATCGCCGAAAGAGAATGCTTCGGCAGTGGCCGGCGTCGTCATGGTGCCCGCTGGGGTTGTGGTGTCTGTCATCAGTAAATCTCCAAAGTCGTGCGACTGGGAACGCCGCCCACGGCGACGGCCTCCAGTGGCTCGTTGTCCATCGCATTCATGCAGGCCCAGGCCAGATCCGCGTGCCCCGTCTCCCCACCACGGCCAGCCGCATAGGTCACGCTCTTGCCTGAGCCCGTCATCTCGCGCTTGATGGCCAGGAAACTGCGTTGCAGGTCCACGTCGCCAGAATCGAACTCAAAGCGGCCGGCGCGCATCAGGCTTGCCGCCTTCATCACCAGGCGCGTTTTGACCTCCACGCTGTACTGCAGCGATTTCACGGCCGGGAAAAACTTCTTCACGATCTGCAGCACGCCCTGGCCCAGACCTGTGGAATCAATGCAGATGTGGACCACGTTGTACTTTTCGGTCATCTGGCGGATGACTTCGGCCTGCCCTTCAAAGTCCGCTCCCTTGAACTGCATGCGCTCCAACACGCGGAACTTGCCGCCCGGCTTGTCTGGCGGGGCCAGCACAACAAGGCCCGCCGAGTCGCCCGTGTGGCTGGGGTCATAGCCAATCCAGACGGGCTTTTGGCCAAAGGGGCGCAGCGTGAAAGGTTTGAAATCGCTCCACGCATCCCAGCTGTCCGCATGGCAGCGCATCAGCGTGGACAGCGGGAAAACGGCGAAGGTGTCATCGACAAACCCGCACATCAGCAGGTTGTCCCATTCCTCGTCCGAATACTCGAAGCGCAGTGCATCAATGTCGAAAAGATTGCAGCCACCAGCCACAGCATCCTGCACCGTGACAATCTGGCGCCAGATCATGTCCTCGCCAGTGAATCCGCCTGCCAGCCTGTCATGGCTCAGGTCCAGCTCAATACGATTGGCCTTGCTGCGCTTTTCGTTGACGCGCTCACCACTCCACAGCGCGTAGGCCTGGTGCTGCAAGCTGCTGGGGGTAGAGAAAAGCGTTTTGCGCCATTTCGCATGGATGGCCATCCCGCTGGCCACCTTCCACAGTTCCTTAAAGTTGTGAGTCCAAAAGAACTCATCGAAATAGAGATTGCCGTGGTAGGACTGTGCTGTGCGGGCGCTCGTGCCCAAGAAATACAGGGTGGCGCCATTGCTCAGGACGATGGGATCGCCCTTCAAATCGATATCGCAATGCTCCTTGGCGAACGCGATGATGTACTGCCGGAACACATGTGCCTGCGCGCGACTGGCGGACAGAAAAATCTGATTGCGCCCTGTACGTAGGGCATCAATGAATGCCTCACGCGCGAAATAGTACGTGGCGCCGATCTGGCGCGATTTGAGGATGACCCGGGTGCGCTGGTCCCCGTGCTCCCACCAGACCCGCTGATAGTCGAAAAGCGAGTCCAAAAATTCACGAGTAATTTTCTCCACGTCCTCGGGCGTGAAGTGGTTGCGCTCGGGCTGCTTCTTCGGCCCGGCATTTCGCTTTTCGATGGCCGGATTCAGATCCGTTTCGCGGCCCGTGCGCTCGTACTTGTGCACCCGCGCCAAGCGCTCCATGGCACGCCCCAGCGCGTCCATTTCTTTGTAATCGCCGTTGCCCTTGCCCTCCTTGTGGATGAGCGTGCACAGGCGCATTTCCAGCGATCCCTCGACGCGCTCCACGGGCTTGGCCGCGTCCCATCCATCGGCCTTTTTCCAGTCGTGCAGCGTGGTGCGCGCAATGCCCAGGTGCTCGGCGATATGCGTGATGCGCCACCCCATCCAGTACAGCGCCCGAGCCTGGCGCCGCTGGCCCGCCTCCCCGTCTGCAGTGAGGTCATGCAGCAGCTGCACCTGGTCGGGCGGCGGGGCGTCGGGTTGGATGGGAAAGGGGTTGGCAGGCCTCTTTCGGCGCACGGCAGAAGTCATGCCATCGAGTGTCTGCATGCCCTCGCGCGCGCGCATCACCTTTGCCCGCTGTGATCGCCTCGCACCGGCCATTCAGTTGGACGCCTACGCGGTGCGGCGGGAGCATAGAGGCATCCCCAAAAGGGGCCGATCCACACCATCCACCGAACTGCAGCACATGCCCACCAAGTCCAAATGGTTCCGCGTGGCCACCGAAGGCGCCACCACCGATGGCCGCGAAATCACGCGCGCCGAAATCCAGCAAATGGCCGCCAGCTATGACCGCGAAAAAACCTATGGTGCGCGGGTCTGGCTGGAGCACTACCGGGGCACCGTGCCCGGTGGTCCATTCGACGCCCTGGGCGACGTGCTGGCACTCAAAGCCGAAGAAAACGAGGACAAGAAGCTGCAGCTGTTCGCGCAGATCGAGCCGCTGCAGGGCCTCATCGAAATGAACAAGAAGGGGCAGAAGATTTTCAGCTCCATCGAAATTCATCCCAGCTTTCCCAAGACGGGCGGCGCCTACTTCTTCGGCCTGGCCGTCACCGATAGCCCCGCCTCGCTCAGCACCGAGGTGCTGAAGTTCTCGGCTGGCGACCTGGCGAAAAGCCCGTTTGTCGGCCGCAAGGTGGACCAGGCGCTGATGTTCTCGGTGGCTGAACCTGCGGAGCTGGTGTTTGAAGAGACACCGGCAGCCACTAGTGGCGAAACCGGCGCAGTGCAAGCCGTGGTGAGCGCATTCACCAAGGTGCTGGAGCGCCTCATGCCGCAGCCCGAAAAAAAGCCCGAGCCCGTGCAGGCGCACAGCGTGGACAAGGACAAGGTGCTGGAAGCCTTCACCGGAATCGGCCAAGTGCTCGAAACCATGGCGAAAAAGCAGGATGCGGTGGCCAGCCAGTTCGCCCAGCTCCAAACCCAGCACACCGACCTGGTGAAAAAGCTCAGCCAGGAAGAACAGCCCGGCCAGCAACGCCAGCCCGCCACGGGCGGCAACGGCCAGACCATGGCCGACTACTGACAACCACGCCCGGCTCACCAGCCCACCACCGAATCACCGAGGAAACAAACAATGCTCAACGCAACCGCAGCCCTCTTCGATGCCTACACACAACGGCAAGCCCAGCTGTCGGGCGTGGCCAGCGTCGCGCGGCACTACAACGTCTCTCCGACGGTCCAGCAGAAGCTGGAAACCCGCATGCAGGAATCGAGCTCATTCCTGAAGTCCATCAACATCCTGCCCGTGGTGCCGCAGCAGGGCGAAAAGGTGGGTCTGAGCCTGACCCGTCCCGTCGCCAGCCGCACGGACACCACCGCTGACGGCCCCCGCAAGACCAAAGATCCGACAGGCAAGGACAAGACCGGATACCACTGCCTGCAGATTGATTCCGATACCCACATCAAGTACGCGATGCTCGATGCCTGGGCGCACTTCCCCGACTTTCAGGTGCGTATCAGCGACCTGATTGCCGAACGCAATGCGCTGGACCGCATCATGGTGGGATGGAACGGCAAGGAAGCCAAGGCCACCACCAACTTGACCGCCAACCCTCTGCTGCAGGATTTGACCAAGGGGTGGCTGCAGCGCCTGCGCGAAGAGGCGCCCGAGCGCGTCATGTCTTCTGGCAAGGTGGCGGGCAAGGTCACTGTGGGACCGGGTGGCGACTACAAGAACCTCGACGCCCTGGCCATGGATGCCAAGCACTCGCTGATTGATTCGTGGCACCGCAAGCACCCGGATCTGCGCGCCATCTGCAGCGATGACCTGATGCATGACAAGCTGTTCCCCATCGTGAACAACAACGATCTGCCCAGCGAGCGCCTGGCGGCCGACATGGTTGTGAGCCAGATGCGCCTGGGCGGCAGCCAGGCCGTGACCGTGCCTTTCTTCATCGACGGTGGCCTGCTCATCACGCCTCTGAAAAACCTGTCCATCTACTGGCAACGCGATGCGCGCCGCAAGGCCATCATCGACAACCCGTCCATGAACCAGGTGGACTTTTTCAACAGCTCCAACGACGACTATGTGATCGAGGATTTCGGCGCCTGCGCCTTCGTCGAAAACATCGAATTCATCGAATAGCCCGGCCCCACGCCGAGGGGCCAGGGCCGTGCTGCAGCTCAGCGGCGCGGCCCATGTTGCAAGCCACCACCTGGAACACACCATGCCAATGACTCCCGCGCGCCTGCACCGCATGCGTGTGCTGGCGGAACAAGAGGCCGCCGCATCCGCCGCCATCGACCCGCACGGCCCCATGCAAGGCAGCGAACACCAGCTCATGCTGGCCACGCTGTACGCCCATAAGGCCACGCTGAAAAACATCAAGGCCGTGGACAACAAGATCGCGGCCAAGGTCAAGCTGCTGCCTGACTTCGACGCCTACATCGACGGCGTGCTGCAGGCCGATGCCGGTGCGCAAGACCCCGTGCTGGTGGAGGTGCTCGTGTGGCAGATCGACGTGGGCAACTGGCCCCGCGTCCTGGAGCTGGCCGACTACGCGCTACGCCACGGCCTGCAGATGTCCGACAGGTACAGCCGCGACCTGGCCTCGGTGGTCATGGAAGAGACCGCCGAGGCCGCCATTGCCGGCAAGCTGGCCGGCCATGACGCCATGGTCACGCTGGCCAAGGTGGACCAGCTCACCACCGGCCTGGACATCCATGACCAAGTGCGCGCGAAGCTGCACAAGGCCATCGGCTGGGCCGCCATGGGCAAGACCACCACCACCGAGGTGGACCCCAAACAGCTGGAGCTGCAGCCCGTGCAAATCGCGCTGGAGCACCTGACACGCGCCGTCACCTTGTTTGAAAAGGTGGGCGTGAAAAAAGACGTGGAGCGTCTGGAGCGCCGCTTGAACGAGCTGCAGTCCAACCCTCCCACCTGAGCGAACCCCACGCACCGGGCGGCTCCGTGGCCACGGCCATCTGGCCATGCCATGCACGGCCAACGCCACGGACCACCGCCCACCTTCACCATCCGCCCCCGCCCGCCATGTCCTTCATTGCCAACGCCAACCCGCCAGCATCCACCGCCGAGCCCACCGTGAGCAATGACGGCTGGTTTCCCGACCTGGTGCCCACCCAGGTGCGCGATGCCTGCCGCCTGGACGGCACCGTGACCACACCGCGCCTGCTGCTCGCCCTCAAAGCCGCAATGCTCAGCGTCAATGCCGAGCTGCAGGAATGGGCGGCCGAGCAGCGCGTCCGCTGGGGCTATGCGCAGCTGGCTGACGTGCCCGCGCCCCAGGTGGGCGGCGAAAGCGCCAAGCTCCTGCACTACCGCCGCGCCGTGCACGAATGCCTGCAGGCGGATCTGCAGGAGGCCTACCGTGAAAGCGCGGCCACCAAGGTGGGCGGCGGCGGCGAGGAAGCCGTGCGCGAGGCCCTGGCGGCCAAGGTGGACTACCACCGCAAAAACCAGCGCTGGGCCATTGCCGACCTGGTGGGCCGTGCCCGCTGCACCGTGGAACTGCTGTAGCCATGGTCACCACCAGCAGCCCCACCACCACCGTGCGCGCCCATGAGCACGACACGCTGGACGCCCTGTGCCACCGGCACCTGGGCCGCACGGCCGGCGCCGTGGAGGCCACGCTCAACGCCCACCCGGGCCTGGCCAAGCGCGCCGCTGGCCTGGGCGCTGGCGAGCCCGTCCAACTGGTGGCCGCGCCCGCGCCGGCCCGCCCAATGATTCAACTGTGGGACTGATATGGACCGCGAAACCATCGTGAAAGCCGTTGCCATGGAGGGTGCCAAGGCCGCCCCGCCCGTCACCGTCGTGGCCGCCAACGTTGCCAACGGCTGGACCATGACCCAAACCGCTACCGCGCTCACCATCATCTACGTGCTGCTGCAGGCGGCCTACCTCGTGTGGCGTTGGAGCAATGAGCGCGAAGACCGCCGCGCCAAGCAGGCGCGCGAGGCGCTGGACCAGGCCGCAGCCTGCAAGGTGCAGGCATGAGCGGCCAGCGCATCCCCGCCAAGCTGCTGGGCATCGGCGCGGCCATCGTCACCGCCTGGATTGCGGCCGAGGGTTTCAGCTCGGCGCCCATCGTGCCGGTGCAGGGCGACGTGCCCACCATCGGCCACGGCGCCACCCACTACGAGGACGGCAAGCGCGTGACCATGGAAGATCCGCTCATCACGCGCGAGCGCGCCCGGCAGCTGGCCACCAACCTGCTGGAAGCGCAATACGGCACCTGTGTGCGCGACTCGCTGGGCGACACGCCCATGCATGCCGCTGAATTCGCCCAGGCCGTGGACTTTGCCGGGCAGTACGGCTGCGGCGCCTGGCGCGGCTCCAGCATGCTGGCGCGCACCCGGGCCGGCGACTATGCGGGCGCCTGCCAGGCCTACCTGGCCTATCGCTACATGACCAGCACGCGGCAGGAGGCCGTAGGCTGGACCGCCTACCAATGGGACAGCGCGGGCCGGCCGCGCCGCTGGCGCTTTGACTGCAGCACGCCGGGCAACCGCGTTTGCCGCGGCGTCTGGACCCGGCAGCTCGCGCGGCACAGCGCATGTATGGAGGCCCTGACGTGACCCCGCACCACCACCAGCGCGGCCTGCTCGGCTCGCAATTCCTGCTGACCGGCGTGCTGCTCCTGGCCTTGATCCTGGCCACGTTCTACATGGGCGTGCTCTACGAAGGGCGCAGCGCCGCCAAGGCCCAGCAGACCGCACTGCAGGCCCAGCAGCGCAAGGCCGACGAGGCTGTGGACAAGCTGCGCGCCGAGCGCGACGACACAGAGCGCGACTTGCGCAAGCAGATCGCCGACCAGAAAGCCAAACTCGAAACCACCCAAGGAAACGCCAATGCAGCTCATCAAACCCATGTCGCTGGCGTGCGTGCTGGCACTGTCCGCGTGCGCGTCCCCATCGTCCCTGCAGTGCCCGCCTGCGGTGGACCTACGCCACGCAGCCCCGCCCAGGGTGGAGCCGCTGGGCCTGAAACCGCGTATGCCCAACTTGACCCAACGGCAGCAGCAAATCTTGCCGACATCGCCCACGATGGGGACCAGGGAATCCGGGAGCTGAATCACTGCATCGACCGATACGAGCTGATGCGCAAGGCCATGGACCGCTGGACCGAGCAGACGCTGGCCGGCATGGGGGGCTGACATGCTCAAGCTGCAGAGCCTGCGCGACTTCCTGGCCCAATGCGCGCCCGACCTGGCGCGTGACCCTGAGAATTTCATCGTCTATGGCGATGACGGCCGCCTCATCGCCACGGGCACGGCCTCGCTGTCCTTCGAGTACCGATACACCGCCTATGCCACCCTGCTGGGCTACGCGGGCCACCCGGACGCCATCATGGTGCCGCTGCTGGCCTGGTGCCAGGTCAACCAGCCCGAGCTGTTCGACAACCCTGCCAAGCGCGAGAACGCCATACGCTTTGAAGTGGCACCACAAAGCGCATCCACCTACGACCTGGGCATAGAGATAGACCTCACAGAGCGCGCCATCGTCACGCCCGACCCGGACCACGACACGCGCCTGCGCATCACACACCCCGACGAACCCGGCCCCGTAGGCCTGCAGCGCTTCGATGGCAAGGACGTGCGGCAGCTCGAAGTCTGGGAGCTGTGGATGCGGGACCAAAAGCTGGCCACCTGGGAATTGTTGCCGCCCGCCTGGCGCCAACGCATGCCGCTGTAAACCATGGCCCAGGAACTCAAGGCCCTGGAGGATTGGGCCGGCGCCTTCCTCGAAAAGCTCAGCCCGCCTGAGCGCAAGCGCCTGGCCGCCCAGGTGGCGCGCAGCCTGCGCACCACCAACACGCGCCGCATGACGCAGCAGCAGGCGCCAGACGGCAGCCGCTGGGAAGCACGCAAGCCGCCACCGTCGCTCAAGGGCCGGCGCAAGCCCCGCTTTGAAACCAAGACCGGCCCCATGATGGCCAAGCTCAAGCGCGCCAAAGCCCTGCAGGCCAAGGGCCAGACAGACGGCGCCGTGGTCGAATTCCTGGGCCGTGCGCAGCGCGTGGCCCGCGTCCACCACTTCGGCGAAACGGACAACGTGAACCCCGGCCGAGGCCCGCGCTACGACTACCCGGCACGCGAGCTGCTGGGCTACGGAGACGAGGACCTGGACAAGCTGCGCACCCTGGTGCTACAGCACCTGAAACTCTAGATCGCCTCTCGGCGGTTGCACCGCCTGGCACCGGCCATGCTTGTGGCCTTCGCGCGCGTGCGTGGCCACCATGGGGGCCATGGAATCGCCCGTCGCACAAACCGAATCGCCCTACGAGGCCGCCCGCCGCCTGGAGAACCTGATCCGGCGCGGCACCGTGGCCGCCGTGCGGCTGGCCAGCCCGGCGCGCATCCGCGTCAAGGTGGGCGACAACACCACGGCATGGCTCCCCTGGCTGGCCCTGCGCGCTGGAGGCGCCCAGGGCGGGCGGCACTGGTCCCCGCCCGTGGTGGGCGAGCAGGCCGTGGTGCTGTGCCAGGGCGGCGACATGACCCAGGGCGTGGCCCTGGTGGGCCTGTACTCCGACGCCATGCCGCAGCCCAGCGACCAGCCGGAATGCGAGCGCATGGAGTGGGCGCAAGACAACTACCTGCAGTGGCTGCGCGGCGCCCTGGAAGTCCTCTGCCTTGAATCCATCACGCTGGACGTGGGGCAGGGCCAGTGCCGCGTGCACATGACGCCCGACAGCCTGCAGCTCAACGTGGGCAGAGCATCGTTCAGCATGACGGCCGGGGGCATCTCCACCAACGTGGACATCGTGGCCAAGGGAATCAGCCTTGTGGAGCATGTCCACGGCGGCGTGCGCACCGGCGACAGCAACACGGGGGCGCCGCGATGATGGACCGCAACACCGGCCGCGCCATCACCGAGGTGGAGCATCTGCGCCAGTCCATCGGCGACATCCTGGCCACGCCCATCGGCACGCGCGTCATGCGCCGCGACTACGGCTCGCTGGTGCCCGCGCTGGTGGACCAGCCCGACAACCGCACCACTGAAATCCGCCTGCTGTCTGCCGCATCCAGCGCCCTGATGCGCTGGGAGCCGCGCCTGGCGCTGCGGCAGATCCTCATCGAGCGTGACACCGACCAGCCCGGCCGCGCCACCCTCACCATCTGGGGCGACTACCTGAGCCCCGCCGCTGCCAAGGCCCGCGCCCTGCGCCTGGCCGTCACCATCGGGGGTGCCCCATGACCACCACCGACCTGGCAACCCTGCCGCCACCGGCCGTAGTGGAGCCCTTGGACTTCGAGGCCCTGGTGCGCGACATCAAGGCCGATGTGCTGGCCCGCTACCCCGAGGCCGCCGAAGTCCTGGCCCTGGAATCGGAACCAATGGTCAAGCTGCTGGAAGCCTTCGCCTACCGCGAAATGCTCTACCGCGCCCGCGTCAATGATGCCGCCCGCGCCCACCTGCTGGCCTTCGCCACGGGCGGCGACCTCGACCACCTGGCCGCCCTGTTCGGCGTGCAGCGCCTGGCCGGCGAAGACGACGAGCGCCTGCGCCTGCGCCTGCAGCTGCGCATTGCCGCGCTGGCCGGCCAGGGCACGCGGGAGCACTATGAATTCGTGGCCCTGTCCACCAGCCTGAACGTGCGCGGCGCCCACGCCATGCAGCCCGCGCCCGGCAGCGTGCATGTGGTCCTGTGGCTGCATGACGCGGGCCAGGACACCGTGCAGCAGGTGCGGGCCGCGCTGGACCATGAGGGCGCCCGCATGCTGGGCGTTGCCATGTCTGTGGGCCTGGCCAAGCCCCGCCCCATCAACGTGCGCGCCAGGATCTGGCGCACGGCCGGCGCATCGCCCACCCTGCTGGGCGACCTGGCCGCGCTGCTGGCCGCCAACATGGGCACCCAGGCCACCCTGGGCCGGCGCGTGGCGCGCAGCTGGATCACCAGCATCCTGCACGCCCCGGGCGTGGCAGCTGTGGACTACGTGGGCGACGACGCGCCACCGGCCAGCACCGTGCTGGCGGCCGACGAATACCCGGTGCCCGGCGCCGTGGACCTCACCGACGCGGGGGTGCTGTAGCCATGGCCACAGCCCCCACCGTGCGCCGCCACATCCTGCCGCCCCAGGTCACACCGCTGGAGCGCGCCGTGGACCAGGCCACCCCGCAGTGGGGCGACCTGGCCGACGCCGTGGAGCCGGCCAGCGTGCGCGGCAACGCGGCGTTTCAGCCCTGGATTGCCATGCAGTGGCAGGTGGCGCGCTTTGCGCCCTACTTCCCTGATCTGGGCGCCCTGCTCACCCACGCCCTGCCCTGGCTGCGCGAGCGCGGCAACGGGGCCGGCGTGCGCCGCGCCCTGGGCTGGCTGGGCTATGACACCCTGGCCCTGCGCATCGAGGAAGACGGCTACCTGCTGCACCTGGACCCGGGCCGCCTGGTGTCCGACGCCGACCTGCTGCACATCGCCCGCGTGGTGCGTGCCAGCATCCCGCTGCATGTGAGTTTCTATCGCGTCTATCACGGCGACGATGTGCGCGCGCTGCGCTATGACGGCTCGCGCTATGACGGCGCCCTCTGGGACAACGACAGCGGCGGCTGGGTGGAGCTGGACGGCGAGGACCCCGTGAAAGTAAGCCAGGCCGAGCGCCACACCACCGTCAGCCCGGCGCCGCTGCTGTCCGATGTGCTGCTCATGGCCCTGGGCCTGCGCCACACCGCCGTGACCTCGGCCGACGCCCTCACCTACGACGCATGGGCCTATGACAGCGAGATCATGCGCGACGTGTCCATGGGCAGCGCAGGCATCACCACCACCGAGGTGCCGCAGTACCAGCGATTCGTGCCCACCGTCATGGCAGCTGACGGCCACCTCTCTGTCAGCGCCTGGCCCGCACCCGACCCCATTGCATTCGGCGGCGGCCGTGCCTTTGCGCAGGCCCCCATTCCCCTGGACAACACGCGCACCTGGCGCGGCGCCTGGGACTCCGCAACCTGGGCCATCGTGTGCCCGACCATCACCACAAGACTGGACTGACCAATGGCAGCAGAACTGCAAGAAGAGGGCCGCATCGTGCTGGCCCAGGCCGTAGCGGCCATGACCATCCACATTGCCTACGGCCGGGGCCGGCCCGAGTGGGACGGCCAGGGCACGCCCCCTGCCGGCAGCGGCCAGACTGCGCTGGTCGATGAAATCGGCCGCCGCCTGGTCACGGAAAAGCTGTACGTGGTGCGCGACCCTGCCGGCACCATCGAGGCCCCGGGCGGCGACCGCTACAGCGTCAGCGCCGCACCCACGCGGCTGCTGCTGATCCGCACCACCTTTGCCTACGGCGAGGCCGTGGGCCAGCCCATCCGCGAGATGGCCGTAATCATGGGCACCGTCGTGGACCCCGCCGTGCCTGCGGGCCAGTATTACGTGGAGCCCGGCCAGATCACCCAGCCCGGCAAGCTCTACACCCTGGAGCGGCGCAATGCCGTGGTGCGCCCCGCGAACAAGCGCGACGTGGAAGAAATCATCCTGCCCTTCTGACCAGGCCCGCCATGACCGTCTACACCCGTTTCGACCCCACCAAGCGCTACAGCAAAATGCTGGTGCACCACGACCGCGTGGTGCAGTCCGCCGAAGCCAACGACCTGCAGGCCATGCAGGAGCACCGCCTGCGCGGCCTGATGGGCGTGCTGTTCAAGAGCGGCGACATCATCGGCGGCGCCATGTGCGTGACCGACATTGCCGCCAAGCTGGCCAAGATCGAGGCCGGGCGCCTGTACATCGACGCCGCCGTGCACGAGATCGAAGCCGCGCAGCTGGCCATCGCCACCGAGGGCACCGTCTATATCGGCGCCTACCTGCAGCGCGATGTCATCACCCATCTGGAAGACCCCAGCCTGAAAAACCCCGCCGTGGGCACGCGCGGCTGGGACGAACCCGGCGCCGACCGCGAGCGCATCACCCTGGTATGGGGCGTGAAGGATGACGGCACGCGCGGCGAATTCGTGCCCGTCTGGATGATCGAGGACGGCAACGTGCGGCCCAAGGAACCGCCACCCAACATCGACGCCGTCACCCAGGCCCTGGCCCGGTATGACGTGGAATCCACGGGCAGCAACTACGTCTCCAGCGGCCTGCAGCTGGTCCTGGGCGATGACCTGGCCGGCGGCGAGCAGGTCTACACCCTCAAGGCGGGCGCCGCGCGCATCAACGGCCTGGCCCTGCGCCTGGGCGCCGACCGGCGCATCGTCTACGCGGCCCAGCCCGATGTGCAGTGGATCGACAGCGAGCCCCACGCCAGCCTCACCGAAGCGCTGCAAACCATCACCCTGGACCGCTGGCCCGCCGTGGGCGCCGTGCAGGCGCGCATCACCGTGCGCCGCAATGTCAACGTGGTGCACGGCGGTTTCATCGGCGCGGCCGACCCGCTGCCCGATAACTCCGTGATCGAGGTGGAGGAAGTCAAGCAGGGCGCCACCGTCTACGCCCAGGGCACCAGCTGGCAGCTGGTGGCCGGGCAGATCGACTGGAGCCCGGCCGGCGCCGAGCCCGCGCCGGGCACCACCTACCAGGTGCGCTACAAATGCAACATCGTGGCCGAGGTCAAGAACCAGACCGAGCGCAGTTTTCAGGTGCAGGGCGCCCTGCCCGGCACCCAGGTGCTGGCCTCGTACAACTTCGCGCTGCGCCGCTATGACCGCCTCATCCTGGATGCGGACGGCGTGCCGCAGTGGGTCACTGGCGTGTCTTCGGCCTTCAATCCCTTGAAGCCCCGCACGCCGGCCGGATGCCTGAGCATCGCCACCGTCTACCAGCCCTGGACCGATGAGCGCCGCGTCATTGACGAGCGCGTGCAGATGGTGTCCATGGAGTCCCAGAATCGCGCCATCGAGCGCATGAACGGTTTCGAGGTGGCACTGGCCACCATGAGCCTGGCCGTGGACGTGTCCGGCCGCTGGTCCGGCGTGCAAAAGGGCCGCTTTGCCGACCCCATGCTGAACAACAGCATGCGCGACATGGGCACGGCCCAGACCGGCGCCATTGCCAACGGCGCGCTGCAGCTGCCCATCAGCATCACCGCCTATCCGCTGGGCGTGGACATCACCCAGCGCACCACCGTGCAGGCGACCACCGTGGCCGCCATCAGCCAGCCGCTGCGCAGCGGCGCCATGAAGGTCAACCCCTATGACGCCTTCGGCATCGCTCCCAGCCTGGTGGAGCTGATGCCCTCCGTGGACCGCTGGACCGAAACCACGGCCGCCTACATCTCGCCCACCGAGGAAAAGTTCTACACCAAGATTGGCGGGGGGCTGCTGCAACGGGAAAGCGGCCGCGAGATCGTGGAAGTGGTGACTGGCGAAACCAGCCACGCCCTGGAATTCCTGCGCACCATCCCCGTGGAATTCGTCTGCCACTTCGGCCCCGGGGAGACGCTGCAAAGCGTGAAATTCGCGGGCCTGGACGTGGCCGCCACGCCGCTGGCCGGTGGCACCCTGGTGGCCGATGCCGCTGGCCTGCTGCGCGGCAAATTCACCGTGCCCGCCAACCTGCCGGCCGGCACCAAGGATGTGGAATTCAAGGGCACGGGCGGCAGCTACGGCACCACGCAATTCACGGGAGAGGGCACCCTCATCGAAAAGCAGCTGCAGCAGGTCACGCGCATATGGATCGAGAAATACGACCCCCTGGCGCAGACCTTCACACTCGCCCAGACCCGCCAGGCCCTGGGCTTCAAATTCTGGGCCACCGCCGTGGGCGGCCCGCTGCAGGTGCAGCTGCGCGAAGTGGACAACGGTTACCCCACCCAGCGCATCCTGGCCGAATGCCACCTCAAGGCCGAGCAGATCAAGACCGATGGCACGCCCACTATCGCCACCTGGCAGCCCACGCTGCTGGACGCCGGCCGCGAATACTGCGCCGTGGTCCTGGCCAACGACGCCACCAGCGCCCTGGCCGTGGCCGAGCTGGGGCAGTGGGACATCACCGGGCAGCAGTGGATCACCACCCAGCCCTATACGGTGGGCGTGCTGCTGTCCAGCTCCAACGCATCCACCTGGACCGCGCACCAAACCCAGGATCTGGCCTTCGAGCTGCTGGTGGCCGAGTACACGGGCGCCACCAGCGCGCTGGACCTGGGCCATGCCGATGTGGTGGCCGCCTCTGACCTCATGGTGTCCGCCTTTGCGCATGAGCCCGCCGTGGGCGCCGGCTGCACCTTCGAGCTGGAAACCACCGTCGCCGGCAAAACCGTGATCCACAGCGTGGCCCCTGGCCAGGTCAAGCAGCTGACCGAGCGCTACACGGGCCGCGTCAAGGTCCGCGCCCTGCTGCACTGCACGCGCGAACTGGCCGCCGCGCTGGAGCCCGGCGTCACCCTGCTGGCCGGCAGCCTGCAGGCCAATGGCGACTATGTGGGCGCCTGGATCAACGCAGACGCCACGCGGGCCAGCTCGCTGCGCGTGGTGCTCAACGCCACCCTGCCGGGCGGCAGCGGCGTGCTGGTGCAGTACCAGACCGAGGGCAGCAACACCTGGGCCGATGTGCCCTACAAATCCACCAGCCACCCCACGGCCGGCGCGCTGGAAAACACCTATCAGAAAGACGGCATCCAAAGCGCCCGCGTGCGTGTGCGCCTGGCCATCACGGGCGACCTCAACGCGCGCCCCACCGCCACCCACCTGCGCGCCGTGGTGCTGGAGTCCTGACCATGGCAGAGCAACAGACCCCCGGCTACGGCCTGCCGTTGCCTGATCCCGAGAACCAGCTGGAGCAGGACGTGCTGCGCCTGATCGACACCATCCAGCAACTGGACGGCGAGCTGCAGCGCATCGACCAGGCCGTGGCCGCCCGCGCCATCGCCACCGAGGTGCAGGCCGGCCTGCAGGCCCTGCAGCAAAGCATCAACGGCCTGACCACGGGCAAGGTGGCCAGCATCAACGGCCAGACCGGCGTGGCTGTCACCCTCAAGCCCGAGCACCTGGCGCTGGGGCCGGCCAACGGTCCCACGCAGGCCACCATCACCTATGACGGCACCGGCCGCGTCTCCAGCATCGTGGAGACGCGCGACGGCCAGCCCGCCACCACCACCATGGCCTACAACGGCGACGGCACCGTGGCCCGCGTCACCACGCTATACAAGAACCGCACCCGCACCGAAACCTATGCCTATGCGGGCGGCCAAGTCAGCGGCATTACTGCAACGGAGGTGCAGACGTGAGCAGCCTAGATCCCATCATTAGCGCCGACCTGGTGAGGGCACGCGCCGAACTGGCCGCCGTCAGCACGGCGCTGGCAAGTGCGCGCGGCGATATCACATGGATAGCCAACAATCTGGGCGCCACGCGCAGCGAGCTGGCGGCGGCGCGCAATGAAATTGCGGCGGGCGCGGCCAGCAGTCCCATCAAGAATGTCCAGCGTGGCGTGGGCCACATATCGAAGATCTCGAGCACAGGCATTAAATCCTTCACCCTGGCCATCGCCGCAGTCAACCCCGCGAAGTGCGCCATCAGCCTGCTGGGCGTGGAGGGGGTGTTTGCCGGTAACCGCCGGGATGGGTTGTTGCGGCTATCCAGTGCCAGCACCCTGGAATTCTGGATGACTGACTATCTCTACAACCAGCCCGACCACACGGACGTGCGTTTTTCCTGGGAAGTCGTGGAGTACAAATAATGCCCAACTACGTGCAGATCGATGACCACGGCATGGCGGTGGCCATGACCCAAAGCGATGCCCCCATACAAGCGCCCAACATGGTGGAGATGCCGGAGTTTCGTCCCGAGCTGCTGGGCATGCGCTGGACCGGCACCCATTGGGCCGAAGTGCCGCGCGAGCCCGAGCCGGTGCAGCGCCGCATCACCCCGCTGGCCTTTCGCCGCCGCTTCACCGCAGCCGAGCGCGCCGCCATCGAATGGGCCGCCGTTGACCGCGCCGATGCGGACCAGCAGGAGCGCATGCAGGCCGCTCAGCTGCGTAGCAACCTCAAGGACCAGGAGCTGGCCAGCTACATCGACCTGGACGACCCCGATGTGGCGGCCGGCGTGCAGCTGCTGGAAACCGTGGGCCTGATCGCTGACGGCCGCGCGCTGCAGATCACGGACACGCCGCCGCGCCCGGACGAACTGCCGGCCTGACCTGGCCGCGCCACTACGACGAGCCCGCCACCCTGGCGGGCTTTGTCTTTCTGGGTAGCAGGCTCTGGCACCGCGCCCATTGCTGGCCGCCTACGCGCGGGCGGGGGAACATGCAGACACACACCGCACACCCACCGAACACCTGCAGGAGCCCATCACCATGTCACTCGCCGGCTACCACCACGGCGTGCGCGTCTCGGAAGTCAACACCGGGACCACCACGCTGCGCATTGTCTCCACGGCCGTCATCGGCCTGGTGGCCACCGGCCCCGGGGCCGACCCCACCAAATTCCCGTTGGATACGCCTGTTCTCTTCACCAACATCGAGAAGGCGCTGGACGCGGCCGGCACCACCGGCACCTTGCCCGAGGCCTTGAAGGCCATCAAGGACCAGGCCCGCCCCGTGCTCGTCATCGTCCGCGTGCCCTTGGGCGCAGGTGCCACGCCAGAAGAGGCCGAGGCCGACCAGACCAGCCTGGTCATTGGCGACAACGTGGGCGGCAAGCGCTCCGGCATTCAGGCCCTGCTCACCGCGCAGCAGCAGCTGGGCGTCAAGCCCCGCATCCTGGGCGCGCCGGGCCTGGACTCCAAGCCCGTGGCCGATGCGCTCACGGCCGCCGCCATCAAGCTGCGCGCCATGGCCTACGTGCAGGGCTACGGCGCAGACGATGTGAGCGAGGCGCTGGCCTATGGAGAGACTTTCGGCGCACGGGAAACCATGGTCATCTGGCCCGACTTCAAGGCCTGGAGCACCACCACAAACGCGGCCACCAACGTGCCGGCCGTGGCCTATGCGCTGGGCCTGCGTGCCCGCATCGACGTGGAGCAGGGTTGGCACAAGACCCTCTCCAACGTGCCGCTCAATGGCCCGGTTGGCATCAGCAAGGACGTGCATTTCGACCTGCAAAGCTCGGAGACGGACGCGAACATTCTCAATGAGGGCAACGTCACCACTCTGATCAACAACCAGGGCTACCGCTTCTGGGGCTCGCGCACCTGCAGCACGGACGAACTGTTCCGCTTCGAGTCCGCAACCCGCACCGCCCAGGTGCTGGCCGACACCGTGGCAGAAGGCCATTTCGCCTTCATCGACAAGCCTCTGCACCCCAGCCTGGTGAAAGACATCGTGGAAGGCATCAATGCCAAGTTCCGCGAACTCAAGGCCCTGGGCTACATCCTCGACGGCCGCGCCTGGTTTGACGTAGAGGTCAACACCACCGAAGCCCTCAAGGCCGGCAAGCTGGTCATTGACTACGACTACACGCCCGTGCCGCCGCTGGAAGACCTGGGATTCCGCCAGCGCATCACCGACAAGTATTTCGGCGACTTCGCCATGCGCGTGGGCACCGGCCAGTAAGCCCGGCCGCATTCCAGCACACAGGAGATCCACACCATGGGACTGCCCCGCAAACTCAAGAATTTCGCCACCTTCATCGACGGCGAGAACTACATGGGCGAAATGCCCGAAGTCACCCTGCCCACCCTCACCCGCAAGCTGGAGGAATACCGTTCGGGCGGCATGAACGGCCCCATTGATCTGGACATGGGCCAGGACAAGATGGAAGCCGAACTCAAGGCCGCCGGCTACATGAAGGGCCTCATGAAGCAATGGGGTGCCGCCAAGCACGACGCCGTGATGCTGCGCTTTGCCGGCGCCCTGCAGACCGATGACAGCGAGGGCGTGCAGGCCGTTGAAGTCGTCATGCGTGGCCGCCTGACCGAGCGCGACCCCGGCAGCTCCAAGGCTGGCGACATGGTGGAGCAGACCTTCAAGTATTCGCTCAGTTACTACAAGGAAGTGCTGGACGGCGAAACCATCCTCGAAATCGACTTCGTGAACCTGGTCGAGAAGGTCCACGGCGAGGACCGCATGGCCCAGACCCGCACCGCCCTGGGCATCTGACGGCCCGCGCCCGCAAACAGTTTTCCTTCCCCTCTCGTCTGTCTCCGGCCGCATGGGAAACGGCCCTTCGCGCCGGCCTGGGCCACTACCTTGGCCGGCGCTTTTTTTCATCACAACCAACCACCGAGGCACCTATGGACCCCCAAGCCAAGACCACCGAAACCACCACCAGCCCCAAGACCGTGCAGGTCAATGTCACGCTGGAAACACCGATCCCGCGCGGCAGCGGCGTCATCGACGTGGTAACGCTGCGCAAGCCCCTGGCCGGCGCACTGCGCGGCATCAACCTGGCCGAGCTGCTGACCCTGCGAGCCGAGTCGGTCATGCTGCTGCTGCCGCGCATCACCACCCCCACCCTCACGCGGGAAGACGTTGCGACCATGGACTCCGTGGACCTGGTGGCCTGCGCTACGGAGGTGGTCAATTTTTTGGTGCCGGCGCGGCAGCTGGAGACGGTCAAGGCCAATCAGGCGATGGCCATGGAATCCCTGAGCGTGTAGAGGACGCCATGGCGGACGTGGCTGCCATCTTCCATTGGCGGCCGGCCGACATGGACCCCATGGACCTGGCCGAGCTGATGCACTGGCGCGCCCTGGCTGTAGACCGCTTCCAACAGATGAACAAGCATGGATAAGCTCAAGCTGCAGGTACTGCTGGACCTGGCCGACCGGGTATCAGCACCGCTCAAGCGCATAGGCGCGGGCGCCAAGTCCGTGGGCGAGGACGTGAGCGGCGCGCAGGACGCGCTGCGCAAGCTCCAGCAGCAGCAGGCCGCCGTGGGCAAGATGCGCTCCATGCAGGAGCGCCTGCAGGAGACGCAGCAGCGCATGGCCGCGCTCAAGGCGGGCAAGGCCGCGCTGGGTGCCGAGATGCAAAAGGGCGGCCCCACCGCCCAGGCCCTGGGTGCGCAATACCGCAAGACCACCGAGGAACTGCAAAAACTCTCGGCCGCCCATGAGCGGCAAATTGACCAGGCCAAGCGCCTGCGCGCCGGGCTCAGCGGCATGGGCATCACAAACGTGGCCCAGGCAGAAGGCAAGCTGCGCGAGGCCATCGACCGCACCACCAAGGCCCTGGAACGTCAGCGCAAGGCGCAGGAGCTGACCAACAAGCACCGCGCCGCCGTGGACGCCAACAAGGCCGCCCGGGGTGATGCGCGCGGCGCTCTGTTTGACGGCGCCGCCATGGCTGCATCCCTGGCCGCGCCCTTGAAGATGGCCGTTGACTTCGAGTCGTCCATGGCCGATGTGGACAAGGTCATGGACCTGGACAAAAGCGGCCTTGAGCGCATGTCCCAAAGCGCCATTGATCTGTCCAAGCGCCTGCCCATGGCGGCCAAGGACATCGCCCAGATCATGGCCCTGGGCGGACAGTCCGGCCTGGACGAAAAGCAGCTGCTGGGTGGCGACGGACAGGTGGGCTTTGTAGAGCACGCCGTGAAGATGGGCACGGCCTTTGGCATGACGGCCGAAGAGTCAGGCGAGGCCATGGCCAAGATGAAATCTGCCTTCGGCATGTCCATCCCGGAAGTGGCCACGCTCACCGACAAAATCAACCTGCTGGGCAACACGGGCGCGGCCAACGAAAAGCAGATCCTCAACATCGTTACGCGCGTTGGGCCGCTGGGCGGCGTGGCAGGCGTGGCGGCCGGGGGCATTGCGGCCCTGGGCTCCACGCTGGCGGGCATGGGCGTGCAGGAGGAAGTGGCGGCCACGGGCGTGCAAAACCTGATGCTTGCCCTGGTGGCAGGCGAAAGCGCCACCAAGAGCCAGCGCGAGGGCCTGCAGGCCCTGGGCCTGGACGCCGTGGAAGTGGCCAAGAGCATGCAGCAGGACGCCACGGCCACGATGATGAACGTCTTCGACAAGGTGCGCGGGCTGGAGAAATACCAGCAGGCCGCCGCCCTGCAAACGCTCTTCGGCAAGGAATCCATCAAGGCCATTGCGCCCCTGCTCAGCCAGCTGGACACGCTCAAAGAAAACTTCGAGAAGGTCACGGACGAAAGCAAGTACGGCGGCGCCGTGAATGCGGAGTACGAAAAGCGCGCAGCGACCACGGCCAACCGCCTGAAACTGGCCAGCAACCAGGCGGCGGCCATGGGCATCTCCCTGGGCAACATCCTGCTGCCATCGCTCAATGACGGGCTCACCATGCTGACGCCCTGGATGGAGCGCCTGTCTGCACTCACCCAGGCCTTTCCCGGTGTCACGCGCGCCGTGGTCCTCTTGGTGGCCGCCCTGGTGCTGGGCAAGGTGGTGGCCATTGCAGCGGGCTACGGATTCGCGCTGATCAAGGGCGCCCTGCTCACCGTGCGCGGCGTGCTGATTGCGGCGCGCATGGCCTGGATTTTGCAGACCGGCGCCATGGTGGCCAGCATGGTCATCAGCCGCACCGCAGCGCTGGCCAGCAAGGCATTTGCCGCAGCGCAGTGGCTGGTCAATGCAGCCCTGGCGGCCAACCCCATTGGCATCGTCATCCTGGCCCTGGTGGCCCTGGCCGCTGCGGCATACCTCATCGTCACGCGCTGGGAAGAGATCAAGGCCGGCGCCCTGGCGCTGTGGGAAAGCCTCAAGGGCATGGCCGGCAACTTTGTGCAGATTGGCGGCCAGATGATTGACGGCCTCATCAGCGGCGTGACCGCCAAACTCACCGCACTCAAGGACACCGTGGTGGGCGCCGCCACATCCGTGGGCCAGTGGTTCAAGGAAACGCTGGGCATTGCGAGCCCGAGCCGCGTATTCATGGAATACGGCGGCTGGGTGTCCGAGGGCGCGGCCCTGGGCATCCAGAAGGGCCAGGGCCTGGCCGCAGCGGCGGCCGTGGGCCTGGCCGGCGCCACCGCCGCGCCCATGGCTGCAGCTGGCACCGACGCGCTGGCCGCTGCCCAGGCACTGCCCATGGCTGTGGCCATGCCGGCCATGGCTGACATGCCTGCGGCATTCGCTGCGCCCGCGCCGCTGATGGCGCCCAGCGGCAGCGCCCTGGGACGTGGCAATGCGGCCGGCGCGGGCGCACCCATGGCAGCGCCCAGCGGCCCCATCACCATCACCATTCATGCCGCGCCCGGCATGGATCCAAAAGACATAGCCCGCGCCGTGGCTGCTGAGCTGGACAAGCGCGACCGCGCCAACAAATCCCGCGTGCTCAGCCAGCTCAGCGACACCGAGGGATAAAGGAGCCACCAATGCCAATGATGACCCTGGGCCAATTTGTGTTTGGCCTCGATACCGTGGCGTATCAAGAGATGCAGCGCGCCACCGACTGGCGCCACCCCAGCAATAGCCGCGTGGGCGCCCGGCCGGCGCGGCAGTACGTGGGCCAGGGCGATGACACCATCACGCTTACGGGGCTGTTTGTTCCCGAATTCCGGGGCGGCCGCAAAACCCTGGATGAGCTGCGCAAGATGGCCGACGCCGGCAGCGCATACGCCATGGTCAACGGGGCCGGGGACAACCTGGGTGCCTGGGTCATTCAGCGCCTGAGCGAAAACGGCAGCGTGTTCATCAAGGAAGGTCTACCCCGCCGCATCGACTTCACCGTGGAGCTGGCCCGCGTGGACGATGCCCAGGCCGACCCCAGCGGCGGCAGCGATGGCGGCACGGATGACGACTGGGGCGATGACGACTTCTGGCGCTGGATTCTGGAATGAGCGGCACCGAAAACCAGGCCACGGGCGCCTACCAACAGCCTGACTACGAATTGACCATCAACGGCACCAACATCACGCCACGGGTGGGCAAACGCCTCATCGAATTGCGCCTGCGCGAAAGCCGCGGCGAAGAGGCCGACCAACTGGATTTGACGCTGGACGATTCGGACGGCCGCATGGCCATCCCGCCCAAGGGCGCCACCATCTCCATTCGCCTTGGCTGGCTCAATGAGGGCATGGTGGACAAGGGCAGCTTTGTGGTGGATGAGGTGGAGCACGGCGGAAGCCCCGACCGCATCAGCGTGCGCGCCCGCAGTGCGGACATGGCCAAGAGCCTGCGCGAGCGCGCCAGCCACAGCTGGAACGACAGCACCGTGGGCACCGTGGTGCGGGACATTGCCGCGCGCAACAGCTTGCCGGCGCGCATCGCTCCCGAGCTGGCCGAGCGCAAGGTGCAGCACATCGACCAGACCAACGAATCGGACCTGCATTTTCTGTCCCGCCTGGCCCGCCAGCACGACGCCGTGGCTACGGTCAAAAAGGGGCAGCTGATCTTTCTGCGCACCAACCACCGCACCAACGCCAGCGGCCAGCCCATCGCGCCCATGCACATCGTGCGCGCATCGGGCGATCAACACCGATGGCACACCGCAGACCGCACCAACTACACCGGGGTGCGCGCCTACTGGACTGACGGCAAGCGCGCTCGCCGCAGGGGCGTGCTGGCGGGCACCAAGACAGGCAGCGTCAAGACCCTGAAAGACACCTTCGCCAGCGCCGAAGCCGCGCGCCAGGCCGCGCAATCGGAGATGCAGCGCGTGGACCGTGGCGCCGCCACCCTGAGCCTGGCCCTGGCCCTGGGCCGGCCGCACCTCATGCCGCAGGCGGCCGTGACCGTGGAGGGCTTCAAACCCGAAATTGACGGCGAGGGCTGGCTGGTCAAGTCCGTGGAGCACGCGCTGGGCGATGGTGGCTTCACTACGCAAATCGAGCTGGAGCGCCAGGGCGATGGCGACGCGCAGGCCCAGGATGATGCGGATGATGCGGCGACGGAAATACCGGACGACGGCAATTAACGTACATACAAAAAAGCCTTGACCCGGGAAATATCGTATGTACAATAATTCCCATGGACATCGAATTCGACCCCGCCAAGAACCAGGCCAATATCGACAAGCACGGCGTTTCGCTGGAGATGGCGGGCCACATCGAATGGAGCAATGTTCTGTGCATGCCGGATGCGCGCCGGGACTACGGCGAAGTACGTGAAATCGGCTTCACCGTCATCGGCCAACGGCTGTACGTTGTGGTGTTCGTGCAGCGCGGGCAGACCATGCGAATCGTCAGTCTCCGCAAGGCAAACTCCAGAGAGGTCAAGGCTTATGAAGCAATCTAAGAAAGTGGCGCTGATCCAGCCCACGGCGGCCGAAGATGCCGCCATTGCCCGGGGCATCGAACAAGACCCGGACACCATGGAAATCACGGGCGACATGCTCGCCGAAATGCAACCGCTGGCCCGGCGAGGCCGTCCACCGCTGGAGCAGCCCAAGCTGTCCATGACCATGCGTGTGGATGCAGACGTTCTGATGGCAATCAAGGCCACCGGGGCCGGCTGGCAATCGCGCGTCAATGAGGTGCTGCGGGAGGCGGTGAAGCGCGGCAAGTTGGCCTAAACACAATCCAGCCTGGCATGGCGCCGGGCACCAACCGGCCGGGCGGGTTCCCGGATGCTTGATAGGAGCAATCGCATGTCCACATGCACCACTCTCACGCGCGCCGACCTGGTGCGCCCCCTGGCCCACATCTTCACGCAGGCCCGCGAAGCACAAGGCGGCCAAGGCTGGCCGCACCTCTTCTACAGCGACCAGCACGACACTTTTGAAATGCGGCTGACGCCCAGCAATGGCCACGGCATGGGCACGCAATACTCGCTGAGCTGCTTTCTCAACGGCCGGCCCGCCCGTCAACTCAATTCCCAGCTGTTCGCGTGGGACACGCCTATCGGAAGGGTCATGATGATGGCGGCCGGCGCATCGCCGCTGCTGGAAATCGAGGAATTCTTTTCATGAGCGCGCCCCGCATTGCCCATCTGCTGCAGGTGTACGAGCGGGACCGCGTGGCGGTGGTGGTGCAGCCCCAGCGCATCCGTGACACGGTGGCGCACCTGCTGCCATTCTTCGGGCAGCTCACGGTGGCAGAGATCACCCGCAGCGCCGTGCTGGAGTACGCTCAAAAGCGCCAGGCCACAGGCCTGAAATCGCCAACCGTTCGCCGTGAGCTGGTGTCCCTGCGGGCCGCACTGCGGATGGCCTGGCGCGATGGCCTGATTGATCGTGTGCCCCCGCTGCCCATGCCGGCGCACAGCAACCGCCGTGAGCGCGTTCTCTCCCGGGATGAGGTCCGTGCCCTGCTTGCGGCAACCGCACCCAGGCCCCGCCTGCATGCGTTCCTTCGGTTGCTCATCGCCACCTGCGGGCGCGTATCTGCTGTGTGCGAACTGACGTGGGCCGCCGTGGACCTGCACGAGCGCGTCATTGATCTGCGCTCCCGTCACCCCTTGGCGCAACGCATGAAGCGCCGCGCTGTAGTCCCCATCACCAGCGAGATGGCCGCTTACTTGGCCGCCTATCGTGACGCGCCAGAGGTGCACCGAGGACGCGGCCGGCGTCCAGTGCCGGGCGCCCGCGTGGTCGGATTGTCCGTGTCATCTGCTCGCCAGCAGCTCAAGACCGCCGCCCTGCAGGCGGGCGTGCAGGGAGTCACGCCGCATGTCATCCGGCACAGCGTGGCCACGCACATGCTTGCCGAAGGGGTGGAGCTGACCATGGTTTCCAAAATGCTTGGGCATGCATCCGTGGCCATCACGGCCGACGTGTACGGCCACCTCAAGCCCGCCCAGTTGGCCCCCGCTGCCGAAGTGTTGGGCAGGTGGGCCGGATAAACTCCATGCATGTACCGCGTCTATGTGATCAAGCAGCGCGCCGGGGGCAGCGAAGTGCTGCCCGCCACGCGCACCCAAACCCCTGTTTTTGCTGCTGCGGCGGCAGCATTCGGTGCCTTGCAAGAGCAGGAATTTGATGCGGCGCACCTGCTGCTGATGACGCTGGACAACCGCCAGCTCAACGCCTACCGCTACGGGTCAAGGCCCGGCGAACGTGACTACCTGGCACCTGGTGCAATCCTGCGCCAACGCTAGGCGGGGTCAGAACGGCGCAGGTGAGCGGATCACCTCGGCCGGCCCCACAAAGTCGTAGACGATTTCCCCATCGGGCGCATACACCCGCGTCCAGTGCGGCCCTGTGTGCTCCACGCGGTAGTCCTCGGGGCGCAGCGGCAATACCCGCTCACCCCAGATGCCTGCCCAGCGCGGCGGGCGCACCAGGGTGGGGTGCAGCACGTTGAGCGGGTCATCGTCTGGGTACACGGACGTACTCCCTATGCCACTGCTCTGCCACGGTTTCCGTGCGTGCGCCGCGCTCGGGCGTGGGTGCAATCGCTTGCGGCAGCTGCTCCACATGCGCCGCCCAATCGAATGCTGGCAGCGGCGTGTCGTCCAGCGTGGGCCTGGGGCGGATCAGCCACAGCTGCTCGAACTCGGCCAGCCCCTCCGGTGTCATGGCCGTGGTGTAGCCGCGCCACAGCATCGCATCGCCCAGGATGTCCACGGGGATGGGGTCCGCCAGCCGGTGGCGCGAATGCTCCAGCGATATCCAGCGCTCGTACAGATGGAACTCGCGCAGCGTGCGGCGCATGTTGTTCTTGCGGCCGTCCGCGTACTCCATGCGCAGATCGCCTGCCACGGGCGCGGGCCAGTCGCGGGGGTGCAGGCGCACCCCGTTGCGGCGGAGGAAGGTAATTTCGCAGTTCACTGGATAAATATACAGTGTCAGCGCTCACTACCGTTTTTGAAAATCTCTATCGCAGGGGCATCGTGGCCCGCACGCGACGGCGCACAAAAAAGCCCGCACGCAGCGGGCTTTGTCTTGCGCAGCTGGCGGCTACTTGGCCACGTACACCACGCCCAGGTCTTGGGCCAGCTTGGCCAGGCCGGGTTTGCGGTTCAGGTAGCGGCCGTTCTGCATCTTGTCGCTCCATGTGTCGTCGCTGTCCACAAGCTCATTGAACGACTTCACGCCCAGCGTCTTCTGGGCCACCTGCAGGGCCTTGGCGCGCGTCACCGATACCGTGGCGCGGGGCGCATCCAGCACGGTGGGCTTGGGCACCATCAGCACCGGCTGCGCCGTCACCTGCACCTGCGCCTGGTCCGTGTGGATGAACGTGCGGTAGACGCCGTACACCACGGCGCGCAGCACCTCTTCGCGGGTCTGCTCGGGCGCCGCCAGCGTCATCACGCGCGGGGACAGGCGGATGTGCAGCGGCTTGGCTGTGATGACCTCGAAAGTCTTGTTGTCGGGCGAGAAATCGCCCATCTCTTCAATGACCTTTTCAATGCTGCCCTTGAACTGCGCATGCGACAGCGTGGCCACGGCCGCCAGGGCCAGCGCCAAAACGTACTTCTTCATTGCTCTCCCTCCGGTGGTGAAAAACGGATGCCTGCTCAGGCGCGGGCCAACATGGCCGCCAACGTGCGCAGCGCAGCCTGTGCCTCTTGCGGCACCTTTTCGTAGTGCTGCAGCAGCTGCTGTAACTCAGAACTGACTGAGCCCGCCGCGCCGGCAGTGCCACCGGCCGCGCCTGCGCGCAGCGACAGCAGCACATAGCCCACATCCACGCCCACGGCGTGCAGCTGCTGCAGCGCCTTGGCGTCGGGCGCGAACTCGCCCTCTTCAAATTTCAGCAGGGCCAGACGGTCCACGCCGGATTTCTCGGACAGTTGGCCAATCGTCAAATCCAGCCTTTTGCGCTCCTGCTGGAGCCGCTGCGCGATGGTTTCGCCCGCAGGCTCAAGCCCAGCAGGACGCACGCTTGGGTCAAACGAGCGCGTGCCTGTCAGTAGGAACGGGATGTCCACGCCCTCGCTGCCCAGCGCGGCGAGGTAGTCCGAGTCCGGTTTGCGGGTGCCCTTTTCGTAGTTGAGCTGCGTGAATTTTGAGATGCCAGCAAGCGCTCCAAAGTCCTCTTGGTTGAGACCTAAGCGCTTGCGCTCCACTATCAAGCGCTCAAAAAAATTGGACATAGTTCAAATAATTCTTGACTCGTTGTACGTTCGTCAAATACATTGGAGCCACCTTGTAACAACCTAGCTCCAGATACTACATGACCACCCCAGCGCACCAAACCCGCCATCGCTCGGCTACGGTCGAGCCCCTGATGCACGCCAAACCCATTCCCCTGCGGCTGACCGGCGAAGAGCTGGAACGTGCATGGGCAGGCGCCCAGCACGAGGGCCGCAGCGCAAGCAACTTCATCCGCATGATCCACAACATGGGCATGGAGCAGTACGCCAAGCACGGCCGCATCGTGCTGGGCCACAACGACACCGGCACCGCCACCGCCGCCGAGCAGCGCTGAAAGTCCGGTCATGGCACAGGCAGCAGCAAACCCCTTTCAGCCCCAGCTCGGCACGCAGCCGAATCTTGGATTCACCAAGGCCGCTCTGGGTGTAATCCACCGGGCCGGCAAGCCCGCCCCCAAGGCGCGCGCCACTGTGCGAAAAGGCGTGCAAGGCTGTAACAACCTGTCCAAGCCGGAAACATCTGCCGACACGCAGGCCCAGGCCCAGGACGAAGGCCCGCGCCTGAAATCCGAATTCCACCGCATCGCCTGCCCGCACTGCGAGAGCCCGGCCACCATCCGCCGCAGCAACCAGGTCACGAACCTGACGCGCGAATACGCCTTTGCCTGCACCAACTTCGAGTGCGGCCACACCTTCAGCGCCACGATGGAAATCACGCGCACCCTGAGCCCCAGCGCAACGCCCAACCCCACGGTGCGCCTGCCCCTGAGCACCCATGTGCGCCGCGATCTGATGCGCGAGCAGCTGGCCTGCGCCCAGCCCTCTGACTACCGCACCACCCAGACCGCGCCCAGCACCCTGGAGCTGTTCGGCACCAGCCCGCCAACGGACTGACCACGGGGCCTAGAGCCCCACCCACATACCCCGTTCCCCCTGCCCTGCGGAGCCTGAAAGAAGGCCCTGCGGGACGTGCTCACCCTGAAAAACGCCAACCCCGAGAGGACGCAATGCATATCTTTGAACTCCGCAGGCCCCGGCCCGCGCAGCAGATCACCCTGGTGGATGAGGCCCTGCGGGCCGAGCACACCCGGCACGCTGCGCGGCTCAAGGAAATTGACGGCCTCGCCAGCGACCTGCAGCGGCTGCAGCAGCACCTGCCCGCGCTGCGCGCTGCTGGCGTGGACGTGAGCGGCCACGAGTGCGCCAACATCGGCGGCCTGTTCATCCACGGCGGCCAGGACCGCGCCCGCAACGGCCGCATGCTGCAGGCCCTGATGGGCATGGGCGGCAAGGCCCGCAACAGGGCCGCATTCAAGGATGGCGGCTTTGCCGTGGAGCTGGACCTGGGCGGCCTGCATCTGGCGTTCTACGTGGACCCGCGTGCAGCTGGGGCCGGTGCGCAAGGCGGTGCGGCATGACTAGCACCACCCATTGCCAGGCGAGCACCACGGACCCGCTGCGCGCCCTGGTGCAGTTCTTCATCCTGGCCACCTGCCAAGACCATGACGGCGCCCGTGTGGCAGCGCACCTGCTGCTGGGCCTTTACAACGGCCGGCGCTTTCCCTTTGACCTGACGGACCTGCGCTGCCTAGACGCCGAGAACCTGCAGCGCGCATTGACGCTGCTGCAGTTCGATGCCTGCCCCACGATGGAAGTGCATCAGTGGCTGAACCAGATGTACGGCCGCACGGACTTCGGCATGCGCTTCGAGCACATGGCCCACGTCTGGGGGCTCAAGGGCCGTCGCAAGAAAGAGCACCTGGACCCCGTGCCGCACCTGCGCTGGGACGGTGATGCGGAGGGCTCGCAAGCATGAGCCAATACGCCATCACCCATGTGGACGCGCTGCATGTGCGCCGCCGCCTGGTGCTCAGCGCCGCCAACCGCGCAGCCGCCCAGGCCGCCGTGGAGCGCATCTACGGCCTGCCCTGGTTCCTGACCGCCGTGCGCCTGCGCAGGGGTGCCCGATGAATCTGGCAGACCTGTCCGCGCCCGAGTTCCAACGCCTCGTGGCACTGCACAGCCAACCGCCCGCAATGGCGCCGGCCCTGCGCCGCCTGCCGCCGCCGCCCGTGGCGCCCGAGTTCGCGGGCCTGAGCCCGGACGAATGCCGCGCCCGCCTGCGCATGCTCAAGGACGACGCCGTGCGCCGTGCAAGCAATGGCCGATGGAGCGATGCCGAGGCGCGCGAGTGGACCAGCCTGCACATCAGCACGCGCATGACGGTTGTGCTGCTGGCGGGCATCGAGGGCGAAATGGAAGAGCTGGCCCGCCGCGAATGGCGCGAGCTGCCACCGCCCGAGCGCGCCGCGATCAAGGCGCAGATTCGCTATCTGGCCGATGAGATGGCCGGGCTGCGCTCGCTGACCCTGCGGAACTAGCTATGTCCGCGCTGCTCAACGCCAAGCCCACCGGCCGCCGCCTGCGCACTGCATCGCAGCAGGAATGGAAGCGCCACAAGCCCCGCCCGCACATGGTGCAAGCCGCCATGCAGGCGCTGGAGAAGGCATTGCCGCCGCAGTGGCTGCAGCCCATCCGCGCCATGGGCCTGGGCAAGCTGGGCGCGGGCGATCTGCCCGAGTGGGCGGCGTGCTTCGACGCGCTGGTGGCCATTGACGACTTTGCAGCGCGCCACGGCAATGCGGCCGAGTGGAATCTGAGCGACTACGAGATATGCGCCATGGCCAAGCGCCTGGCCGAAGAGGTGGCCGAGCTGGATTCGGGCGCCCAGGCCCAGGCCGTGGACCTGCCGGCGCGCGTGGACCTGGTGCGCCTGATGCTGCGCATGATGGGCGTGCAGGAGTCCGCGCCGCTGGTGGGTGAGCCCGCCATTCGGCGTGCCATGGATTCGGCCTGGTGGCGGCGCCTGCTGCGCAAGCATGTGACGCGCACGGTGGAGGCCGGAGCCGTCAAGCTGGGCGTGGTCAACCGCTTTGCGGGCGGCTATGCCAGCAATGCCACGGTGCGCCGCCGCACGGCGCAGGTGGAGCGCAACGCCAAGGCGCTGGAGCGCTCGCTGTTCAAAAACGAGGCCGGGCAGGTGTTCACGCTGGCCGAGCTGGCGGCCCTGTCCCCGTCCAACCCGGTGATTCGCGGCGGCGAGCTGATGACGCGCATCCGTGGCGCCGAGGAATATGCAGACGCCCGCAATCATGTGGGCCTGTTCCTGACGCTGACAGCTCCCAGCCGTTTCCATGCCGTGACGCTGGGCAGCGGCGGCCGGCCCCGCCCCAACCCCCGCTATGACGGCGTGAGCACGCCGCGCGATGCGCAGCTGTGGCTGCGCAACAAATGGCAGCGCGTGCGTGCCCAACTGGACCGCGATGGCGTGCGGATGTACGGCATCCGCGTGGCCGAGCCCCACCACGACGCCACGCCCCACTGGCACGCCCTGATCTGGGCCGAGCATGAGGCCGCAGCCCAGCGCATTGAGCAGGTCATCCGCGACAAGTGGCTGGCCGACGATGGCGACGAGCGCGGCGCGGCCAAGAATCGAATCAACGTCAAGCGCATGACCACAGGCGGCGCGGCCGGCTATGTGGCCAAGTACATCGCCAAGAGCGTGGGCCATGCGGCCCTGGCTGACCACCTGGATGTGGTGCAAGGCCAGCTGTGGGACGTGGAGCAGGGCGATATGCCCGGCCACCGCCGCGTAGACGCCTGGGCCGCGTGCTGGGGCATTCGCCAGTTCCAAGCCATTGGCATGCCCAGCGTGTGCGTGTGGCGCGAGCTGCGCCGCGTGGGCAAAGACCAGATCGAAACCATGCGCCTGGATGGCGACCGCGCCACCTGGAAGGCCTGGGGCGCTTGCCACAAGCACAGCGACGACATAAAGGCCGACTGGCGCCGCTACATGGAAGCCATGGGCGGCCACTGCGTGGGCCGTGGCCACTGGCACCTGAGCATTGCCCGCCGCCCCGTGCCGGCCGGCGCCGTGAATCAGTACGGCGAAGAGATTGCCCCAGGCCAGGGCCGCGTGGTGGGCCTGGAAACCCGCGCCGGCCGCTGGCTGGTGTCGCGCCGCATTTCATGGCGCAGCGTGGCCAAGGAAACCGAGACTTTCGACCCCGCAACGTGCACCGATGCCGATAGCGGCAAGGCGCTTGCGATGGGCGCTGACCGCGCGCCGCTGGCGCGCCCTTGGACTGGTTTCAATAACTGTACGGCCCGCCTGCGCGGCGAGACGCTGCGAGCCCTTTTCGGGCGCGGCAGGCACGAGGCAGAGGACTGGAGCAGTCCCAGCAGCCCCGATTCGGTGCTCTACCGGCCCGCCACCGCCACCCCTTCCCCCGTTTTTTCCCGCTGATCCCGCAAAGGAGGCCACCCCATGCCCGAAATCACCCTCGCCGCCCGCCGCACCGAGCCCCGCGTGCACTGCTGGGCCCGCTCCATCAATGGCGACTACATCCGCAGCGAGCACATGGCGCCGAACCACTTGGCCAAGGTCTTCGAGGCCGAGCGCGAGCGCCTGGCCGCCGCCAAGCCGCGCCGCCAACGCAAGCCCCGCGCCGCGATCCCCGACACCAACCCCGCCCAGCTGCGCCTGGTCGGCTGACCCCGCAACCACCAACCACCACTCAGAGAGCCACCATGCAACAAGCCACCCCCACCCTGCGCAGCTACCGCGCCGTCATCGTCCCCCCGCACATCGAGGCCAGCGAGCTGGAGCAGCTGGCCGACGCCGGCCTGCTGCCCACCCACAACCTGAGCGCGCCCACTGCCAGCGCGGCCAGCAATCTGGCGCACCTGGCCACGGGCCGCCCCGTGCTGCGCGTTGAACGCCTGGAGGCCTGAGCCATGGCCGCGCAACGTTACCTATCCGAAATGACTGCAGCCAAAGCCGTCGAAAGCATCGAGGCCGCGCTCGACAAGGTGTCCAAAGACCTGGACCAGACACCGGCCAGCGAATGGGATTCCCAACCCGTGCGCGAATTGCTCAACCGCGAACAGGAGTTGCATGCCGCGATCGTCGTGTTGCGCGATTTGGAAGGCCACCAAGGCGCCTTTGCGCCGAGCGCGAAAGATCAGAAAGCGCCTGCTGCCTTGAATGCAGCCGCTATCGCGGAAGCTGTGTGCCAGCGCGTGGCTGAGCTGCCCGATCGCAACAGTCCCGAGGACTGGCCCGAGGCCATGCTCGTGACGGGGACGGAGCTGATCGACCTTGTGACGTGCGAGATCACGCAGGCCCTGACAGCAGCACCCCAGGCGCCAGAAGTGGATGGCCTAGCGCTGATCGAGCGGCAGCACCCAAAAGGTATGACAGGTGTCCACGCCCGGCAGCTATTTAGGTATGGCTGGAGCGCTGGGGAAATTGCAGAGGTCGCCAAGGAAATCCGCTTGGCAGACCAAGCCAAGGGAGCATGACCATGCGTGTAACCACCCCCGTAGAAATCCGCCACTTCCATCTGTTTTGCGGCCTCGGCGGCGGCGCGCGTGGCTTCAACCGCGCCAGCCCCCGAGTGGGCAACCTGCAGGCGAAATTCCGCTGCCTGGGCGGCATCGACGTGGACCCGGCCAGCATCCGCGACTTCGGCCGCCTGGCCGGCGTGCCTGGCACCGTGCTGGATCTGTTCGACCGCGAGCAATACCGCACCTTCCACGGCGCCGAACCGCCAGCGGATTGGCGCGAAGCCACAGCCGCGGATATCCAGCGCGCAGCTGGCGGCGAACGCCCGAACATCGTGTTTCTGTCCGCTCCCTGCAAGGGATTCAGCGGCCTGCTGTCCGAGGGCAAGAGCAAAACCGACAAGTACCAGGCCCTCAACCGCCTGACGCTGCGCGGCGTGTGGCTGATGCTGGAGGCCTGGAGCGATGACCCGCCCGAGCTGGTGATTTTCGAGAACGTGCCGCGCATCGCCACGCGCGGCCGGCACCTGCTGGACCAGATCGTGGCCTTGCTGCGCGCCTACGGCTACGCCGTGGCCGAGACGACGCACGACTGCGGCGAAATCGGCGGCCTGGCACAGAGCCGCCGCCGCTTCCTGCTGGTGGCCCGCCACGCCGAAAAGGTGCCATCGTTCCTGTACCAGCCCCACAGCAAGCCGCTGCGCGCCGTGGGCGACGTGCTGGGCCGCATGCTCCTGCCCGGCGACCTGCGCGCCGGCCCCATGCACCGTGTGCCCAGCCTGCAGTGGAAAACCTGGGTGCGCCTGGCATTCGTGGAGGCCGGCAGCGACTGGCGCAGCCTCAACCGGCTGGCCGTCGAGGATGGCACGCTGCGGGACTACCTGATCGTGCCAGCTCTGCGTGGCGGCGCCTATGGCGTGCAAGGATGGGGCGAGAGCATGGGGACGGTGGCCGGCGAAAGCCTGCCTTCCAACGGCGCGTTTTCGGTGGCGGACCCACGTCACCACGGCCCCGCAAAGCACTCAAACGAGTACCGCGTGGTGCGCTGGGACCGTGCCGCCATGGCCGTGACCAGTGCCCACGGTACCGGCCAGGCCGTGGCAGATCCGCGCCGCGATGGCCCCAGCTTCGGAAAGTACGCCGTGACGCCCTACGGCACGCACGCCGGCACCGTCATCAGCGGAAGCACCACCGGCCAGGGCGCGTTTGCCGTGGCCGACCCGCGCAGCGGCATGGACGCCGAGCGCACCGCGTACACCACGGGCGGCCACTACGGCGTGGTGCCTTGGGACAGCCAGGCCGGCGCCGTCAGCGGCGCGGCCTGCCACGACAACGGCCGCTGGAGCGTGGCAGATCCGCGCATGCCGGCAGCTGCTGACAAGCTCGTGTGCCGCATCGTGTCCGAGGACGGCACATGGCACCGCCCTTTCACCACCCTGGAGCTGGCGCACCTGCAGAGCCTGGTCGAACCCGACGAGCTGCTGGAACTGGACGGCACCAGCGACCAGGCCAAGCGTGAGCGCATCGGCAATGCCGTGCCCAGCGAGGCCGGCGAAGCCATCGCCCACGTCATGGGCGAAACGCTGCTGCTCGCGCTGAGCGGCGAAACGTTCATCCTCTCGGCGCAGCCGGTATGGGTGCGGCCTATTGCCCTGGGGCTGGCCATGGGGACAACGGCATGAAAAAGCACACAAAGCGCAAGCACTACAACCCCCACGGCGCGCCCATCTGGCGCGGCAGCGCCATGCGTGCCATGGCCCGCGAGCTGCGCGAAAAGTCCGTGGCCATGGTCATGGCAGACCACGGCAGCGAGCAGCGGGAGCTGCTTGCCTACTTGGCCAAGCTCGTGGGCATCGGCGCCGAAGTGGCGGCCCGCCTGCCAGCCGAAAAGCGCAACGCCCACGGCCTGCACCACTCCCTGGCTATGGTGGTGCAGATGGCCTGCGATGGCGGCCGGTGGGACTCGGCATGGGCCGCGCAGCTGGCAACAGCTGCGGACCTGTCCGCCGATTTGCTGGTCGAAAACGGCGATATCGCTGCCCAAGTGTTCGACGGCGCGTACCAGCTGGCCGCGTGCATCCTGGCCGGCACCATCCGGGCCGATGCCATCGTCCAACCCGCACAAGAGGAGGTGCCAGCATGAGCCTGGTAACGCAAATGATCGTGGTGGAAAAGTACGGCATGCGGCTGGACTCCAAGCAGCTGGCCGCGCTGCTGAACATCACCCCGGGCGCGCTGCTGAACCGCATCAGCGACGGCGATTTGCCCATCCCCACCTACAAAGACGGCGGCAAGCGGTTTGCGGACTACCGCGACGTGGCCGAGTACATCGACAATTGCCGCTCGCGTGCAGCGCTGTAGGCCAGGTCGAGGGCTCAGCCCTCGGCCTGTGTATCGTCTTCGCCCTTCTTTTTCGCACTGGCCTGGTTCGCCGCACGCACAGCGGCCGGCCCTTCGTGCAGCATCTCCGGCCGCAGATTCGTGTAGCGCTTGAGGTGCTTCCAATTTTTATGGCCCGTGACCATGGCAACCTCTGGCACCTGAAAGCCCGCCTCGAATAGCTGGCTCGTGCCCTCGTGGCGCATGTCGTGCAGCCGCAAGTTGTCGATGCCCAGGGCCGTGCATGCCTCCTTGAAATACTTGCTCAGGGTCTGAGGGTGCAGCGGGAAAATCCGGCCGTGCTCGTCGTCCCTGGGCTGGGCCTGCAGCAGATCCCACGCCGGCCCCAACAGGGGCACCCATTGGTTATTCCCTTTTTTGCTGCGCGGGTCTTTTCGATCGCGCACCAGCACCAGGCGCTTGGCCTCGTCCACATCGGCCCAGACGATGCGCGTGAACTCGCTGCGCCGCATGGTGGTAAGCGCGGCGAACTGCACAGCATCTGCATACCGCTGGCCGCGCCGCTTCGCCAGCTGCGCAAGGATGTCGGGCAGCTCCGTGCCCTCTGCGCGGCGATATCGCACGCCGCCGCCGCCAATCAGTTTTAGGTGCGACAGCAGAGGCCTGGCCTCGTGCACAACATCGGGCAGCTTCACCTTGAGCATCGGCGCCGCGTACCGCATCACCGTGCCGAGCTTGGACACGTCCATATTGATCGTGTACAGGCCCGCGCCCTCTTCGGCGCGGACCCGGCAGAACCCCACCACATCGTCTACCGATAGGTTTGCCGCATCACTGGTGCCGAGCAGCCGTTTCAAGCAGGCCAGCTGGAAGTATTCGCTTGCGGATTCGGCGATGGGTCGGCCTGACTGCTCGCGCATCTCCACATACGTGTCGATGACTCTGGCCACGGTCAATTTTTTGCCCAGCACCGCCTCGGCGCGCGGGGATGAGCCGCCGTCTATCTCGCTCTCGATGCGCCGCGCCCACGCCTCGGCGTGCGCCTTGACGCCAAACGTCTTGCAATATGATGGATACCCTTTGCGGCGCACCAGCGCACGCCAGCGGTTGCCGATTTTGGTGATGCTGGCCACTGTGTCGTCTCTCCTTGATAGTGATACACCGTATCACTGTGTATCACTTGGTCGATGGAACGGAATGATACGGGATGAGACGCTCACAGGGAGCGGTGCAAAAATTAGGGCTACAATGCCCCCCAACTCTCCGTAGTTCAATGGATAGAACGGGCGCCTCCTAAGCGCCAGATACAGGTTCGATTCCTGTCGGAGGGACCATTGAATTGCTCCTGTATCAATGGCTTGCGAATTGCACTTGGGCCCCGGGGACATGCCTGGGCACAGGTGGCTTAGAAACAAGAAAAGCCCCTCGGCACCAGAAAGGTGCCGAGGGGCTTTTTCCGTTCGGTCCAGGGTCAGTGCGAGCCGGCCAGCCAGCATGCATGCAGGCGCTGTCCAGAGGCGCGAACTGGGTAGCCGGGTTTCGATGAAAAGATATCGATTACTTCACATTTGATAGCTGCTTGCGCTCATACAGCAAGCACAAGGATCGGATTTACCCAGGGAATCAGGTAGCGACAGCCCAGTTGTCCAACTGCAGGCCGGGCACCTTGGCGAATTCGCGGGTGTTGTTGGTGACCAGCAGGGCCCGCTGACTGAGGGCGTGGGCAGCGATCATGGTGTCAAGCGCGCCTATGGGACTGCCTCGACGCTCCAGATCGGCACGCAGGTCGCCATAGGCCCACACGGCCGCCTCGTCAAACGGGAGGATGGTGAGCGGGGCAAGAAACATCTCCAGGGCCTGGCGGTTACGGACCGAGCCGCTTTTGGCCACGCCAAAGGCCAGTTCGGCAGCCACCACGCTGCACAATCCCACCTCGCCCATGCGGTACTGCTGAAAGCGCGCCAGCACCTCCGGGGGCTTGGCATTGATGATGTAGATGCAGATGTTGGTGTCGAGCAGGATCATGGGCTGATCTCGTCCCGCTGCTGGGCGTCAGGCTGCTCGCGCTCGAGCACAAAGCCCGGTTCAAACTCAGCCAGCCCGGCTTGCAGTGTTTGCCAAGGGTCATCTGCGGGCAGCAGCAACACGCCATTGCCGAAATGCTTCACCACGACTTCAGTGCCCGTGAAACGGTATTCCTTGGGCAGCCGCACGGCTTGACTGCGGCCGGATTGGAAAAGGCGTGCGGTGTCCATGGCGGGCTCCTTGACTGGTAGCCACCAATGGTAGCTACCGCTTTTCACTCTGTCCAGCACGGCTTGTGTGCGCTGCAATTTTGCTATTCATTCAGTAGCTATTGACGCTTTTCAGATATGTGCCGCGCAGGCCGGGAGCGTTGAAGGCCTCCAGCCTCACCCCCGCCCGGCCAGCTCCGCCACCCCTCGCACCAGCGCACGCCCAGCGTCCGTCGCCTTGCCGTAATGCGCCAGCAGTGCCTGCACATCGGCGTCGGGCGCATGGGAGCGCAGGGACAGCAGCACGTAGCCGATATCGACACCGGCAAGGTGCAGTTGCTGCAGCGCAGTGGCGTCGGGGACGAGGGCGCCGGACTCGAATTGCTGCAGGACCTGTTTGGCTTGGCCGGCCTTGCGGGCGAGTTCGGCTTCGCTGAGGTTCAGGCGCTGGCGTTCCTGCTGCAGGCGGGCCGCGAGGGTCGGTTCGGAGCGCTCGTGCTGGATGGCGTTCGGGTCAAACAAACGTTGACCTGTTAACAGGTAGGCAACGTCAACCCCTTGCTCCGCCACAGCCATGAGATAACCCGCATCTGGCTTTCTGACGCCCTTCTCATAGTTGAGTTGGGACATCTTTGACACTCCCGCGATAGCGCCAAACGCCTCTTGGCTAAGGCCCAGCCTATTTCTTTCCTCCGTCAGGCGCGCAGAGAAGTCAAACATTTTTTATATAAACCATTGAAGACCAAATTTTCGTTTGATAGTCTATGGAGCGTTGTCACTACAAGCGCCAAATACTACCTGACCCCTCAGGTGGCTCCTTTGCTGCGCCTGTAAGTTGCTCAAAGGAGGTCCATGAAGCACGCTGCCGCAAAACCATCGCGCAAGAAGCTCGCCAAAGCGGACCGCGCGCTGTTCCTGCAGGCCGCTGAAGCACTCAAGCAGGCCGCGATGACCGATGAGACGCACCGGCACAGCGGGGAATCCGACCGCCTGCTGCGCATTGCCAGCGATGTGGCACGCCACGCGGCGCAGCCCGGCTCGATGTGCGATCTGCAGAACACGGCGTTTGATGTGGCCGCCTGCATCAATTCGGCGCGGCTGGTGCCCGGCGATGCGGAGTCAGGCCCACGCACTCGCCTGCTGGCAGAAGCGGCCCAGGCGCTGGCGCAGATATCAGAGACGCCGGTGGACGGGATCGTGTTTCCACGCACCACGCTGCACGAATTGCAAGCCAGGCTGGACACCGGCGCAACGCCATCGCAGTGGCGCGAACTGGCCCGCGAGGCCAACTACGAGGTCCAGCAGTTGGCGCAGGTGCTGATGCAAATGGGCGACCACCAGAACACGGAGAGCCATATCGTGGCGCACGGCATGGCGGCACGCATCTCGCAGTTGTCGGAGATCGTTTACGTGGCAGCCGCCCTGCATGGCGAGCACCGTGATGAATGGGGCTCGCAGACCCTTCGTGACGTGCGCGATGTCTTTGAAGGCGGCATGGGCCGCATCTGCGGCGATCCCCCGGACAGCGCATGACCGATCATGGCCGATGCGCCCGGGCTGCTCGGCTACCATCGGTGCCCCAATCCCCATGCAGTTTCCCCGAAAGGCCCCCATGCTGCTTTACGCCGATTCGCAATTCGCCTCTCCCTATGCCATGTCCGTATTCGTTGCGCTGAAGGTCAAGGGGATTGACTTCGAGCTGCGCACGCTGGACCTTTCGGCGGGACAGAACATCGGGGCGGACTATGTGGCTGCATCGCTCACTGCGCGCGTTCCCACGCTGGTGGATGGCGACTTCAGCCTGTCGGAGTCTTCGGCGATTTGCGAGTACCTGCAGGACCGCTTTGGCGGCGCCCCGCTCTACCCCCAGGATGCGCAGGCGCGTGCCCGCGTGCGCCAGGTCCAGGCCTGGCTGCGCAGCGATCTGATGGCCTTGCGCTCGGAGCGCAGCACCGAAGTGGTGTTCTACCGCCCCACGCCCACGCCGCTGTCGGATGCGGGCCAGGCGGCGGCGCGCAAGCTGTTCTCGGTGGCGGGAGCCTTCATCCGCTCGGAAGATGACCACATTGCCGGCCCGTGGTCGATTGCCGATGTGGATCTGGCGCTGATGCTCAACCGCCTGGTGCTCAACGGCGACGCCGTGCCTGCGCCGCTGGCCGCCTATGCGCGCCGGCAGTGGCAGCACCCCGCCGTCCAGCAGTGGCTGGCCCTGCCCCGCCCGCCGCTGGCAGGCTGATCCGAACGGATACGGCAGGCCATGGACAGTCTTCTCTACATGGGCGTGCGGATCACGCCCGCATCACTTCCCAGCAATGCCTCGCCAGGCGCCTGGCTGCCGCGCGCCACCCTGCAGGAGGTGGCCAGCGGCAAGGCCCTGGAGGCCGTCACCGATGACCAGCCCTGCGACACACAGCCAGAGGCCGATGCCCGCGCGCTGCGGCTGGGCAAGCGCCATGTGATGAAGGTGCTGCATCAAGGCTGAGGGGCCAGGGTGCTGGCAGCCTGCCCGCGCCCCTCAATCCATCTTCACGGCCACCAGCCTCCACCCCATCAGGCCTTCGCGCCTGAAGATGAAGCCGCCCGGCTCGCCGCGCGGGTGCACGAAGACCTTGGACCAGCCCTGGTACTCCACGGAGTAGTCCTTGCGCGGCGGCCCGCCCTGCGTGTCCACGCCCACGCCTGCGGCGGCCACGTCCGTGGGTTTGCCGGGCTTGCCTTTTTCCAGCATGAGCATGACGCCGTCGGGCGAGACCAGCGCCTCGGTGAACTGGCTGACCAGGCCCTGGGCCAGTTGCTGGCCAAAGCCGGCCAGGGGGTTGGACGAACTGTCGCCCGAGCCGCCCATCTGGGACTGCAGCCTGGCCATCATCTGGCCCTTGATGCTTTCGCGCAGCGCGGGAAAGTCCACGTAGCCGGACAGGGCCAGGGCATCGCGGCGCTCCACGGCCTTGCCGATCTGGTGCAGGGCGATGTAGGGCGATGCGTAGAGCAGTCCGGCCGCAGCCACGCAGAGGGCGGCCAGCGCGCGGGCAAGGGTTTTGGGTTTCATGGATCTCTTTCGTGAAGGCAGGCCAGGGGCCTCGCGCAAGCGCGCATGAACGCTCATGCACAGCGCATAAAGGCGGATTCTAGGCGGGCCGTTCGGCGCCGCAGCCACTGCCAGGGCCGTTGCCGCCTGTATTTTTCATAGCGAAACAATAGCGAAGCAGTACGCAGAGAACCCCTATCAGGCCAAGGCCAATGCCTGAAAAACTGGTATTGCCTGGAGCATTCGATTCATACTATAGTTTGTAACAAATAGTTTACAAACCAATACAACATGGATCGCCATTGGCCACGCTGGCCATCGGCAAGCCAGCATCGCCGTTTCCGGATGCCTGTGAGCATTTGTGCAGACCGGGCATTTTTCGTTAATGAAATCTCATTTTCATTAACGATTCCGTTATGAGAGATGCGAGTCATCACGGGGCGGCCTGACAACGCAAGTACCCACCAACCATCCGCAATGCATGCAAAGGACGCAGTATGAATAATTTCAAGTTATCGACTCGCCTGACCGCCTTGATTGGTTTTCTCTCACTGCTCATGATCGTGATCGGCGCTTTTGGGCTATATGGAATCAGCGAGTCCAACCGCCGATTCAAGGTGGTCTATGAGGAGCGCCTGGTCGCACTGGGCGATCTGCTGGAAGTGCAGCGCCTGCTGCTGCGCAACCGCAATGCGGTCTCGGGCGCCATTGCCGTGCACCTGCCCGAGTACACGCAGCAAAAGCAGCAAGAGATACAGACCAACATCAACGACGTGAACAAGTTCTGGACCTCGTTCCGCCAGACCCGGCTGACCGAGGAAGAGGCGCAGCTGGCCGACCGCTTCGAGGCCGTGCGCGCGCTGTTCCTGCAGGGCTTTCTGAAGCCGGCCCAGCAGGCGCTGCAGTCCGGCGACCTGGAGCTGGCCCGGCAGCTGCTGATCGACAAGGACGAGGCCCTGTACGCGCCGCTGCGTGATGTGATCGTGCAGCTGACCGCGCTGCAGACCCGCGTCGCCAAGGAGGAATACGACGCCGCGCAGTCGCTCTACCAGGTGATCTTTGCGGTGGCCGTGGGCTCCATCATCGCGGGCGTGCTGCTGGGGGTGCTGCTGGGCTGGTCCATCATCCGCAACATGGCGCGGTCGCTGCGCCTGGCCATCCATACAGCCGATGCCGTGGCGGCGGGCGATTTGACACGGCACATCGATGTGCGCGGCAAGGACGAGGTGTCCATGCTGCTGCGCGCGCTGCAGACCATGCAGGAGGGGCTGCGTGGCGTGGTGCGCCAGGTGCACCAGGGATCGGTCAGCGTGGCAGCGGCCAGCGGGCAAATCGCGCAGGCCAACCAGGACCTGTCCTCGCGCACCGAAAGCCAGGCCAGCGCGCTGCAGCAGACGGCCGCCTCCATGGAGCAGCTCAGCTCCACCGTGCGCCAGAACGCCGACAACGCGCAGATGGCCAACCAGCTGGCGCTGGGTGCCTCCACCGTGGCCGAGCAGGGCGGCGAGGTCGTGCGGCAGGTGGTGGACACCATGCGCGGCATCAGTGATTCCAGCCGGCAGATCGCCGACATCATCAATGTGATCGACGGCATTGCCTTCCAGACCAATATCCTCGCGCTGAACGCGGCCGTGGAAGCGGCGCGTGCGGGCGAGCAGGGCCGGGGCTTTGCCGTGGTGGCCACCGAGGTGCGCGGCCTGGCCAGCCGCAGTGCCGAGGCCGCCAAGCAGATCAAGCAACTGATCACCGACAGCGCCAGCCGCGTGCACAACGGCAGCGCGCTGGCCGACCAGGCCGGCACGACCATGGCCGAGGTGGTGGACGCCATACGCCGCGTGACGGATCTGATGGGCGAAATCAGCGCCGCCAGTTCCGAGCAAAGCTCGGGCGTGGCGCAGATCGGCCAGGCGGTCACGCAGATGGACCAGGCCACCCAGCAGAACTCGGCACTGGTGGAGGAGATGGCCGCCGCCGCCTCCAGCCTGCGCGGTCAGGCCGGCGACCTGGTGCGCACGGTGGGCGCCTTCAAGCTGGAGGCGGCAAGCGGCCATCAGCATGCCGCCGTGGAGCTGCAGCGCAGGCAGCCCATGCTGGCAGCAGGCTGAGACGGAAAGAAAAAAGAGCGCGCGCGAGAAGCAGCGAGACAGGCCAGGGCAAGGCAGCAACAGGCCTTGGCCGCCGGGCCAGGGCCTGCGGCTGGCTCAATGCAGCGCGTTGCCCCTGGCTTCGCGGCTGCGCGCCATCTTGACGCGGTACATGGCCGCATCGGCCTTTTGCAGCGCGTCGTCGGCATCGATGGATTCGGGCCTGAGACAGACCACGCCCACGCTGGCGCCGCCGTAGTCCAGCGTCTTGCCATCGGGCAGATCGACCTGGAAGGCCGAGGCATCCGACAGGCGCTGCTGCAGTTCACGCGCCACGGCATCGGCCTCGCTGCCGAACAAGGGCCCCACGCCGATGAAGACGAACTCGTCCCCGCCAAAGCGCGCCAGCATGTCGGCGCTGCGCAGGTGGGCGGACAGGCGTTCGCCCATGGCACGCAGCAGCGCGTCGCCGGCCTCGTGGCCGTGCTCGTCGTTGACGTTCTTGAAGCGGTCCAGGTCGATGAAGCCGACCACCACGCATTCCTGGCTGCGTGCGCAGCGTGCAATGAGCCGGCCCAGCTCATCGGTGAGGCAGCGCCGGTTGGGCAGGCCGGTCAGCGGGTCCAGCAAGGCCAGCGCCGCCAGCTCCCGGTTGGTCCGGTTCAGGCTGGCGATGAGCTGCTCGCGCTCCACGCGCTCGGCAATCAGGTTGGCGAACAGGCGCAGCATGCCTTCGGCCTCGCTGCTCAGGGCCTGCGAGGATTTGCTGGCCGCGCACAGCGTGCCATAGAGCTGGCCATCCGAAAAACGCACGGGCGCGCTGGCGTAGGTGCGTATGCCCAGTTCACGCGCGGCCTCGGAGTCTCCCCAGCAGTCGCCCACATCGGGCGTGTACATGCGGCCCTCATCCAGGGCGCGCTTGCACAGCGTGTCGCCCCAGGGAACGACCAGGCCCTCGGGAATCTGCATCTCGCTCGCGTTACGTGCGTAGAGCACGCGCTGCTGGCCCTGTTCTTCGTTGATGGTGGTGAGATAGGTGGACTCCAGATGCGTGCTCTCTTCGAGCATTTGCAGCAGGGGCCGCGTCAACTCTTCCAACGAATGCGCCTGGGTCACGGACTGGGACAGGCGCTGGACAAGGGACTCCATGAAATACCTCTCGAAATAACTACGGATGCAGACTGCCCGCGCGCCTGATGAGGGAATGGGAAGGCAGGCGGGCCGGCACCAATTTGGGGATTGTGACCCGACCGGACGCAAGCGGGAAGCATTCCCGCCGCGCGCTACACGCTGATACGTCTGCGCGCCACGGCCGATGTCAGCGGCCCGACACGGGCGGCCACAGCACCTGCACGCGCAGGCCGCCCAGCGTGGGCGAGCGGTCCAGCAGCAGGCGAGCACCGTGGCGCTCGGCAATGGTCTGCACGATGGCCAGGCCCAGGCCGCTGCCCTGCGCCTGCTGGCCCGCAGAAGCCGCTGAAGGTCCACGCACAAAGCGCCGCAGCACCAGTTCGCGCTCGCTTTCGGCAATGCCGGGGCCCGAGTCCTCGACCACCAGCGCGCGGCCCTGGGCATCGCTGCGCCAGCCGACATCGACGCGGCCGCCTTGCGGAACGTACTTGACGGCGTTGTCCAGCAGGTTGCGCACCAGCATATGCAAGGACTGTGCGTCGCCCGCCACGGCAAAGGACTGCCGCAGTTGCGGGGACTCGCTCAGCCCCATGTCCAGGCCATGCTGCTGGGCGGCCACGGCTTGGTCTGCCAGGGCCTGCTCCACCACCTCGCGCAGGTCCACGTCGGCAGGTGCGGCCGCGGCAGCGTCGTGCTGCCCCTGCATGCCTTGCACGCCTTGTGCCGTGCCTTGTACCGTGCCTTGGGCTTCCTGCCGCGCCAATGTCAACAATTGTTCTACGAGCCGTGTGGCCCGGTCTATGCCGGCCGAAAGACGCTGCACGGCCTCGTCATGCGCGGCCGCATCGGGCGCGCGCTGCAAGGCCACCAGTTGCAGCTTGAGCGCGGCCAGCGGAGAGCGCAGCTCGTGCGCGGCGTCCGCCACGAAGTGCTGCTGCGCCTCGAAGGCCTGGCCCACGCGCTGCAGCAGCGCGTTGAGCTCGGCCACCAGGGGCCGCACCTCGTCGGGCAGGCCCTCGGCAGGCACGGGGGCCAGGTCCTGCGGGCGGCGCGTGGCCAGCTCGCGGCGCACGCGCTGCACGGGCGCCAGCGAACTGCGCACCACCCACCACACGGCCAGCGCCAGCACGGGCGCCAGCAAGGCGATGGGCAGCAGACTTTGCCAGGCGGCATCGCGCGCCAGGGTGCGGCGCACGCGCATGTCCTGCGCCACCTGGATCACCTGCGAGCGCGTCTGCAGCGAGAACACGCGGTAGACGGTGCCGCGCGCAGGCACGTCGGCAAAGCCCAGCACGGCCATCTGCGGCAGCGCGGCGCCCAGGGCGGATTCAAAAATACGCAGGCCTTCGTTGGTCCAGACCTGGACGATGAATTCGTGGTTCTCATCCTCGGGCGGCGTGCCCTGGGGCCTGCCGCGCGCATCCACCGGCAGGCCGGCGCGCAGCGCAAAGGCGGTCTGCTGCATCTGGTAGTCGAACAGGGTGTCGGTCTGCAGCAGCGCATTGCGGTAGGCCAGCAGGCCCTGCAGCAGCGCCGTGAGCACGATGGCCGCGCCCAGGAACATGAGCAGCCGCGTGCCCAGTGCGCCGGGCAGGCGGCTGCGCGCCCGGGCGATAAGGGAGGAAACAAGGGAGGAAGCCGGCGCCGTCATGGCTTGGGCACCATGTAGCCCACGCCGCGCACATTGAGGATCAGCCCCGCGCCCAGCTTCTTGCGCAGGCCGTGGATGTAGACCTCGATGGCATTGCTGCTGACCTCGTCGCCCCAGCCGTAGAGCTTGTCCTCGATCTGCTGGCGCGACAGCGTGCTGCCCGGGCGTGCCAGCAGCGTCTCCAGCACCGCCCATTCGCGGCCCGAGAGCACCACGTCGCGCCCATCGACGCTGGCCTCGCGCGTGGCGGGATTGAGCCGCACGCCCTCGCGCTCGTACAGCGGGTCGGACCCGCCAGAGGCACGCCGCGCCAGCGCGCGCAGGCGCGCGAGCAGCTCGTCCAGGTCATAGGGCTTGACCACGTAGTCATCGGCCCCCGCATCCAGCCCGGCAATGCGGTCGCGCACGGCATCGCGCGCCGTGGCCACCAGCACCGGCGTGCGGTCGCGGCGCCCGCGCAGGCGGCGCAGCACCTGCAGGCCATCCTGCCCCGGCAGGCCCAGGTCCAGCAGCACCATGTCATAGCCATGGCCGCCACCCGGGCCGGGGCACAGGGCCGCATCGGCCTGCAGGCCGTCACGGACCCAGTCCACCGCATGGCCCTCGCCGCGCAGCAGGGTCTGCACGGCCTCGCCGATCATGGCGTCATCTTCAACAAGCAGTAAGCGCATGGTTGAAGAATAGCTCCCTGGAAGGCTGGCTCAGTTGGCGACTCAGGGGGTGAGCGGCGGCTACACCGCCGCTTCAATCTTAGGCATGGCCATGCGGGCCTTGGTCAGCGCCATGCCCAGATTGGCCGTGCGGCGGCAGACGAAGACGGCCACGTAGTCGGGCATGAGCTTGCCGCGCAGGAAGACGTGGATGAGGTTGTCGCTGTTGACGATGAGCTCCTGGAAGTAGTGGTGGCCGTCGTCCTTGAGACCGCGCGACTTCTTGAACAGGCTCTCGATCATCGAGACATTGGGGCCATTGAACAGGTCGGCCGTGGCGGCGGCCACCAGGTCGATGACTTCGCGCGGATGCGAGTCCACCGTGCGGATGGCCAGCAGCATGCCGGAGGCGGCATCCACGTAGCCGATGGCCAGGCACTCGGGCACGGACCCGGCCACCTCGCTCAAAACGTTATCCAGGCTCATTGCAGCTTTCCTTTTTTTGTGAATGGATGTGATCGGTCAGCCCATCTTCAGCAGCAGTGCCACTTCGTACGCGTAGAGCAGGTCCTCCTGGGCCTGGGACTGCACGTACTGGGCGTCGATGAGGCGCACGCGGCGCAGCGCCTCGTCGGCGGTAAGGCCCTCGCGCACCAGCCATGCGGCCAGCACCGTGCCCGTGCGGCCCAGGCCGGCCAGGCAGTGCACGGCCAGCACCTCGCCCGCGCGCAGCATGGCCGACATGCGCGCCAGCAGCATCTGGATCTGTGCCACCGTGGGTGATTCGTGGTCGCGCACCGGCAGGTGCAGGTTGCGCAGGCCGTGCCGCTGCAGCGGCTCTTGCGGCAGGTCGTTTTCGGTCAGCGTGATCAGCACGGTGACGCCGCAGCCGCGCAGGGCCTTCAGGTCAAAGTCCATGGACTGCACCACGCCGGGCTGCGGCGCACCGGCCAGCCGGCCCGGCACCAGCCAGGCAAAACCGTTGGGGCCACGGCTGGCGGGCACGGCCTGCGGGTCGGCGGCCAGCGGCTGCCAGTCCACCAGCACGGCGGGATTGACGGCGCGCGGCCGGGGAGCGGCAGCGGGTGTCGGTGCGAGTGCAGATACCGGCGCAGGCATGGATGCAGGCACGGGGGCAGGTGCAGGCTCAGGTGCAGGCATGGGCTCGGATGCAGGCTCGGTGGCCACTGCATCCGACAGAAACTCGGAGATCGCGGCCATGGCCGCTGCAGGCAGCGGAGGAGGCAGGGGCACGCCCTCCTCCAGGTCTTCGGCCCGCGCATCGGGAGAGGCCACGGCACAGCTGCCGGTGCGCAAGAACTGCTGGCCCGCCAGCGACAGCGGCGCACGCTGAAAGGCTTCCATGGATTGCGCCTCGGCGATGCGGCCGCCGGCCAGCAGCAGCATGTCCTGCGCCACGGCCTGCGCGTGCTGCTGCTGGTGCGTGCTCATCAGCACGGCAGTGCGCTGACCCACCTGGCGCAGCAGTTCCAGCAGCACGAAGGCCTCGTAGCCCTCCAGCTCGGCCGTGGGCTCGTCCACCATCAGCAGCACCGGCTCGGCCAGCGCCTCGCGCAGGATGGCCACGGCCCGCTGCTGCACGGGGGACAGCTGCAGCGCCGGCTGGTCGAACATCAGCGCAAGCTCGGGGAAGCCAAAGGCCTGCACCTGGGCGCGGCACCAGTCGCGCAGCTCATGCGGCACCAGCTTGAGACGGGGGCGCGCCAGCTCCACGATGGCATCGAAGGTGCTGGCCATCATCAGCCTGGCCTGCTGCTGCACCAGGCGCGGCGCCTGCAGGCCGCTGCGCCATGGCTGGCCCGCGTAGCGCGTGCTGCCCCAGCGGCGAAAACGCGGGTTGGCGGCATTGAGATCGGCCAGCGTGCGCAGCAGGGTGGATTTGCCCGATCCCGAAGGCCCCAGCAAAACGGTGACGCCCCGGGCGGGCAGTGCGAAGTCCACCTCAGCCAGGATGACGCGCGCACCGAACGATGCGCCCAAACCCGCCACCTGCAAGCTGTAGTCCTGATTCAAAGCCGTGCCTTTCCTGTGATGCGTTGCGCCCCCAGGGGCCGTATTCCGTGAATCAAGACGGTCAGCGCACGCCTCGATGGGCCGGCAGTCTAAGCGGTTTCCCTTACATCAATCCGTCACAAAAAGAAACATTACTAACGCAAACGGGCGTTATTTCACACGATACAACCATCACATTGGCTTACCGCTCCTTGGACCGCTGGCATTTTTCTCTGGGTTTTCCCAAAGCGATAGCCCCGGCGCATTCACGCCGGGGCCGTGCGATCAATCAAGTGTGTGGATGCTTCTGGTCCCTTACCTCCTTTCACTTACCCGAGACGTACGGGGACAAAGATCCTGTTGCCATCGCGCCAGATCAGCACGGCCACGGTCTTGCCGGCCTTGGCCATGGCGGCACGCACGGCCTCGATATCACCGGCAGGCGAGCCGTTGATGGACAGCAGCACATCGCCCTGGGTGATGCCGGCCTCGGCGGCCGGGCCTGCGGCGTCGGCCACGACCAGACCGTCCTTCACGCCGATCTGCTGCTTTTCCTCGGGCTGCAGCGGGCGCAGGGCCAGGCCCAGCTTGCCCTTGCCGGCGTCGGGCTTGTCCTTGGCCACCTTGGCGGCCTTGTCGCTGGCATCGCCCAGCACGGCGCTGAGCGTGCGGGCCTCGCCGTTGCGCCATATCTCCAGCGTGACCTTCTGGCCCGGCAGCGCCTGGCCCACAAAGGCCGGCAGATCGCCCGAGCCCACGATGGGCTGGCCATCGATCTTGCGCACCACGTCACCGGGCTCCAGGCCTGCCTGGGCGGCGGGGCCGCTCTTGTCCACGCTGGACACCAGGGCGCCTTCGGGACGGTCGAGCTTGAAGGAGTCGGCAAAGGCCTGGTTCACCTCCTGCACGGCCACGCCCAGCCGCGCATGCTGCACCTTGCCCGTGGCCACGATCTGCTGCTGCACACGCGTGGCCACCTCGATGGGAATGGCGAAGGACACGCCCTGGTAGCCGCCCGAGCGCGAGTAGATCTGGCTGTTGATGCCCACCACCTCGCCGCGCGCATTGAACAGCGGGCCGCCCGAGTTGCCGGGGTTGATGGCCACGTCGGTCTGCAGGAAGGGCACGAAGCTGTCGTCCGGCAGGGTACGGCCCTTGGCGCTGACCACGCCGGCCGTCACGCTGCTCTCGAAGCCGAAGGGCGAGCCGATGGCCAGCACCCAGTCGCCCACGCGCAGGTCGGCCGTCTTGCCCAGCGATACGGTGGGCAGGTTCTTCGCCTCGATGCGCAGCACGGCCACGTCGGTCTTGGGATCGGCGCCCAGCACCTTGGCGCTGAACTCGCGTCGGTCGGTGAGCTTGACGGTCACTTCCTTGGCGCCGCGCACCACGTGGGCGTTGGTCAGGATCAGGCCGTCGCTGGAGACGATGAAGCCCGAGCCTTCGCCGCGCGTGGGCACATCGCGCTGGGGCTGGCCCTGGCCCATGCCCGGCATGCCGGGCACGCCGAAGCGGCGGAAGAATTCAAAGAACGGATCGTTGGGGTCCATGCCCTGCAGGCCCTGACCTTGGCCCTGGCCCTGGCCCTGCCGCGCAGCGGCCTCGTCGCCATCGTCGCCCATGGCGCGCGAGCTGCCGACCACGCTGATGTTGACCACGGCCGCGCCATTGCGCGCCGTGATGTCGGCAAAGTTGGGCGCCGCCACGGCGGCGGCGGGGGAAGCTGGAGAAGCAGGCTGTGCTGCAGGCGCAAACAGCGACGTGGCGGCACGCGCATCGCCATGCACCACACCAACCAGACCGGCGCCCGTGGCGCCCAGGGCGCCGATGGCACCTGCGGCCACCAGGGCCAGCACCAGACGGCGGGGAGTGGACAGAATCTTGTTCATCGCAGACCTTTCCTCAAAAGCAGCGTTCCTTGCTGCGTTGAGGAGAAGTCTGAAGGGGCAGACTTAGGCGAGGCTTAGAACCCTCGCCGTGCATCTCAGATCAGCGCCAGCACCTTCTCCGGCGGACGGCACAGCGCCGCGCCCTTGGGCGTGACGACGATGGGGCGGTTGAGCAGCACGGGGTGCTCGGCCACGGCGGTGATGAGCTGCTCATCGCTGACGGATGCATCGCCCAGGCCCAGCTCGGTGTAGACGGCTTCCTTGCTGCGCAGCAGCTCGCGCACGGGCACGCCCAGCTGCCGGACCAGGGCCTGCAGTTGCGCAGCGTCAAGGGGCTGGGCGATGTAGTCGACGATGATCGGCTCCACGCCGTTGTCGCGCAGCAGGGCCAGCGCGCCGCGCGAGTTGCTGCAGCGGTTGTTGTGGTAGATGGTGATGTCGGTGCGGGGTGCGGTGGTGTTCATGGGCCGCAGTGTAGGCCCATGAAAATGCGCATCAGGCCACGGCTTCCTCGGGATGGGCATCGACCTCGCGGCCGGGCAGCAGCAGGTTCAGCCCCACCGCGACCAGGGCGCCGACGGTAATGCCCGAGCCGAAGACTTCGCGCACGAAGGCAGGCATGCGGGCCAGCAGGTCCGGACGCACCGTGACCGCCAGGCCGCAGCCCAGCGAGACCGCGATGATCAGGCTGGCGCGCCGCGAGTGCTCGGCGCCGCTGAGCATGCGGATGCCGGCCGAAATGATCATGGCAAACATCATCAGCCCCGCGCCGCCGAGCACGGGCTGCGGAATCGTCACCACCAGTGCGCCCAGCACAGGAAAGAGTCCGGCCAGCAGCAGCATGACGCCCGTCAGCATGACCACGTGGCGGCTGGCCACGCCGGTCAGCGAGACCACGCCCACGTTCTGGGCGAAGGTGGACAGCGGAGGGCTGGACATCACGGCGGCGAAGGCCGAGCCCACGCCGTCGCACAGCATGCCGCTGGACAGGCGCTTGCCGTCGATGCGCGTCTGCGTGGCCGCGCCCAGGGCCATGAAGGTGCCCGTGGTCTCGACGATGGTCACCAGAAAGGCGATGGACATGGCGACGATGCCGGCCACCGGGAACGTCATGCCGAAGGTCAGCGGCTGCGGGATGGCGAAGACCGCGGCCTCGCTCACCTGGGTGAAGTCGATCAGGCCCAGCGCCAGGCACAGCACATAGCCGCAGGCGATGCCCAGCACCACGGCCGAGGCAGAGACGATGCCCCTGCCCCACTGCACGAAGCCGATCACCAGCACCAGCACGAAGCCGGCGATGGCCAGGTGGCCGATCGCGCCGTAGTCGCTGCGACCCACGCCGCCCGCAGCCCAGTCCACGGCGACGGGGGTCAGCGACAGGCCGATCATGGTCACGACCACGCTGGTCACGGTGTGCGGAAAGAAGCGGCGGATCACGGGCATGAAGTAGCTGCCCACGATCATCACCAGCGACCCTACCAGCGAGGAACCCAGGATGCCGGCCACGCCATGCTCCAGCCCCACGCTGATGCCCGCGCCCACGAAGGCGAAGCTTGTGCCCATGACGCAGGGCAGCCGTATGCCCACGGGCCCCACCCCCCTGCACTGGACGATGGTGACCACGCCCGAGCCCAGCAGCGCTGCATTCACCAGCGCCACGATCTGGTCGGCCGGCAGCTTGAGCGCCCCGCCGAAGACCAGGGGCACGGCGATGATGCCGCCCAGCGCCGCCAGCAGGTGCTGCAGCGACAGAAGGACCGTGGTGATGAGCATTGGCGGACGGTCTTCCACCTTGTAAAGCAGTTGTTCCATTGTCTTGTCTCCTTGTGTCCTGGCCGTCGGCCTCTTCAGAGGCACTTGTATGTATGTCGGGGCAGTGGTGCCGGAAAAGGGTGGGGGTCCTGAAAGTGCTGCCTGGGTCTTCGAGCCTCCTGGAGATGCTTCGGGGGAATGGCGCAGGGCGGCACGCCGGCACCCGCGATGGCCTGGGTGCCGGCCTGCCGCGCTGCAGGGATATGTCAGTGGCCCGCTGCGCGCTCGAACAGCGTGCGGGCCAGCTCGCGGTGGCGGGTCAGCACGCGCGGCAGGTCGGCCGTGAGCAGGTGGCCGTCACGGACCACGACGCGGCCGTTGATGACGCTGGTGGACACGTCGGTAGGCGTGCAGAACACCAGCGCGGCCACGGGGTCATGGCCTGCGCCCGCGTAACCCACGCCCGACATGTCGAAGGCCACGAAGTCGGCCGACATGCCCGGCGCCAGCGCGCCGATGTCGTCGCGCCCCAGCACGCGCGCACCGCCCAGGGTGGCGATCTCCAGCGCCTCGCGCGCACCCATGGCAGCGGGGCCGTGGCCCACGCGCTGCAGCAGCAGGGCCTGGCGCGCCTCGCCCAGCATGTGGGCGCCGTCGTTGGAGGCGCTGCCGTCCACGCCCAGGCCCACCGGCACGCCCGCATCGCGCATGGTGCGCACGGGCGCAATGCCCGAGGCCAGGCGCATGTTGGAGCACGGGCAATGCGCCACGCCCGTGCCCGTGCGCGCGAACAGCGCAATGCCTTCGGCATCGAGCTTGACGCAGTGGGCATGCCAGACATCGGGGCCGACCCAACCCAGGCTTTCGGCGTACTGCGCGGGAGTGAGTCCGAATTTCTCGCGAGAGAAGGCGACGTCGTTGTCGTTCTCGGCCAGGTGGGTGTGCAGCGACACGCCGTGCGCACGCGCCAGCACGGCGGACTCGCGCATCAGCTCGCGCGTCACCGAGAACGGCGAGCACGGCGCCAGCACCACGCGCAGCATGGAGTGGCGTGCGCTGTCGTGGTACTGCTGGATCAGGCGCAGGCTGTCGCGCAGGATGGCTTCCTCTTCCTCCACCACCGCGTCAGGCGGCAGGCCGCCCTTGCTGCGGCCCAGGCTCATGGAGCCGCGCGCCGCATGAAAGCGCATGCCCATCTGCTGCGCTGCGGCGATGGAGTCATCCAGCCGAGCGCCATTCGGATACAGGTACAGGTGGTCGCTGGTGGTGGTGCAGCCCGACAGCATCAGCTCGGCCATGGCGGTCTGGGTGGAGACGTGGATCATCTCCGGCGTGAGGTGCGACCACAGCATGTACAGGTTGGTGAGCCACGAGAACAGCTCTGCATCCTGCGCGGCCGGCACGGCGCGCGTGAGGCTCTGGTACATGTGGTGGTGCGTGTTGACCAGGCCCGGCATGACCACGCGGCCGCGCATGTCCAGCACCTGGGCCGTGCCGTCGTCCACCATGCGGCGGTACTGCGGCGGCAGATCGGCCGTGGCGCCCACCCATTGCACGGCCGGGCCGTCGGCCACCAGGGCGCCGTCGCGGATCTCGCGGCGCTGCGCATCCATGGTGACGAGTACATCGGCGTTCAGTGCGATCAAGGTCATGGCGTTCTCTTCTTCGAAATGGAAAAGCCGCCAGTCTAGGAAGGACAAGCCATTGCCGATAGCGCTGAATTCCGCCCGATGTGTCCACAAAAAGTGGACAAGTGACTAAGACTCACCGCCCCCCGGCAAACAGCCTTGCCAGCGCCTGGCCGATGGACTGGGCCATCAGCTCCCCCGCCGCGCTCAACTGCCCCCTGGCCCGGCCGGTCAGCACCAGCGTCTGCCGCCGCAGATGCGCATCGCGCAAAGGCACGAAGACCAGGGCATTGCGGCTGCGCTCCTCCATCACGTCCAGCGGATTGAGCAGGGCAATGCCCTCGCCCAGCATGACCAGGCGCTGGATCAGCGCCATGGAGGTGGACTCGGCCACGGGCGTGACCTCGATGGCGTTGCGCGCAAAGGCTTCGTCCAGCAGGCTGCGGATGGACAGCGGCGGCGCGGGCAGGATGAGCGGATGGCCTATGCACTCGCTGAGCAGCACGGACGATTGGCGTGCCAGCGCATGCCGGGGCGGCACGATGGCGCCGATCTGCCATTCGCTGGTGGCCAGCGCGCGCAGCGCGGGGCGTTCGGACAGGTCGTAGGCCAGGCCCAGGTCGGCGTCGCCGCCTTCCACGGCGGCCGCGATGTCGCTCAGGGGCAGGTCGATGATGCGCACCACGATGCCCGGGTGGCGCTGGCGGAATTCATGCACCAGCGAGGGCAGCAGCGAGCCGGCCAGCCCCGTGGTCGCGGCCACGGTGATCTCGCCGCTGCGCGCGCCCTGCAGTTCGGCAATGCGCTCGCGCAGCGCCGCATGCTCGCGCAGCGTGGCGCGCACATGGGCCAGCACCATCTCGCCCGTCGGGGTGAGGCGCAGGCGCTTGTGGATGCGCTCGAACAGGGGCGTGCCCAGCTCGGCCTCCAGGTCGAGGATCTGGCGGTTGACGGCCGTGGGGGCCACGTGCAGATGTTCGGCCGCCTTGCGGATGGAACCGCGGCGGACCACTTCGTCGAGATAGCGCAGGACTCTGGCGTGCATGGCGCGAGCGTAGCGGGGTTTGCCGGGCCGCGCTTTGCAGCACCCGGCAGCGCAGGCTCAGCGGGCCGTGCCCGGGCGCTCGGCGCGCAGCGTGCGGCTGAGCATGATCACGGGGATCAGGCCCACCAGCACCAGGGCCAGCGACGGCAGGGCGGCCTCGCCCAGGCGTTCGTCGCGCGCGAGCTGGTAGGCCACGACGGCCAGGGTGTCGCTGTTGAAGGGGCGCAGCACCATGGTGGCGGGCAGCTCCTTCATCACATCGACGAAGACCAGCAGCGCCGCCGCCGCCGTGGAGCGCCTGAGCAGCGGCCAGTGCACGCGCGACAGCATGCCCCAGGCGCCCGTGCCCAGCATGCGGGCCGAGTCGTCCAGGCTGGGCGCGATGCGCGCATAGCCGCTTTGCATGGACTGCAGGGCCACGGCGCAAAAGCGCACCAGGTAGGCCCAGACAATGCCCACGGCGGTGGCCGTGACCAGGCCGGCAAAGCCCCATTCGGGCCGCACCTGCTGCACCCAGCCCACGGGCAGCAGCAGGCCGACGACGACGACGGCGCCCGGCACCGCATAGCCCAGGCTGGCCAGTTGCACCACGCCGCGCGTGACGGCCGACTCCTTGTGGCGGCGCACGGCAAACGCCAGGGCGACGGCGATGATGACGGCCAGCACCGAGGTGATGGTGCCCAGGCGCACGCTGTTGAGCGCCCAGTCGAGGAAGCGGTCCCAGGGCAGCACCGACCAGTCGGCTGCCAGCGGGCGCAGCATGAAGAACACGGGTGCCACAAAGCCCATGAGCACGGGCAGCAGGCACGCCAGCCAGGCCAGCGCGCAGCGCCAGCCGCGCAGGCGCAGCGGCTGCGCCTCGGCCGAGCTGGCGCGGCCCGTGCTGCCGGTGACGAAGCGCATGCGCCGCTGGGCGCGCAGCTCCAGCTGCAGCAGCAGCACCACCAGCACCAGCAGGAAGGTCGCCAGCTGCGCGGCGGCAATGCGGTTGTCCATGGACAGCCAGGCCTTGTAGATGCCCGTGGTGAAGGTCTGTATGCCGAAGTAGCTGACCACGCCGAAGTCGGCCAGCGTCTCCATCACCACCAGGGCCACGCCAGCGGCCACGGCCGGGCGCGCCAGCGGCAGCGCCACCGACCAGATGCGCCGCGACAGCGGCGCGCCCATCAGGCGCGCGGCCTCCATCAGGTGCGCGGCGCGCTCGCCCAGCGCGGTGCGCGCCAGCAGGTAGACATACGGGTAGAGCGAGAAGATGAAGACCCAGACCGCGCCGCCCAGGCTGCGCACCTCGGGCAGGAGCCGGCCTTCCAGGCCATAGGTGTCGCGCAGCCAGGTCTGCAGCGGGCCGCTGAACTGCAGGAAGTCGGTATAGGCATAGGCCGTGACATAGGCCGGCATGGCCAGCGGCAGCAGCAGCAGCCATTCCAGTTGGCGCCGGCCCCGGAAGTCGAACAGCGTCACGGCCGCCGCCGTGCCCGTGCCCACGATGGCCGCGCCCAGCGCCACCAGCAGGCCCAGCCAGACCGTGGTCCACAGGTAGCCGGGCAGCACGGTGGCCGCCATCTCGCGCAGGATGGAGCCGGCCAGGGCATCGCCCTGCCCCACGGGCAGCCAGGAGCCGAGCACGGCCAGCACGGGCAGCATCAGCACCAGGGCCAGCAATAGCAGGGGAAGGGAGCGGAGTACGGACGACAGACGGCGCAAAGCGGAGGTCTCGGCTAGAGGATGAGGGGGAGGATCTGGCTGCCGGGCTATGGAACGGGCCGGGATCTGCGGCTGCCGCCGGCCTGTGGGCCGATGTGCCGCCGAGACCGGACGTGCCTGCGGGCTGCTGGAGTCGGCGGGCCAAGGGCATGCCCTTGGCCCGCCAATGCAAATGCGAATTCTATTCATTTGCGCGGTTCTACAATCGCCGCATGTTTTTGACCGTCTCCCAACTCGAGGTGCGCTACCCGGGCCGCGACAGGCCTGCCGTGCAGGGCGTCACGCTGAATCTGGCCGCTGGCGACATCGGCGTGCTCATCGGCCCCTCGGGCTGCGGCAAGACCACGCTGCTGCGCGCCGTGGCGGGCCTGGAGCCCGTGAGCGGCGGCGAGATCCGCATCGACGGCCAGCTCGTGGGCAGCGCGGATTTCTCGCTCCCTCCCGAGCAGCGGCGCATCGGCATGGTGTTCCAGGACTATGCGCTGTTCCCCCATCTGAACGTGGGCCGCAACGTGGCCTTCGGCATCCACCATCTTTCCAAGGCACGCCAAGCCGAGCGCGTGGCCGAGGTGCTGGAGCTGGTGGGCCTGGCCGGCAGTGCAGGGAGGTTTCCGCACGAGCTGTCAGGGGGCCAGCAGCAGCGCGTGGCACTGGCCCGCGCACTGGCGCCCAGCCCGCAGCTGATGCTGCTGGACGAGCCGTTCTCCAACCTCGACGTGGACCTGCGCGAGCGCCTGGCGCATGAGGTGCGCGGCATCCTCAAGGCCGCAGGCGCCACGGCCCTGTTCGTCACGCACGACCAGCTGGAGGCCTTTGCCATCGGCGACATGATCGGCGTGGTCCACCAGGGGCAGCTGCAGCAGTGGGACGACGCCTATTCGCTGTACCACCGCCCTGCCACGCGCTTCGTGGCGGACTTCATCGGCCACGGCGTCTTCGTGCCGGCCACGCTGGCGCCTTCCGGGGCCGGCGGCGTGGTGGCGCGCACGGCGCTGGGCGATCTGGTCGATCCGGCCACCTGCCCGCTGCCCGCGCAGTTTCCGGGCGGCGAATGCGATGTGCTGCTGCGCGCCGACGATGTGGTGCACGACGATGCCTCGCCCGTGCAGGCACGCATCCTGCGCAAGGCGTTTCGCGGCTCGGAGTTCCTCTACACGCTGGAGCTGGCCAGCGGCCACAGCGTGATGGCCCATGTGCCCAGCCACCACGACCATGCGGTGGGCGAGTGGGTGGGAATCCGGCTCGACATGAATCACGTGGTCGCCTTCCCGCGAGAAACACAGAGCGCCCCGCAGTCCGCTGCAGCCTGAACCAGCGGCGTCCGCCGCGCCGTCCGGGCTTTGTCATTCGACGGTCACGGGTGGAACCCAGAATCAGTCACATCTTGTGACAATTCAAGGCCACCCATGTTTGCTCTGGACCCCTCCTCCACGCAGCACCCTGCAGCGGATCAGCTACCTGACCCTGCACCCATTCCCGCGCTGGCCCCGGCGCCCGCCGCGCCGCGCCTTGTGGCCCGTGCAGGCCAGCTCAGCCAGCCCACGGCACCGATTCCCCCCGAGACCAGCAACGAGGATGTGCACCGGCTGTTCAGCGAGCAGCCCCTGCTCGAAACCCTGGCCGTGGTGGCCGACGACCGGCCGCTGGGCCTGATCAACCGCCAGCGCTTCATGGAGCAGTACGCGCGGCCCTTTGCGCGCGACGTGTTCGGCCGCCGCAGCTGCCTGGTATTCACCGACACCGCGCCCATGGTGGTGGCGGCCGGCCTGCCCATCGACCAGCTGGTGCAGCAGGCGCTGGCCAGCGGCAGCCGCGTGCTCAAGGACGGCTTCATCACCGTGGAGGAAGGCCGCTACGCAGGCATAGGCACGGGCCACGCGCTGATGGCCGCCATGTCCGACATCGAGGCCGACAAGACGCGCCAGCTCATGGCCAGCATCGACTACGCCAGCCTGATCCAGCGCTCGCACCTGGTCGAATCCGACCGCGTGCTCGCCAGCCAGCTGGCCGACCACGGCCTGCTGTGGGAGCCGCGCGACGTGGTGGGCGGCGATGCGTATTTCTTCCGCGCCACACCGCAGGGCCTGCTGGGCTGCATGTTCGACTGCACGGGCCACGGCGTGCCGGGCGCCTTCATGACGCTGATTGCGCTGTCCTTTCTCGAACAGGCCGTGGCGCCTGCAGGTATCGGCACCGGCACCGGCGCCGCCATCGACCCCGGCGCCCTGCTGGGCCAGATGAACCGCTACATCAAGCGCGTGCTGCAGCAGCGCAGCCGCGACGTCCAGCCCGCCTGGGGCGCACCGGCAGCGCCCGCCGATGGCCTGCCCGCCGAAAAATCCTCCAGCGACGGCCTGGACGCCGCGCTGTTCCTGCAGTCGCCCTGCGGCACGCAACTGCGCTTTGCCTCGGCCAGGCTGGACCTGCTGGTGGCGCCGCCCGGCGTGCAGGAGGCGGCCCAGGTGCAGATCCATGCCGGCGACAAGCTGGGCATAGGCTATGCGACCACGCCCGACGACGCGGCCTGGAGCACGCAGGAGCTGGAGGTCGCGCCCGGCTCGCTGCTGATGGTGGCCACCGATGGCGTCATTGACCAATTGGGCGGCCCGCGCCAGATCGCCCATGGCAGAAAGCGCCTGGCGCGTTTCCTGCACGAGCAGCACGACCGCCCCGCCGCCCAGGCCTGCGCCGAATTCCGGCAGGCCTTTGCCCAGTGGCAGGGCACGCAGCGCCGCCGCGACGATGTCTCGCTGCTGGTGTGGCGCAACCAGGCCCTGCAGCCATGAGCCCGTCCGAATTCGCGCACCTGCGCGCCCAGGCCGAGCACAACGGCCTGCTGCTGTACTACGCGGGCACCTTCAACCCCAACGTGATCCAGGCGGCAGCCGACACGCTCAAGTGCCGGCTGGCCAGCGAGGACGGATCGAGCAGCGCCAAGCGCAAGCTGTTTTCCACCTTCATCGAGATGGCGCAGAACGTGCTGCACTACGCGGCGCCGCTGCCTGCCTCTGACGCCGGAGCCAGCCAGGCACTCGGCGAACCCGTGGCGCAGGGCGCCATAGGCGTGGGCCGCATCGATGCACCGGCCGGTGCCCCGGACGCGGGGGCCGATCAGGCACAGGCGCGCTTCTGGATTGCCTGCAGCAACGCCGTGCGCCGCGAACATGTGCCGCGCCTGGCCGCCAAGCTGGATGCCGTGCGCGCCATGAGCCACCCCGAAATCAAGGCCGCCTACAAGGCCCAGCTGCACAACACCGACCACAGCGCCAGCGATGACATCAGCCGCGGCGCGGGTCTGGGCTGGCTGACCATTGCGCGCGACGCCTCGGCACCGCTGCAGTACCACATCGCCACGGGAGAGGACGCCGCAGATACCGCGCCCCATGCCGTGTTCCACGTCAAGGCGCTGATCTGAGCGCCGGGCCCCCTTCCCGAATCCGAATGACGCCGCCATGCAAGCACTGAAATCCGAACGCACTTCCGTCACGCCCGAAGTGGTCTTCTCGCCGGCCGAGCAGCTTTTGCGCATCGAAGGCGAGTGCTATCCCGAAAACCCGCTGCCCTTCTTCAACCCCCTGCTGGCCATGCTGGGCCAGTACTTCGAGGCAAGCCAGCCCGCACGCTTCGTGGCCGAGGTGAAGCTGCAGTACATCAACAGCGCATCGACCATGGGACTGCGCTCGCTGTTCGAGCTGCTCGACCAGGCCGGGCAAAAGGGTACGGACATCCGCGTGATCTGGGCCTTCGACGAGGAAGACGACGCCATCGAGGAACTGGGCGCCGACCTGGTGGAGGACTTCGCCAACCTGGTGCTGGAGCGACAGCCCTACAGCAACTGAGAGGCAGGCCTTTCAGGCCAGCGGCTTGCCCATGAGCACCGTGGTCAGGCCGCAGTCCCATTCCTCGTCGGGATAGGTGTCCAGCGTGGCGTAGCCCTGCGCCGTGTAAAAGCCCAGGGCCTGGGTGTTGAAGCTGTCGGTCTCCAGGCGCACCTGGGCGTGGCCGGCGGCGCGCAGAGCCTGCTCGGCATGGGCCAGCAGGGCACGGCCCACGCCGCGCCCCTGCCAGGCCGGCAGCACATGCAGGGCGCCGATGAAGTCATCCACCCAGTCCACGAAGCCGGCGACCACACCATCGCACTCGGCCACCCAGAACAGGTGGCCGCGCGACTGCACGTACTGCGCGGTCTTGCCGGAGGCGCAGAACTGCGCATGCTTGTCCGCCGTCAGCTGGGGCTTCCAGGTGCTCTCGTAGGTGGCCCAGAGAACGGCGTTCAGGGCCGGAAGGTCATCAGGCCGCGAGGGCCGGAGCTTGAGGGTGTCAGTCATGTCGCTGGCAACGTTCAGGCCTGGCGCAGCCGGTCCACCTCGGCATGCAGGTCCTGTGCCCAGACGCGGCGGTCGCGGCCATCGGCCGTCTGCGGCTGGCCATAGTGGACGACGGCCACCAGGTCGTCGGCGCACAGCGTGCGCCAGATGGAGCCCAGCAGGGTTTCGTCGCCCTCGTAGCTGGGTGCGTGGCTGATCTGGCCGGTGGCGCCGTCGATGAAGCGCAGGCCCACGGGCAGCACGGGCGCATCGATCTGCACGGCCGCCTGCAGCAAATTGGCATGAAAGGGCAGCAGCTTGCGGCCGTCGCCCGTCGTGCCTTCGGGGAAGATGGCCAGGATCTCGCGGCGCTGCAGGGATTCCTCCATGCTCTGCACCATGCGCCGGGCATCGCGGCGCGAGGTGCGCTCGATGTACAGCGTGCCCGCCGCCGTGGCCAGCGTGCCGATCAGCGGCCAGCCCTTGACGTCGGACTTGGAGATGAAGCGGCAGTGCCGCGCCGCATGCAGCACGGGAATGTCGAGCCAGGAAATATGGTTGCTGACCATGAGCATGGGGCCCTGTCGCGGCGGCTCGCCCTGGATCTCCAGGCGCACGCCCGCATGGGCCAGCAACTGCAGGGCCCAGGCCTGCACATGGGCGTGCTGGCGCGCCTCGGGCAGCTGCGGAAAGCGCAGGGCCACGATCCACAGCCCCTTGCACACATGGCCGAACAGGCGCGCTGCGCGCAGCGTGGCGCGCCCTCCCCTGCGCAGACGGCTCATGTTCAGCGGCGTTCGTAAGCGATACGGCCATCGACCAGCGTGCAGCGCACACGGGCCGGCAGCTCGTAGCCGCCGAAGGGCGTGCTCTTGCCCTGGCTGGCCAGTTCCTGGGGCTTCACGGTCCAGGCCGCCTGCGGATCGACGATGCACAGGTCGGCCACGCCGCCCTCGGCCAGACGGCCCAGTTGCTCCTGCAGCTCGCCCAGCGCCGATCCCAGCACCTGCACGGGCGATGCCGTGATGGCGGCCAGTGCGCGGTTCAGGGGCACACCGCTTTCCTGCGACCACTTGACGGCCAGCGACAGCAGCAGCTCCACGCCCGTGGCGCCGGGCTCGGCCTCGGCAAAGGGCAGGACCTTGGCGTCTTCATCGACGGGCGTGTGGTCGGAGACCAGGGCGTCGATGGTGCCATCGGCCAGCGCGGCAGACAGCGCATCGCGGTCGCGCTGCTGGCGCAGCGGGGGCGTGACGCGTGCGCTGCTGTCGAAGTAGCCGATATCGGTATCGGTCAGGTGCAGCGAGTTGATGGACACGTCGGCCGTGACCTGCAGGCCTTCGGCCTTGGCACGGCGCACCAGTTCCACGCCTGCGGCGCTGGACAGGCGGCACAGGTGCACGCGCGCCTGGGTGCCGCGCATCAGCTCGAAGATGGTGTGCAGGGCAATCGTCTCGGCCGCCACGGGCACGCCGGACAGGCCCATGCGCGTGGCCAGCGGGCCGCTGGCGGCCACGCCCTTGCCCAGGTACAGCTCCTGCGGGCGCAGCCACACGGTGTAGCCGTAGGTGGCCGCATACGCCAGCGCGCGCTGCAGGGTCTGGGTGCTGGTCATGGGCACTTCGGCCTGGCTGAAGCCGATGCAGCCGGACTCGGTCAGCTCGGCCATCTCGGTCAGCACCTCGCCCTTGAGGCCCAGCGTCAGCGCGCCCAGCGGGAACAGGCGCGACTGGTGCAGCTTCTCGGCGCGGAACTTGAGCATCTCCACCAGGCCCTGCTCGTCGAGAACGGGGTCGGTGTCGGGCGGGCAGACCAGGCTGGTCACGCCACCGGCCACCGATGCAGCCATCTCGGACTGCAGCATGCCTTCGTGCTCGTGGCCGGGCTCGCGCAGGCGCACGGCCAGATCGACCAGGCCCGGCAGCACCCAGCAGCCGGCGGCATCGATCTCGCGTTCTGCGGCAAATCCCTCGGGCGCCTTGCCGATGGCCAGCACCTTGCCGCCGTCGATGGCCACGTCGGCCTGCTGGTCCAGGCCCCGTGCCGGGTCCATCACTCGGCCGTTGCGGATGAGTATCTTCATGGTTTGCTACCCCGTAGACCGCAGGCGGCGCATGGGCTGCGGCCTGCGGCGATCAAAAACATTTGCATTCACAAAAAGCGCCTGGACTCAGTCCAGGACACCGGGCATGGAAAAAGCATGGCCCATCTCAGGGACGCCGAGCAAAGGCCGCCCTGCAGCGAGGGCGTCGTCCCCCTCCCGCGTAGCGAGAGAGGGGGAAGCGACGCAGTCGCTCAGGGGGTGCTTCATTTCAAGCCTCGTTGCCGGCGACGATGGACATGACGGCCATGCGGACCGCGATGCCGAAGGACACCTGCGACAGGATCACGGCCTGCGGGCCATCGACCACTTCGGAGTCGATCTCCACGCCGCGGTTGATGGGTCCCGGGTGCATGACGATGGCGTCCGGCTTGGCCAGGCGCAGCTTCTCGGCCGTGAGGCCGAAGCTCTTGAAGTATTCCTGGCTGGACGGCAGCAGGGCGCCGCTCATGCGCTCGTTCTGCAGGCGCAGCATGATGATCACGTCGCAGTCCCGGATGCCCTCTTCCAGCGTGTGGAAGACGCGCACGCCCATCTGCGCCAGGTCCGGCGGCACCAGGGTGCGCGGGCCGACGACGCGCACTTCGGCCGCGCCCAGCGTGGTCAGCGCATGGATGTCGGAGCGCGCCACGCGCGAGTGCAGCACATCGCCCACGATGGCCACGCGCAGGTTGGCGAAGTCCTTCTTGTAGTGGCGGATGGTGTACATGTCCAGCAGCCCCTGCGTGGGGTGGGCGTGGCGGCCGTCGCCGGCATTGACCACGTGGACATGGGGCGCCACATGCTGGGCGATGAGGTAGGGCGCACCCGACTCGCTGTGGCGCACGACGAAGATGTCGGCGGCCATGGCCGAGAGGTTGGCGATGGTGTCCAGCAGCGACTCGCCCTTGCTGGCCGAGCTGCGCGCGATGTCCAGGTTGAACACGTCGGCCGACAGGCGCTTGGCCGCGATCTCGAACGTGGTGCGCGTGCGCGTGCTGTTCTCGAAGAACAGGTTGAACACGCTCTTGCCGCGCAGCAGCGGCACCTTCTTGACCTCGCGGTCATTGACGCTGACGAAGTTGGCCGCCGTGTCCAGGATGTGGGTGAGGATGTCCTTGGACAGTCCTTCGGTGGACAGCAGGTGGATCAGTTCGCCGTTCTTGTTGAGCTGGGGATTGCGCTTGTACAGCACGGTCAGGCCTCTTGGATGCGGAATTGGAAGACGCCGGCGTCATCGCGCGCCAGCGAAAGCAGGCGGTCGGCCGGCAGCGCGATGCGCGCGGCGGCAAAGTCGGCCTGGAAGGGCAACTCGCGCCCGCCCCGGTCCACCAGCACCGCCAGGCGCACGCAGGCCGGGCGGCCGTAGTCATAGAGTTCGTTGAGCACGGCGCGCACGGTGCGACCGGTGTAGAGCACGTCGTCCAGCACCAGGATGTCGGCGCCGTTGACGTCAAAGTCGATCTGCGTCTGGGCGCTGGTGGCCATGCCGCGCTGCGCGAAGTCGTCGCGGTGCAGGGCCGAGGACAGCACGCTGGGGTTGCCGGGCAGGTTCAGGTCCTTGTGCAGGCGCTCCACCAGCCAGGCGCCGCCCGAGGTGATGCCGGCCAGGCGGGTTTCAGGCCCCATGAGGCTGCGCACGCCGCGCAGCAGTTCGCGGTACAGGGCCTCGGCGTCCAGCACCAGGCTGCCGGCTCCCGCAATGGTTTCACTCATGGAAGACTCCTCAAAAACTGTTCAAGAATGATGCAGGCGGAGGCCGCATCAGCATCCCTTGCACCACCGGCCAGGGCCTCGGTGGTGCTGTAGCGCTCGTCCACCTCGTAGACAGGCAGGCCGAAGCGGCTCTTGAGCTGGCGGCCGAATTTCTTCGCCCGCGCCGTGTTCTCGTGCGCATTGCCGTCGGGGTGGTAGGGCACGCCGATGACCAGCGCATCGGGCTGCCACTCCTTGATGCGCTCGCCGGCCTGGGCCAGGCGGGCCTCGCCAGCCTCGGCGCGGATGGTGGGCAGCGGGTTGGCCGAGCGCAGCATGCGCGTGCCCACGGCACAGCCCGTGCGCTTGGCCCCGAAGTCGAAGGCCACGAAACTCTGGAAATGGGAGGGAACGGTGGGCGGCACGGCCGTGCCGGCTGCCGCTGCTGCCTGGGACTCGGGAGCGGGCAGGCTCATGCACGCCCCGCTTCGGGCGAGATCATCCAGCGCTGCAGGCCCAGCAGGCCCAGGGCGCGGTCATAGCGGTCGTCGACCGGGGTGTCGAAGATGACGTTGGCGTCGGCACCCACCGTGAGCCAGGCGTTTTCGGCCAGCTCCGACTCCAGCTGTCCCTCGCCCCAGGACGCATAGCCCAGGGTGACCAGCAGGCGCTTGGGGCCTGCGCCGTCGGACAGGGCTTCGAGCACGTCCTTGGAGGTGGTCATCTCCAGGCCACCGGGAATGGTCATGGTCGAGGCGTAGGCGGACTCGTCGTCGGGCGCGCCTTCGATGACCATGGGGTCGTGCAGCACAAAGCCGCGATCGGTCTGCACGGGTCCGCCGTTGAAGACACGGTTGCCGCGAAGGTCCTCGCGGCCCAGGGCCAGATCCACCTTTTCCAGCAAGCCTTCCAGCGTAAGCTGCGAGGGCTTGTTGATAATCAGACCGAGCGCACCGCGCTCGCTGTGTTCGCACAGGTAGATCACACTGCGCGAGAACGCTTCGTCTTCCAGGCCAGGCATGGCAATCAGGAAGTGGTGCGTCAGATTGATAGGCGCAGTTTCAGCAGACATAACCACGGATTTTACCGGCGATCCATGCCACCTTCTTACCCTGTGGGCTTGGTCTGGCTCCGGCGCGACCTGCGCCTGGCCGACCATGCTGCCCTCTACCACGCGCTGCGCCAATGTCGGCAGGTGCATTGCGTGTTCATCTTCGACGACGACATCCTCGCCCCCCTGCCCCGTGCAGACCGGCGCGTGGAGTTCATCTGCCAGAGCCTGAGCGGGTTGGACGATGCGCTGCGCGAGGCCTCGGGCCGCGCCGACACCGGCCTCATCGTGCGCCGCGGCCGGCCCGCTGAGCAGATCCCGGACCTGGCCCGGCAGCTCGGCGCCCAGGCCGTGTTCTGCAACTGGGACGACGAGCCCGACGCCCTGGCCCGCGACGCCCGCGTGCGCCAGGCCCTGGCCGCCGAGGGCGTGGCCCTGCACAGCTTCAAGGACCACATGGTCTTTGCGCGCGACGAGGTGCTGACCCAGGCCGGCGCGCCGTTCTCGGTGTTCACCCCGTACAAGAACGCCTGGCTGCGCCAGATCACGCCCTTCTTCCTGTCCGCCTATCCCAGCGAGCGCGACCTGCCCGAGCGCCTGGCCCCGCGCCCCGAAGGCGAGCGCCGCCCCGTGCCCACCGCAGCCGACCTGGGCTTCGAAGCCGGCACGATGGACGGCCTGCGCCTTCCCACGGGCTGCGCTGGCGCCGAGGAACTGCTGGCCGACTTTCTGCCGCGCCTGCCGCGCTACAAGCAGGCGCGCGACTTTCCCGCCGTCAAGGGCCCCAGCTACCTGAGCGTGCACCTGCGCTTTGGCACGGTCTCCATCCGCCGCCTGGCAAGGCTGGCCTGGGAGCAAACGCAGAGCCAGCCCCATGATGCCGAGGGCGCCGCCACCTGGCTGTCCGAGCTGATCTGGCGCGACTTCTATTTCCAGATCCTGGCCCACCATCCGCACGTGGTGCACGCCAGCTTCAAGCCCGCCTACGACGCCATCGTGTGGGATACCGGCCCCGAGGCCGACGCGCTGTACGCCGCCTGGTGCGAGGGCCGCACCGGCTATCCGCTGGTCGATGCCGCCATGCGCCAGCTCAACACCACGGGCTACATGCACAACCGGCTGCGCATGGTGGCGGCCAGCTTTCTGGTCAAGGATCTGGGCATAGACTGGCGCCGGGGCGAGGCCTGGTTTGCGCGCCAGCTCAACGACTTCGACCTGGCGGCCAACAACGGTGGCTGGCAGTGGGCGGCCTCCACGGGCTGCGACGCCCAGCCCTGGTTCCGCATCTTCAACCCCATCACGCAAAGCCAGAAGTTCGATGCCGATGCGCGCTTCATCGAGCGCTACGTGCCCGAGCTGGCCCGCCTGCCCGCCGCGCTGCGCCACGCACCCTGGCAGGCCCGGCCTCTGGAGCTGGCCGAGGCCGGCGTGGTGCTGGGCACGGACTACCCCCATCCCGTGGTGGACCACGCAGCCGCGCGCGAGCGCACTCTGACCCGCTATGGCGTGGTCAAGCAGGCCAGCTGAAAAACCTGCTGGAATAAAAAAAGAGCAGCGGATGCTGCTCTTTTTTGTTCAGGCCACCAGCCTTCAGGCCCCTTCGCCCAGGGGCTCGCTATCCGCCTGCAGCGCCTGCAGCGACTGCGGCGCCAGCGGGCCGCCGCTGATGCTGCCGCCCTGCAGGGAGTAGTGCTGGATCAGGCCCAGCAGTTCCTCGTCCGAGTAGGGCTTGCCCAGGTAGTGGTTGGCTCCCAGCTGGCGCGCCATCTCGCGGTGCTTCTGGGCGATGCGCGAGGTGATCATGACCACGGGCAGGTCGCGCAGGGCCTCGTCGGCGCGGATGTTGCGCAGCAGGTCGAAACCGTCCATGCGCGGCATCTCGATGTCGGACAGCACCAGGGTCGGGCGTTCCTCGGCCAGGCGTTCCATGGCCTGCAGGCCGTCGGCCGCGAGGGCCACGCGGTAGCCTTCGCGCTGCAGCAGGCGCTGGGTGACGCGGCGCACGGTGATGGAGTCGTCCACCACCAGCACCAGCGGCACCGAGGCCGGCCCTGCGCTGGCCAGCACGGCTTCGCCGTCGCCCTGGCCTGCGGCGCGCTCGGCCTCTTCGGTCCGGGCGCGCACCTCGTCGCCATAGACATTGGCCAGCGCCACGGGGTTGTAGATCTGCACCACGGCGCCCGAGGCCAGCACCGACATGCCGGTCAGGCCGGGCAGGCGGGCCAGCTGGGGGCCGAGGTTCTTGATCACCACTTCCTGGTTGCCCAGCACTTCGTCCACGTGCAGCGCGATACGCTGCGCCGCGCTGCGCAGGATGACCACGGGCCGGGTACGGCCCACGGTTTCCTCGCTGCGCAGCGAGGACTGCCACAGCGCGCCGGCCCAGTAGAAAGGCAGGGTCTCGCTGCCGTCTTCGAAGCTGTGGCTGGCATAGGCCTGCTGCAGCAGCTCCAGCGGCGCGCGGCGCACGATTTCCACCAGGCTGGCGGGCACGCCGACCAGCAACTGGCCCGCGCGCAGCATGACCACCTGGGTGACGGCGGTCGTCAGCGGCAGCACGAGGCGGAAGGCACTGCCCCGGCCCGCCTCGCTGTGGGTTTCGATGCGGCCGCCCAGCGCGTTGACTTCGGAGCGCACCACGTCCATGCCGATGCCGCGCCCGGCCACGCCGGTCACCTCGGTGGCCGTGGTGAAGCCGGGCTCGAAGATCAGGCGGCCGGCGTCCTGCTCCGTCAGCGTCTGGTCCTCGGGCCACAGGCCCTGGGCCACGGCCTTGTCGCGGATGCGCTGCAGGTTCAGGCCGGCGCCATCGTCCTCCACCGACAGCGCCACGTCGTTGCGCTCCTGGCTCAGGATGATTTCAATGGTGCCCATGGCGGGCTTGCCTGCGGCGGCACGCTGCTCGGGCGACTCGATGCCGTGGGCCACGCAGTTGCGCAGCAAGTGCTCGAAGGCCGGCATCATGCGGTCCAGCATGCCCCGGTCCATTTCAATGGTGCCGCCCAGGATGTTCAGCCGCACCTGCTTGCCCATCTCCTTGGAGGTCTGGCGGACCACGGCGTACAGGCGCTCGGCCAGGGAGTCGAACTCCACCATGCGCGTGCGCAGCAGGTCGCGCTGCAACTCGCGGGCCTGGCGGCCCTGGGCGACCAGGTCGTCCTCGGCGCCGGCCATGTCGCGCTGCAGGTTGCGCTGCACGGTGGCCACGTCGTTGACCGACTCGGCCATCATGCGGGTGAGTTCCTGCACGCGCGTGAAGCGGTCGAACTCCAGCGGGTCGAAGCCCACGGCCGAGTCCTTGGACAGGGCCAGGCGCGACTGCATCTGGCTCTCGGCCTGGACCTCGATGTCGCGCAGCTGCATGCGCAGGCGCTCCAGGTTGCCGGCCAGCTCGTCCAGCGAGCCACGGGCCTGGGCCAGGCGCGCATCGACACGCGAGCGCGCAATCAGCACCTCGCCAGCCTGGCTGATCAGGCGGTCCAGCAATTGGGCGCGCACGCGCACCGTCTGCTGGGCACCGGCGCGCAGCGGCGCAGTGACAGGCGCTGGCACAGGGGCCGCAGCCGCCGGTGATCCAGCCGCTGCCGATGCGTCGGAGGCCGCAGCCGCTGCGGGCTCGTCGTGGGAGATTTCATCGCCCAGGTCCAGCGGCGCTTCCTGCGCCTGCTCACCAGCCACGCGCAGCACGTCGAAGCCGGCCTGCAGCGCGTCGAAGCTGCCCAGCAAGGGCTCGATCTGCTCGGCGGTCGGAGATTCGCCATCGACCCGCTCCACGGCAGATTCAAGGCGGTGGGCCATCTCGCCCAGGCGCATGGCGCCCGCCAGCCGGGCACTGCCCTTGAGCGTGTGCAGGGCGCGCAGGGTTTCGTGGCGCGCCTCGTCCAGCGAGGGCCGGCCATGCCAGCGGCGCAGCGCGGCGCCCAGGCGGGGCAGCAGCTCGATGGCCTCTTCCTCGAAGATGGGGAACAGGTCGGGATCGACCTCGTCCAGCGCATCGATGTCATCGTCCAGGTCGCTGCCCACGGCCACGGCATGGGCGATGGCCTCGTCGATGCGGCGCTGCAGCTCGGCTTCGTGGCGCGCATCGTTGACCAGGGGGCGCATGGAGTAGGCCAGGGGCGCCACCGACGGTGTCTGCGCCTGGGCACCGGCGTCGAGCACGGCGTCCGTGCCATCGCTGGCGTCCTGAGGCTCCAGCTGGTCCAGTTGGTCCAGCTGCTCCAGCGCGTCCAGGCGGCTGTCCGGCGCGTCTGCGGCCTCGATGTCCAGCGCCAGCAGGGCCTGCAGGGCCTCTTCCACGCCCGGCTGGGGCGTCTTGAGGAAACCGGCGGCGAACTGGTGCAGCAGGCGCTGCACTTCGTCGGAGGCCGCCACGCAGGCGGCAACCTGGTCGGGCGTGCCACAGCGCTGCGGCTGCAGATGGGTCAGCGTATGTTCCAGCAGGCGCGCCAGATCCGACAAGGCCTTGAAGCCCACGGTGGCCGAGCTTCCGGCCAGCGAATGCGCAAAGGCGACGGCGTCGTCGGGCACGGGCTCGCCGAGCTCGGTCGCCCATTGCTGCAGCGTCAGGTCCAGGCGGCGCGACCATTCGTCGGCCTCGTTGAGGTAGACGTTGTACAGCGGCGCGCTGATGCGCAGGCCATCCACGATCTTGAAGCCATCGGCGTCGATGCCGGACAGATCCTCGTCGCCGGACTCTTCGGCCTGCGGGGTTTCTGCCTCGGGCACCTCGGGCGCCGTGACCGGCTCGACTGCGTCGGATGCTTCAACCGCTTCAACCGCTTCAACCGCTTCTGGCGCTTCGACCGCTTCAACCGTTTCTGGCACCGCGATCATCTCGATCGCTTCGGCGGGTGCCGCTGCCGGTGTCAGGCCCAGATCCAGGTCCAGCCCCTCGAAAGGCGCCAGGGGCACGGCGGCTTGCGGTGCTTCAGTTTCAGTTTCAGTTTCGGTTCCAGCTTCGGCCTCGATGGCTTCGGCTTCGATGGCGGCGGCCTCGGGCAGCGCGGGCGGGTCGCCCGCGACGACGGCCAGGGCCTCCTGCTCGCTGTCGCGCATGGCGGCTTCGAAGGCCGCAAAGTCCAGTTCCTCGACGGCGTCGGTGGCCAGTTCGGCAGGCGCCTCGGCGGCTTGCGGCGTCAGTGTCTCCAGCGACTCCTGAGGCGCGGCGGCCGAAGGCTGGGGGTCCGGCTCCAGCAGGTCGAAGTCCAGCGCAAAGTCCAGCTCGCCAGAGGTCTGGACGGGCTGGGCGGGCTGGGCGGGCGTGGCCTGCTCGGGCGCATCCAGGTGTTCTGCCTGCGGCTCCTGGGCCACGGGCGCGAACTCCTCGATTGCGGCGGGTGCGGGTGCGGGCTCGAGTTCGGGTTCGGGCTGTGCGAGGGGCTCGGCACGCGGTGTGCGCGGCACCAGGGCCACGTCGGCGCGCAGGCCTTCCAGGCGCATGGCATCGGCCGCAGCGCGGAAAGGCGTGGCCTGCCAGGCGTCGGCCTGGTGGCGCTCTATGGCCGAGGCCCAGGCGCCAAAGGCGCGCAGCGCATCGCTGGCCAGCTCCTGCATGGGCTGGGGCATGGCCTTTTGCTCGGCCAGCCAGGCGTTGAGCATCTGCTCCATGGCCCAGCCGGCTTCGCCGAATTCATCCAGGCCCACCATGCGCGAACTGCCCTTGAGCGTATGGAAGGCGCGGCGCAGCGTGGTCTGCTCGCTGAGGTTGCCCGGCTCGTCGGCCAGGGCGCGCAGGGCCTGCAGGCCGTTGTCCACCACCTCGCGGGCCTCTTCCAGGAAGATGCCCAGCAGTTCGTCGTCCGAGTCTTCTTCCGAGACCAACAGGCCCGCCGGCGGGGGCACGGGCTCGGACACGGATGCAGAGACGAATTCAGAGACGGCTTCAGGCGCAGATTCGGCTGCGGGCTCTGGCTCGGCCAGGGACTGGTCCAGCTGGAAGACCGGCTCGGCCGGCACTTCAAGGGCCTTGGCGAATTGCGCCAGTTCCGCGGCATCGGCCAGCGCGTCCTGCTCGGCGGCCGCGGGCTGGGCCAGCGGCTCGGTCGCGATGTCCACGGGAGCCGGGGGCGGCGGGGGCGGCGTGGAGGGCGCGGCAGATTGCGGCTCGGCGATGGCGTCCTGCGGCACGGGCAGCGGCTGCGCCACGGCAACGGCTTCGCGCTGCGGCGGCACGGCGGCGGTATCCAGGGCGGGCAGTTGCTCGGGCGCCTTGCCCGCATCATCGGCCCGGTGGCCGCGACGGCCCATGAGGATGCGCAGGCCGCCTTCGGCCTCGTCATAGACGAAGAGCTTGCGCGCCATGCTGCGCTGGTAGCTCAGCATGTCGATCAGAAAGCCCATGGCGCCCAGGCTGTTGCCCAGTTTCTCGAACACCTGGGGACGTTCTGCGTCGTCGATCTCACCCAGCACCAGCCGTTCCACGGTCTCGCGCATGCGCTGCATGGCCTGCGTGGCCTGGTCCAGGCCCAGCACGGACAGCACGCCGCGCATCTGGGCCATCTGGCCCGAGACGGGTGCCAGCACGGTGGCATCGGCAGGATTGCGGAAATATTGGTCCAGGTGCCGCTCGGCCTCGGCCAGCGTGGCACGCAGCTCGCCCACGACCGAGCCCATGGTCTGGTGGTCGCTGGCCTGGCGGTACAGCTCCTCCATCCAGGGCTCCAGCGGACGCGCGGGCGCGCCCTGCAGGGATTCCTCCAGGCGCTGGACCAGGTTGGCGGACTGCTCGGCCAGCTCCTCGTCGCCCATGTCCATGGTGGCAAAGGCCGCCTGCAGGTAGAGCACGGAGGTGGCCACTTCCATGGCCAGTTCGGCCGGTGGCGGCTCGCCGATGCGGGCCACGGTTTCGGCCACCTTGATCAGCATGCGCGCCAGGCCATGGCTGGCCGGATGCAGCTTGACCAGGGATTCGGCCACCTGGGCGAACTGGTCCACCACGGTCTTGGTGCGGGCACGATCGCCGCCGGCAAGGGCGGACCAGGTATCGGCTGCCGTGGTGATGCGCTTGCGCGCCTGCACCAGCACCGCCGGGTCGTAGCGGCCAAAGCGTGTCTGCTGGTAGTCCACCTGGGGCTGGGCCTGCATGCCATAGGCCTGGCGCACCGCCTGCAGGGCGGCGCCAGCCTGCTCGGCAGGGCGGGCCTGGGCGCAGAAGAACAGCAGGTCCTGCAGCAGCCGCGCAGGCGGCGTGCGGTCGCCCTTGGCCATGGCCGCGTACTGCATGAGCACGCGCGAGGCCATGCGCTTGACGTACAGGTCGACCACGATCATCCCGCGCGACTGCGCGTCGAAGAAGCCGGCCGCCACCTTCCAGAAGCTGCGCGCGGTGACATCCTCGGTCTGGCCCACGGCAAAGCGCAGGCACAGGTCGCGCATCTGGGCGGCGGCCTCGCGGTCGTCGCTCTTCACCATGCGCAGCACCACGCCGTCGAGCAGGGCCCGGGCATCGGGGCCGTAGGCCAGCGGCTCGGGCTGGCGCGCCCACTCGGGCTCGCGCGCGCGGCGCTCGGCAGGCCACAGGTCGGCCGGGTGCACCTTGTCATTGCCGGCCAGCGCCTGGGTGTCGCGGTATTGGGGAAACAGGGCCACGGCCGAGACGGTCTTGCCGGCCAGCACGGTTTCCAGGTATTCGATGAGCGCGAAGCTGGCGCGCTCCAGCGTGGCGGCAGCCTGGTCGGTGCACAGCTCGGGGCGCTGCACGAAGCGCTGCACGGCGCTTTCCATGCCGCGCAGCACCAGGGCCGGAGAGCCCAGGCCCACCATTTCGAGGGCGCCGCAGGCCTGGTGCAGTTGCTGGCGGGCGATGCGCAGGGCCGAGGTGTCAAGCTCCTCAAGGTCCGAGGCGCGTGCCGCATCGGCATCGCGCACGAAACGGGCCACCGCCTTGCTCGCCCCTTCCAGCGACTTGCGCAGCTCATCGAGCACCCAGGCCAGCGGGCCCAGGTCCTGTTCGGTGTGCGCGGCCTGCGCCGCGCCCGTTTGCGATTCGTCAACCACTGACATGGACAGTTCCCCAAGCCCCTAGGGCCTGTGCATAGCTATGTTGGACCGGGTCAGGCAATCTTGAAACGCGCCACCGACTGGCGCAGTTCCTCGGCCATGTGCGAGAGTTCACGCACCTGCTGTGCCGTGGTGCGCGTGCCTTCGCCCGTCTGCTCGGTCACCGCGAAAATGTGCTGGATGTTCTCGGCCACGTCGTTGGCCAGAACGGCTTCGCGCGAGGTGGACGAGGAGATCAGCTCGATCAGCTCGGCCAGATGGCGCGACACGGAGTCGATCTCGGTCAGCGCGGTGCCGGCGGAGTCGGACAGGCGGGCCCCCTCGACCACACCCTGGGTGGAGCGCTCCATGGCGGCCACGGCATCCTGGGTGTCGGTCTGAATCGCCTTCACCAGCGCCGCGATCTGGCGCGTCGCGTCGGCCGAGCGTTCGGCCAGGCGCTGCACTTCTTCGGCCACCACCGAGAAGCCGCGACCGGCTTCACCGGCCGATGCGGCCTGGATGGCGGCGTTCAGCGCCAGCACGTTGGTCTGCTCGGTAATGTCGGAAATCAGCTCGGTGATTTCGCCGATCTCCTGCGAGGATTCGCCCAGCCGCTTGATGCGCTTGGAGGTTTCCTGGATCTGGTCGCGGATGGAGTTCATGCCGCCGATGGCGTTCTGCACGGCCTTCAGGCCCAGGTCGGCAGCTTCCAGCGACTGGCGCGCCACCTGGGCAGATTCCTGCGCCTGGGTGGAGACCTCGTTGATGCGGCCGGCCATGTCCAGCACGGAGCGGCCGGTTTCGCGGATCTCGCGCAGCTGTTCGGTCGATGCGGCCAGCAGCTCGGTGGAGTTGGCATCCACCTCGGCCGTGGTCTGCGCCACGCGCGTTGCCGTGTTCTGCACGCTGCCCACCAGGGCGCGCAACTCTTCCACCGTGTAGTTCACCGAGTCGGCAATGGCGCCGGTGATGTCCTCGGTCACGGTGGCTTCCTGCGTCAGATCGCCCTCGGCCACCGACTGCAGCTCGTTCATCAAACGCAAAATGGCGGCCTGGTTGGCGTCGTTGATGCGCTTGGCTTCATGCTCCTGCACGCGCGACTCTTCCTGGCGGCGTTCGGCAGCTTCCTGGCGCAGGCGGCTGTCGAGCAGCTGCACGCGGGACAGGCCCACGCCGCACAGCAGCACCAGCACGGTGGCCAGGGCCAGCAGGCCCATGGGCAGCGAGCCGATGCCGGCGCCGCTTTGCAGCTTGGTCTGCAGGTCTTCCAGCTGGCGGCGCAGCGGTTCGCTGTCGGCGTTGATGGCGGTCTGTGCCTCGCGGGCGGAAACCAGGCCCTGCAGGTTGCCCAGAATGGCGCTGGCCTCGGTGCGGGTCTCTTCGTAGAGCTTGATCAGTGCCTCGATCTGCTCGCGGGTCTGGGCGTCGCGCGTGGGGGGCAGGCGCAGTTCGCTGCTGCCGCCCAGCAGGCTTTCGGAGATTTCCTTGAACGAGTTCAAGTCCTTGCCCAGCAGGAACACGGCCTCGGGGCTCACGCCTTCGGCGGTCTGGAATTCGTTGGCCGACTTGCCGATACGCTGGGTCAACATCACCAGCTGGCCTGCGGCCGAGATCTCGGCGGGGCTGGCGCCCTGCTGCAGCTTGAGCGAGGAGATGGTTTCGGCGATCTCCAGCAGGTCCGAGGACTGGCGGTTGATGGTGCGCAGCGCGTCGCCGACCTGGGTCAGGATCTGCTTTTGCTCCATCACCACCTTGGCGCTTTGCTCGGCGCGTTCCATCAGCGGCATGATCTGGCCCAGCTCGTCGGCGTAGGCTCCGCCCAGCGGGCGCACGCCCATGGAGTCATCGCCCGCGGTGATGGCGCGCACGTTGCGCGCCAGCACGCCCGCACTGTCTTGCACGTCCGCAAACGAAGGTGCCGCGCCGGTCAGCGCCTGCGACACCGACTTGGCAAGGCGCTGCGACTGCATCAGGGCCTGGCCGGTGGCGGCCAGCTGCTGTGCCGAGCCGTCCGCCTGGCGCAGAGCCCATGCCGCCGCCAGCACCAGGGCCAGCACGGAAACGCCCAGCAGCGTGGACAGCGTGCGCTGGTGGCGCGCGGCAGGCGCGCGGCCCAGCAGCGGCAGGACCACCGTTTCCTGGTCCAGGACTGCGCCGGCGTCGCCCGGCATGGCGTCGGGCGCGCCCTGCACGGTCATGGACGCATCGAGTGCGTACATATCCTGGGAGACGGTGTCTCCGAGCATGCTGTTGTCCGCGCCCGAGCCGGAGTCGGCCGGCTTGCGTTGGAAGCGATTTGCAAGACGTTGCAAGAATGACATGGGACGACCTTCAGAAACTCAGGCGCGAATGCTCAGAAACTCGGAGGTTTGGGACAGGCGCTGCAATTGCAGCTCCTGCCAGCGGTGGCCCGCTTCATCGATATGCACGGGGCCGAAAAAGGCGGGGGATTGCTCGGGCGCGGGCTCGGTGCGCACAAAGGCGTCGGCGCTGCGCAGGCCCTGCAGGCGGTCCACCAGCAGGGAGGCGTTCACTTCCAGCGCGGCATTGAAGGCCAGCAGGCTGGACTCGGCCAGCGCCGGTTCGCTGCGCGCCACGCCATGGCCCAGCAGGCTGGCCAGGTCGATCACCCCGGCCAGGGTGCCGCGCAGGTTGGCAATGCCCAGGAACCAGGGCTTTGTATAGGGCACGGGCTGTACGCCGGCCCAGGGAAAGATCTCGCCGGACTGGCCCAGCGGCATCAGGTAGTTGCGCCCGCCGGCCTGGACGGCCAGCCAGGCCGCCACCTTGACGCCTTCGCTGCGTGCGGCCTGGAGACGGCCGGCCAGACGGGATTGCAGATCGCGCAGTGCTTCACGGTTCGCCATGGCCAGCGCACCGCGTCAGTTCAGCGCCGCGATCTTGGCCTGCAGCTCGCCTGCATCCACCGGCTTGGTGATGTAGTCACGCGCGCCCTGGCGCATGCCCCAGACCCGGTCGGTTTCCTGGTTCTTGCTGGTGCACATGATGATGGGCAGGTCCGCGTACAGCGGGTCGCGCGTGATGGCGCGCGTGAGCTGAAAGCCGTTCTGGCCGGGCATGACCACGTCCATCAGGATCAGGTCGGGCCGGTCTTCGGCCAGGCTGCGCAGGGCTTCTTCGCCGTTCTCGGCCGTACGTACCTGCAGTCCCTGCTTTTGCAGCATGTCGGACAGAAACATCAGTTCGGTCTTGGAATCGTCCACGACCAGGACTTTGCGGATGGGCATCAAAGTGCTCCTATGGTTTGCTTGCCGAACTGCTCCACGGCCTGCAGCAGCTGGTCTTTGGTGAAGGGTTTCGTGAGGTAGTCCTGGCAGCCCACCATGCGCCCGCGCGCCTTGTCGAATACGCCGTCCTTGGACGAGAGCATGACCACGGGCGTATCGGAGAAGCGCGCGTTGCGCTTGATGATGGCGCAGGTCTGGTAGCCGTCCAGCTTGGGCATGAGGATGTCGCAGAAGATCAGCTGGGGCTGATAGTCGTTGACTTTGGACAGTGCGTCGAAGCCGTCATCGGCCAGGAGCACTTCGTGCCCGCCCTGTTTGAGGAAGATTTCTGCGCTGCGGCGGATGGTATTGCTGTCATCCACCACGAGTACGCGCAAGGGTGCGCCCGATGTCGTCACTGAGAAACCTCCCGGAAATGTATGAGTCGGCGCGGGTGGTCCCGCGCTCAGATTTCGACCATCTCAAAGTCTTCTTTACGTGCACCGCATTCGGGACAGGTCCAATTCATGGGCACGTCATCCCAACGCGTCTGGGGTGCGATGCCATGCTCGGGGCAGCCTTGCGCCTCGTCATAGATCCACCCGCAGATCAAGCACATCCAAGTTTTAGGGTCGGTCACAGCTTAAAGGGCCTTCACATAGAATGCAACGATTGTATCTAGTCATAACCACCCGCCACGGCCTTCGCTGGCGGGGCGCAAACTGGGCTGAGCCATGGCATTGAACCCCTCCAACTCCCCCAGTCCCGACACCGAATTGGTGGACGAAACCGCTCCCGTATGCGTGCTGGTCTTCAACGCCAGCGACCCCAGCGGAGCAGGTGGCCTGTCGGCCGACATCGCCACCATCGCCTCGGTCGGCGGTCATCCGCTGCCCGTGGTCACGGGTGCCTACGCACGCGATTCGGCCAAGATCTTCGAGCATTTTCCCTTTGACGACGAGGCCGTGGCCGAGCAGGCGCGCGCCGTGCTGGAGGACATACCCGTGTCCGCCATCAAGGTCGGCTTCGTGGGCAGCCCGGGCAACCTGGCGGCGATCGCCGAGATAGCTTCCGACTATCCCGACATCCCCATCGTCTGCTACATGCCGGACCTGTCGTGGTGGGAGGAAGACCCGCTCGACCAGTACATGGACGCGCTCAAGGAGCTTGTGCTGCCGCAAACCTCGGTGTTGGTTGGAAGCCACAGTACGCTGTGCCGCTGGCTGCTGCCCGACTGGAGCAACAGCCGCAGCCCCACGGCGCGCGACATCGCCATGGCGGCCGAGGCACTGGAAGTGCCCTACGTGCTGGTCACCGGCATCCCCCTGCCCGACCAGTTCGTGGACAACGTGCTGGCCACGGCGCAGTCCGTGCTGGGCAACAGCAAGTACGAGATGTTCGACGCCACGTTCACCGGCTCGGGCGACACCCTGTCGGCCGCGCTGGCGGCCCTGGTGGCCAGCGGCAACGACCTGGGGCTGGCCACGCAGGAGGCGCTGGAGTACCTGGACCGCAGCCTGGACAGCGGCTTTCGCCCCGGCATGGGCCACTTCATCCCCGACCGCATGTTCTGGGCCCAGCCTGAGCCCGAGGACGAAGACGCCGAGGCCGCCGAGCCGCTCACCGAGCTTGACGCCGACACCCAGGCCATCGAAGGCTTCGTGATGCCGCCCCATGACACCAAGCATTGAGGCAGGCCACCCCCTGAGCGGCCGGCACAGGCCCTTGCTTGGCACCTCTGGCTTGTTCCCCGCACATGGCAGACTCCTGCACTATGACCACTGACCTGAATATTCCCCTGTTCGAACGCGCCAAGGCCGTGATCCCCGGCGGCGTGAATTCACCCGTGCGCGCCTTCAACGCCGTGGGCGGCACGCCGCGCTTCGTGCGCCGTGCGCAGGGCGCGCATTTCTGGGACGAGAACGCCCAGCAGTTCACCGACTACATCGGCTCCTGGGGTCCGATGATCCTGGGCCACGGCCACCCCGAGGTGATGGCCGCCGTGCAGGCCGCCGCGCTGGAAGGCTTCTCCTTCGGCGCGCCCACGGAGCGCGAGGTCGTGCTGGCCGAGAAGATCCTCTCGCTCATGCCCTCCATGGACATGGTGCGCATGGTCAGCTCGGGCACCGAGGCCGGCATGAGCGCGCTGCGCCTGGCGCGCGGCTTCACGGGCCGCAACAAGATCATCAAGTTCAACGGCTGCTACCACGGCCATGCCGACGCGCTGCTGGTCAAGGCCGGATCGGGCCTGGCGACGTTCGGCGCCTCCTCCTCGGCCGGCGTGCCGCAGGACGTGGTCAAGGACACCGTGGTGCTGGAATACAACGACGTGGGCCAGCTCGAAGAGGCCTTCGCCCAGTTCGGCGACCAGATCGCCTGCGTGATCATGGAGCCCATTGCCGGCAACATGAACTTCGTGCGCGCCAGCGTGCCCTTCACGCGCCGCATCCGCGAACTCACGCGCGAGCATGGCGCGCTGATGGTCTACGACGAGGTGATGACCGGCTTTCGCGTGGCCCTGGGCAGCGCCCAGAGCCTGTACGCCCAGCAGATCGAAGGCTTTGCGCCCGACATCACCGTGCTGGGCAAGGTCATCGGCGGCGGCATGCCCATGGCGGCCTTCGGCGCGCGCCGCGAGATCATGGAAAAGCTCTCGCCCCTGGGCCCGGTCTACCAGGCCGGCACCCTGTCGGGCAACCCCATCGCCACGGCCTGCGGACTCAAGACGCTGGAGCTGATCAGCGAGCCGGGCTTCCACGACGCCCTGCACGCGAAGACCGGCCGCCTGATGGCCGGCTTCAAGGCCGAAGCCGACGCCGCCGGCGTGCCCTTCAGCGTGGACCACCAGGGCGGCCTGTTCGGCTTCTACCTGCTGCCCGAGCTGCCCAGCACCTGGACCGAGGTCATGAAGACCGATGGCGCACGCTTCAACCGCTTCTTCCACGGCATGCTGGAGCGCGGCCACTACTTTGCGCCCGCCCTGTACGAGGCCGGCTTCGTGAGCGCCGCGCACACGGACGCGGACATCGACAAAACCATCGAAGCCGCGCGCGAAGTGTTCAAGACGCTCTGATATCCGCAGATATCTTCCCTTGCACGCCAACGCCACCAACGCCGTACCCCGGCGCTGGCGTGCCGGTCACTTCACTCGTCGTCCTGGTCCACGAACTCCACCAGCTCCGGCAGCATCTCCAGCTGCTGGATGGCGTCCTTCAGCCGCAGGCCAAAGCGTGATTCCGGCCGTCCGAAAGCGCCCTGCGCCAGCCGCAGCGCCGCCGTTGCCTTGATCCACTCCACCTCGAAGGCATAGCGGTCCGCATGCTGCTGGACACTCATGCGCTTGATGTGCTCCAGCGCCAGTTCCACGGCGCAGTCCACATCGATTTCACTGTCGTCCCTGTCGGGATCGTCGACCATCAGATCGATCAACTGCTGCAGCGTGCTCTGCACCAGCCCCAGCGAGGCGTGCATGGCCTGCTGCCAGGTGGGCAGAAGGGGTGGTTGGGGAGAGGTCGCCTGTGCGGCGGTGAGAGGGTGCATGTCTTGGTTCCCATATGAATCAAGAGAGCCACTCGTCACCCTACGACAGGCAACGGGTGGACGGGATGTTCGTAACACGGATACGGCCGTGCGACCATCCTTGCGGGTAGGCCCATCCCGTCCAAAACCGTTGGAGACAGGCGCGCACTAACGCATCTGCCCCAGGTATCTGGACATGACAAGACCCCCTTCAAGGTGGGGGCCGCACCTCCGTATCCGTGGTGTTACGACACACCAAGCCTTTCGGCCTGCGACAAGTGTAATGGCTGGGTATTGCAAACAAGGCCGAGCGCAGCGACGGCCCGCCCCCACTCCCCGTATGTCAGCGCCTGCGTCGGGCCGCCTGCGGGGTTGCAGTCCTGCCGAAGGACAGGACTGCTTCGTCATCTGACTCGCCGTGATTGTTTGAACGGAGCGCGCAGCGCGAAGTGAGTTTCACGGCGAACCCCGCAGGCGGCCCGACGCAGGTTGCCCCGCAGCGAAGCGAAGGGGTCGCGGACATCCGGGTCGCCTTTTCTTGGCCTACGTTCTTTTGGCGAAGCAAAAGAAGGTAGGTCGGCCGCCGGGCCGAAACCCGGCCTCGAAAAACAACCACCCGGCAGGGTCAAAAACGAAACCCAGCCCTTACCAAAGCGAAGGCCCGTTCAGCCCAAGCGAAACGCCCCCCGCGCCCGCTCCACCTCACCCCTCACCACACACCCCAAAACATGGTCATTGACCAACCCCATGGCCTGCATGAACGAGTAGACAGTCGTAGGCCCCACGAACTTCCAACCGAGCTTCTTCAACTCCTTGGACAGCGCCCGAGACTCGGCCGTCTCGGACACGGGCCCGCCACCGGTCACGGGTGCAGGTGCATGGCGCCAGAAGAAGGCCGACAGCGAGCCTTCCGCCTCCACCATCTCCAGCGCCCGCTGCGCGTTGTTGATCACGGCCTCGATCTTGCCGCGATGCCGCACGATGCCCGCATCGCCCAGCAGCCGCAGCACGTCGTCTTCGGTGAAGCGCGCGACCTGGTGGAAGTCGAAGCCCGCAAAGGCCGCGCGGAAGTTCTCGCGCTTGTTGAGGATAGTCAGCCAGCTCAGGCCGGACTGGAAGCCTTCAAGGCTGAGCTTCTCGAACAGGCGCCGGTCGTCGGTGACGGGAAAGCCCCATTCACGGTCGTGGTAGGCCAGGTAGTTGTCCGTGGCGGCGCACCAGTGGCAGCGCGGCCGGCCGTCGGGGGCGGTGAACAGGCGGGACATGGTCAGGACTTCCCGGGCTCGGCAGAGGGGAGGGACAGCAGCCAGGCCGCCATCTGCAGGGATTGCGCCGTATCGAGGTGCGGGTGGCGCGGCATGATGGCGCGGCCCCATTCGCCGGCCCCGCCCTCGCGGATCTTGCGCGCCAGGTAGTCGGCGGCATCTTCGCGGGCCCGGTAGCGCTCGGCGATCTGCTGGAAGGACGGCCCCACGTAGTGGCGCACCAGGCCGTGGCAGCGCAGGCAGTCATTGCCCTCGACCAGGGCCTTGCCGGCAAGCAGCCGGGGGCCTGCATCTGTACCTGCACCTGCATTTGGATCTGCAGCTGCCGCCACGGCAGCCGCCGGCAGGCCCGCAACGGGCGCAACAGCCGGCCCGCGCATGATGCGCCAGCCGATGTTGAAGACACCCAGCGCCACCAGCAGCATGAAGACCACGAGCGCCCAGCCCAGCCAGCGGGGCCGGTGGGGGGCGTCGTCGCCCTCGTCGTCTGCGTCAGGAGGCAGTTGGCCGGCCATCAGTGGCGGAAGTGGCGCACGCCGGTGAAGACCATGGCGACGCCGCGCTCGTTGGCGGCGTCAATGACTTCCTGGTCGCGCATGGAGCCACCGGGCTGGGCCACGCAGGTGGCGCCTGCGTCAACGACCACGTCCAGGCCGTCGCGGAAGGGGAAGAAGGCATCGCTGGCCACGACCGTGCCCTGCAGGCTCAGCTTGGCAGCCTCGGCCTTGATGGAGGCGATGCGCGCCGAGTCCAGGCGGCTCATCTGGCCTGCGCCCACGCCCATGGTCATGCCGTTCTTGCAGAACACGATGGCATTGCTCTTGACGTACTTGGCGACCTTCCAGGCGAACAGCAGGTCCTGCAGTTCTTCGGGCGTAGGCTGCTTGACGGTGACGACCTTGAGGTCGGCCAGGGCCAGCTCATGGTTGTCGGCGGTCTGCAGCAGCAGGCCCGAGCCGACGCGCTTGGCGTCCATGGCGTTGCGGCCCTGGTCCCAGGCGCGCTCTCCACCGGCCGGCAGGGCGATCTTCATCAGGCGCACATTGACCTTGGGCTTGAAGATTTCCAGCGCCTCGGCCGTGAAGTCGGGGGCCATCAGCACCTCGACGAACTGCTTGACCACGGCCTCGGCCGCTGCCTTATCCACCGTGCGGTTGAAGGCGATGATGCCGCCGAAGGCGCTGGTGGGGTCGGTCTGGAAGGCCTTGGCATAGGCTTCGTGCGCGTCCTTGCCCACGGCCACGCCGCAGGGGTTGGCGTGCTTGACGATCACGCAGGCGGGCTGCTCGAAGCTCTTGACGCATTCCCAGGCGGCGTCGGCGTCGGCGATGTTGTTGTACGACAGCTCCTTGCCCTGCAGCTGCTCGCCGGTGACCAGGGAGCCGGGAGCCGGATACAGGTCGCGGTACAGGGCGGCCTGCTGGTGGCTGTTTTCGCCGTAGCGCAGGTCCTGCACCTTGGTGAAGTGGCCGTTGCTCTGGCCGGGGAAGGGGCTGCGCTCGGGCACGTAGGCTTCGGAGAGCTTCTCGTCCTCGAACTTCACGCTGGACAGGTAGTCGCTGATGGCGCCGTCGTACTGGGCGATGCGGTTGAAGGCGGCCACGGACAGCGCAAAGCGCAGCTTGTCGGACAGCTTTCCGCTGGCCTTGAGTTCACCCAGCACGGCCTCGTACTGGCCGGCGTCGGTGATCACGCCCACGTCGGCCCAGTTCTTGGCGGCAGAGCGCACCATGGCCGGGCCGCCGATGTCGATGTTCTCGATGGCGTCGGCCAGCGTGCAGCCGGCCTTGGCCACGGTGGCCTCGAAGGGGTACAGGTTCACCACCAGCAGGTCGATGGTGTCGATGCCGTGCTCCTTGAGGGCCGCCATGTGGGCGGGCAGCTCGCGGCGCGCCAGCAGGCCGCCGTGGACCTTGGGGTGCAGGGTCTTGACGCGGCCGTCCAGCATTTCGGGGAACTGGGTGACTTCGGCCACCTCGGTCACGGGCAGGCCGGCCTCGGCCAGCAGCTTGGCGGTGCCGCCGGTGGACAGCAGCTTGATGCCCAGGGCGTGCAGGCCTTGGGCGAATTCGACGATACCGGTCTTGTCAGAGACGGAGAGCAGGGCGTTCATGGGCGTCAGTGCAGGGAGTTTGAAGAAATGGAGATTCGTGCCGCTCAGAGCATGTCGTGCTCGAGCAGCTTCTTGCGCAGCGTGTTGCGGTTCAGGCCCAGCCAGTCGGCAGCGCGGGACTGGTTGTTGTCGGCCTGGGTCATCACCACTTCCAACAGCGGCTTTTCGACCAGGTGGATCAGCATGTCGTACATGCCGTTGGGCTTTTCGCCGTCGAGATCGCGGAAATACCCCTCCAGGCTTTCACGCACGCATTGTTCGATGTTCTGGTTGCTCATACTGTCATTCCTGCGGGCTCTCCGAATTCGGCGCTTGTGGCGCCGGCATCGATGGCGGCCGGTATCCGGTCCATCTGTGCGCCCAGGGCGTCCAGATAGTCGGCCACGGCCTGCCATTGCACCGCGCAGTCCTCGATGGTGTTGATGTGTTGTCTGAATGCTTCACCGCCCGGCAGGCTGCGCAGGTACCAGGCGATGTGCTTGCGCGCGCTGCGCACGCCGGTGCCCTCGCCGTACAGGCTGTAGTGGTCCTGCAGGTGGTCCAGCAGCAGCCGGCGCAGCTCGGCCACCAGCGGCGGGGCCATGTGCTCGCCCGTGGCCATGAAGTGCGCGATCTCGCGGAAGATCCAGGGCCGGCCCTGGGCCGCGCGGCCGATCATCACGGCATCGGCGCCCGTGTAGGCGAGCACGTCGCGCGCCTTCTCGGGGCTGGTGATGTCGCCATTGGCCACCACGGGCACGCGCACCGCCGCCTTGACGGCAGCGATGGTGTCGTACTCGGCAAAGCCCTTGTAACCCTGCTCGCGCGTGCGGCCGTGCACGGTGAGCATCTGTATGCCCACCTCCTCGAAGCGGCGGGCCAGCACCACGGCGTTCCTGTGCGCGTCGCACCAGCCGGTGCGCATCTTCAGCGTGACGGGCACGCCGTGCGGGGCGCAGGCCTCTACAACAGCCTGGGCAATCTCCACGGCCAGGGCCTCGTTCTGCATCAGGGCCGAGCCGGCCCATTTGTTGCATACCTTCTTGGCCGGGCAGCCCATGTTGATGTCGATGATCTGGGCGCCGCGGTCCAGGTTGTAGCGCGCGGCCTCGGCCATCATCTCGGCGTCCGTGCCCGCGATCTGCACCGCGATGGGGCCGGGCTCCCCTTCATGGTTGGCGCGGCGCGAGGTCTTGAGGCTGTTCCACAGGTCCTTGCGCGATGTCACCATCTCGCTGACCGCGTAGCCCGCGCCCAGGGCCTTGCACAGCTGGCGGAACGGCCGATCCGTCACCCCGGCCATGGGGGCGACGAACAGGCGATTGGCCAGGGCATGGGGGCCTATGGACAGGGGTGGGGAGGACATCGGAAAAGCCGGAGAAAACGCGCGCGCCGAGCACAAAACGGGCGGCAACAAAGGACCAAGATTGTACCTGCCCAAATTTTCAGCAGGGCTAAAACCGGGCCGTCAAGACGGCCAAGCAGCGAAAACAAGACAGTGCGCAGTTTTCATGGTGTGGGCACGAAGGTGCGCACCTGGCCCGGAACGGCCTGCAGCCCGTAGGCACCGAGCCGGCCCTGCCACCAGCGGCGGTTGAATTGCACGTCGGGAGAGACCTGGTCGTCGGGCATAGGGCGCAGGCCGACCTTCTGCAGCCCGGCTTTCGGCTGCCCGGCTGTCTGCGGCCCAGCTGTCTGCAGCCCAGCCTCCAGTCCCAGGTCCAGCGCCTCGCCGTCGGCCAGCGGACCGCGCACCACGGCCATGGCCTTGCGCCCGTCGGTCACCCAGGCGTCCAGCACCAGGGCCGGGCCGGGCTCGGACCCGGCCAGGCTCACGCAGCCTTGAAGACGCGGCTCCAGGCCCAGCGGCTCCAGCTCGCGCTGCAGCTGCTCCAGCCTGTCGCCCACGGCCGGGTCCGGCAGGGTGCAGCCCTTGGCCTGCAGCGCCTTGCCCCAGGCGGAGGGCGGTGCGGCCTGGGCGGGCGGCGCCTGGGCAGCGGCCTGTGCCACCACGGTGGTGTCCTTGCCCGGCGATGGCTGCAACGCAGAGCAGCCGGCCAGGCCGGCTGCTGCCATTCCCAATGCTGCCCATCCCGCCCATCCTGCAATCCGCCCTGTCTGCATGACGCCCCCTGTGCTTGTGGTTCTGGAACGGGTTCCACGATAGCTTCAGGCCGACAAGGCGTCAGCCAGCGCAGACCTACACTTGGCAGCAGAGCGTGTTGTGCACTTTTAAGTGCCCGCGAAAGCCGGGAAAGGGGCCCGGAACGAGGCGTAGCACGCGCCGCGGTTGCCACACCGCAAGCGGGCTGCAACGAAGGGCCGGGCCCCTTTCCCGGCTTTCCCTTCGGGTTGGCTCTGCGCGCAGGCGCTCGCGGCGTTGCAGCGCTTGCCAAGGCATGAGCCTTGGCGGCGCACTGCGCCTTGCGATCACCAGCGCGCAGAGCCAACGCGAGTACTTAAAAGTGCACAACACGCTCTATGGAATTCTGGATGCATCAACTGCTGGGCTGGCTGGCGCTGCCGCAGTTCGGCCTCAGCACCGTGTTCATCGTGGCCCTGATCTCGGCCACGCTGCTGCCGCTGGGCTCCGAGCCTGCGGTGGTGGGCCTGCTGCAACTCAACCCCGATCTGTTCTGGCAAACGGTCTTCGTGGCCACGGCCGGCAATACGCTGGGCGGCGCCATCAGCTGGTGGATGGGCCTGGGTGCGCACAAGGCCTGGCGCGCGGCCCGCGAGCGGCGGCGCGCCGGACTGCCCGAGGATCTGCGGGCCAAGCCGCCCCGCGCCCTGTCCCGCCATGAGCGCCGCGCCCGCGTGTGGCTGCGCCGCCTGGGCGCCAAGGCCTGCCTGCTGAGCTGGCTGCCCGTGGTGGGCGATCCGCTGTGCGCCGTGGCCGGCTGGCTGCGGCTGCCGTTCTGGCCCTGCGTGTTCTACATGGCCATCGGCAAGTTCCTGCGCTATGTGGTGATGACGGTGGTGCTGCTGCAGCTGCTGCCGGCCTCCTGGGCCAGCTGAGGCAGAAGCCCTCCCACCGAAGCCCTCCCCTTTTTGCGATCTACGCCTGCGGCTCGCGCGCCCAGGGCGCCAGCGCGAAGTGCGTGGCCAGGAAATCGATCAGCGCCTGCACGCGCGCCGGCCGGGCACGCCCCGGTGGCGTGACGATGTGCAGGGCGATGGAGGGCACCTGCCAGTCGTCCATGCAGGTCTGCAGCGCACCCGATTGCAAATCTTCCCAGGCCAGGAATTCGGGCTGCAGGGCCAGGCCCAGCCCGGCGCGCAGGGCCGGCGCCAGGCCCTCGGCATTGTTCACGCGCATGGCCGTGGGAACGACCTGGGCGAACTCGCCGCGGCGCGCATGCACGAAGCGCCAGGCCTCGCCCAGGCGGCTGTGCACATAGCGCAGCGCCCGGTGCTGCGCCAGATCGCGCGGATGGGTGGGGCGGCCGTGGCGCACGAAGTATTCGGGTGATCCCACCAGCAGCAGGCGCACCGTGCACAGGCGCCGTGCCAGCAGGCTGGAGTCGGGCAGCGAGGAGATGCGCAGCGCGATGTCGAAGCCCTGGGCCACGACGTCGATCAGTTCGTCGCTGAAGTGCAGGTCCAGCGTGACTTCCGGGTGCTCGGCCATGAAGGCGGGCACGGCCGGCGCCAGGTGCGAGATGCCGAACGACATGGGCGCCGCAATGCGGATGGGGCCGCGCAGGCTTTTGGACTGCTCGCTGATCTCGGCCTCCACGGCCTCGCCCTCGGCCAGGATGCGCGCGGCGCGCTCCAGCGAGGCCTGGCCGCTGGCCGTCAGCGACATGCGCCGCGAGGTGCGGTGGAACAGGCTGGTCTTGAGCCGCGTCTCCAGCCGCGTGATGGCCTTGGAGATGGTGGGCTGGGAGACGCCCAGCTCGGCGGCGGCCTTGGCGAAGGAGCCCGTTTCGGCCACCTTGGCGAAGACGGCCCAGGCTTCGAGGTCAGGAAGTCTTGGCATGAAAGTTTTGGAATAGATGTCTTTGCATATTTTCTATTCTCTTCTTGATCTGCAAAACATAAAGTTCATCCATCGCAACACACAACGCAGCAGGAGAACACCATGATCGAACGCCGTCCCTTCCAAGCCCTTGGCGGTGCCAACCACGGCTGGCTCGATGCCAAGCATCACTTTTCCTTCGCCGGCTACCACGATCCGGCCCGCATGGGCTGGGGCGCGCTGCGGGTGTGGAACGACGACACCATCGCCGCCGGCACAGGCTTCCCGCCCCATGCCCACGCCAACATGGAAATCATCACCTACGTCCGTGAAGGCGCCATCACCCACCAGGACAGCCTGGGCAACAAGGGCCGCACCGAAGCGGGCGATGTGCAGGTGATGAGCGCGGGCACCGGCATCCGCCACTCGGAATACAACCAGGAAAAGGACACGACGCGGATCTTCCAGATCTGGATCATGCCCGACGAGCGCGGCCAGCAGCCCCCGTCCTGGGGTGCCAAGCCCTTCCCCAAGGGCGAGCGCTCGGGCAGCTTCGTGGCCCTGGCCAGCGGCCTGCCCGGTGACGAGGACGCCCTGCCCATCCGCACCGCCGCCCGGGTGCTGGGCGCCACGCTGAAGGCCGGCGAGAGCACGGAGTACCGCATCGGCCGCGACCGCCTGGGCTACCTGGTGCCGGCCAGCGGCTCGGTGCAGATCGACGGCGTGACGCTGCAGGAGCGCGACGGCGCCGCCATCAGCGATGTGGACAGCTTCCGTGTGACGGCCCTGGCCGACACCGAGCTGGTGCTCGTCGACACGGCGCGCTGAAGCGCCATTGCCCCTCCCGGAGCCGCCCCGGCTCCGGCCGGGGCCCGGTGCGCAAACGTTCAAAAACCGCGCAAATCATCTATCCCAAGTTGAGAACGGTTCTTAATATTCGCCGCTCTCCGGCAGGGCCTGTCCGGCCCGCCTGTCTTCCTCGAAAAATTTCCCCTACCCGTCCCAACTGCCTCCAGGAGATCACCATGACCGACCGCAAGTACCTCGAAGTCCTGACCCCCGCCAACAGCCAGATCATCTTCATCGACCAGCAGCCCCAGATGGCCTTCGGCGTGCAGTCCATCGACCGCCAGGTGCTCAAGAACAACGTGGTGGGCCTGGCCAAGGCGGCCAAGGCCTTCGGCATTCCCGCCACCATCACCACGGTGGAGACGGGCAGCTTCTCCGGCCACACCTATCCCGAACTGCTGGCCGTGTTCCCCGAGCACCAACTGCTGGAGCGCAGCTCCATGAACTCCTGGGACGACCAGAACGTGCGGGACGCACTGGCCAGGAACGCCGCCCAGGGCCGCAAGAAGATCGTGGTCTCCGGCCTGTGGACCGAGGTGTGCAACACCACCTTCGCCCTGTCGGCCCTGCATGACACGGACTACGAGATCTACATGGTGGCCGACGCCTCGGGCGGCACGTCGCTGGACGCGCACAACTACGCCATGGACCGCATGGTGCAGGCCGGCGTGGTGCCCGTGACCTGGCAGCAGGTGCTGCTGGAATGGCAGCGCGACTGGGCCCGCCGCGAGACCTACGACGCGGTGATGGACATCGTGCGCGAGCATTCCGGCGCCTACGGCATGGGCGTGGACTATGCCTACACCATGGTGCACAAGGCGGCCGAGCGCGTGCAACATGGCGAGACCATGGGCCCGAACCCCGCCAAGGTCTGAGCGTCAGCGCCGCCGCCGGCCCCGTCCACGGAGTGACACCATGAAGCTCTACGCACTTTCCCTTGGGGCCGGCCTGCTGGTCGGTGTGGTCTACAGCCTGCTGCAGGTGCGCTCGCCCGCACCGCCGCTGGTGGCCCTGGTCGGCCTGCTGGGCATCCTGGCCGGCGAGCAGATCGTGCCCGTGGGCCGGCATCTGCTGCAGGGCATGGACCTGCGCAGCGCCTGCAGCAAGACGCAGGCCACCGAGCATGTGCTGGGCCAGTTGCCCGGCCGCAAGAACGCCGATGCCGATGCCGATCGGCACCACGGCTGATCCCTCCCCCCCTCTCCAAGAAAACTGCACCATGACCACGCGCAGAAAAGTCCTGGGCTCCGCTGCCACCCTTGCCATGGGTGGACTGCTGGGTTGCACCACCAACGCTCGCCAAGGAGCCTCCATGTCCGATTCCACGCCCGAAGTCATCTTCCACAACGGCCGCTTCACCACGCTGAACAAGGCCCAGCCCACCGCCACCGCCGTGGCCGTGAAGGACGGCCGGTTCATCGCCGTGGGCTCGGACGCCGAAGTGCTGGCCCTGGCCGGCAGCGGCACGCGCCGCATCGATCTGCAGCGCCGCAGCGTGCTGCCCGGCCTGTTCGACAACCACACGCACGTGATCCGTGGCGGCCTGAACTTCAACCTGGAGCTGCGCTGGGACGGCGTGCGCTCGCTGGCCGATGCGCTGGACATGCTCAAGCGCCAGGTGGCCATCACGCCTGCGCCGCAGTGGGTGCGCGTGGTCGGGGGGTTCACCGAGCACCAGTTCGTGGAAAAGCGCCTGCCCACCATCGACGAGATCAACGCCATCGCGCCCGATACGCCGGTCTTCCTGCTGCACCTGTATGACCGCGCCCTGCTCAACGCCGCCGCCCTGCGCGCCGTGGGCTACACCCGCGACACGCCCCAGCCTGCAGGCGGCGAGATCACGCGCGATGCCAACGGCAACCCCACGGGTCTGCTGCTGGCCAAGCCCAACGCCACCATCCTCTACAGCACGCTGGCCAAGGGCCCCAAGCTGCCGCTGGACTACCAGGTCAATTCCACGCGCCACTTCATGCGCGAACTCAACCGCCTGGGCGTGACCGGCGTGATCGATGCGGGCGGGGGCTTCCAGAACTACCCCGACGACTACGACGTGATCCAGAAGCTCAGCGACGCCAACCAGATCACCGTGCGCCTGGCCTACAACCTGTTCACGCAAAAGCCCAAGGAGGAGAAGGCCGACTTCCTCAACTGGACGCAAAGCGTGAAGTACAAGCAGGGCAACGACTATTTCCGCCACAACGGCGCGGGCGAGATGCTGGTGTACTCGGCCGCCGACTTCGAGGACTTCCGCCAGCCGCGCCCCGACATGCCGCCCAGCATGGAGGGCGACCTGGAGGAAGTGGTGCGCGTGCTGGTGCAGAACCAATGGCCATGGCGCCTGCACGCCACCTATGACGAGACCATCTCGCGCGCGCTCGATGTGTTCGAGAAGGTGCACCGCGACACGCCCATCGACGGCCTGAACTGGTTCTTCGACCATGCCGAGACCATTTCGGACAAGTCCATCGACCGCATTGCGGCGCTGGGCGGCGGCGTGGCCGTGCAGCACCGCATGGCCTACCAGGGCGAATATTTCACCGAACGCTACGGCGCACGCGCCACCGAGGCCACGCCGCCCGTCAAGAAGATCCTGGAGCGCGGCGTGAAGACCTCGGCCGGCACGGACGCCACGCGCGTGGCCTCCTACAACCCCTGGGTGTCGCTGTCGTGGATGGTGACGGGCAAGACCGTGGGCGGCCTGCAGATGTACCCCCAGCGCAACCTGCTGGACCGCGAGACCGCGCTGCGCATGTGGACCGAAAACGTGGCCTGGTTCTCCAACGAGGAAGGCCTGCGCGGCCGCATCCAGGTGGGCCAGCTGGCCGACATGATCGTGCCCAGCAAGGACTACTTCGCCGTGCCCGAGGACGAGATCTCCTTTCTCACCTCCGACCTCACCGTGGTGGGCGGCCGCGTGGTATATGGCGCAGGCCCCTTCCAGCCGCATGACGACAACCCGCTGCCGCCGGCCATGCCCGACTGGTCGCCCGTGCGGCGCTTTGGCGGCTACGGCGCCTGGGGCGAGCCCGAGGGCGCGGGCAGGAACTCGCTCAACCCCGCGCGCTACCGCAGCCTGGCGGCGGCCTGCGGCTGCGGCACCAGCTGCGGCATGCACGGCCACAGCCATGCCGACGCCTGGGCATCGAACGTGCCGACCTCGGACCCCCGAAGCTTCTTCGGCGCGCTGGGCTGCTCCTGCTGGATGGCCTGAGGACCACACGCATGACACCCGCCATGACCCAAGCCAGTACGTTCTCCGGCCGCCTTGCGGCCGCCGCACGCCCGGTGTTCGGCAGCCAGGCCGTGCGCCTGGTGGCCTACCTGGGCCTGTGCGCCGCCTATCTGCAGGGCGGCCTGGTCAAGCTCACCGACTTTCCCGGTGCGCTGGGCGAGATGGCCCACTTCGGCCTGTCGCCGGCACCGCTGTTCGCGGTCCTGGTGATCGCGCTGGAGCTGGGCGCCTCGGCCATGATCATCACCGGCCGGCTGCGCTGGCTGGGCGCCCTGGCGCTGGCCGCGTTCACGCTGCTGGCCACCTTCGTCGCGCTGCGCTTCTGGGAGCTTCCCGCAGGGCAGGAGCGCTTCATGGCCGCCAATTCCTTCTTCGAGCATCTGGGCCTGGTCGGCGGCTTCCTGTTCGTCGCCTGGCATGACCTGGGAGAGCGCCATGACCGCTGATTCGAGCGCACCCGCAACCACCGCCTCCGGCAGCTTCGCGCCGCTGCGCCAGCCCGTGTTCGCGGTGCTGTGGGCCGCCACGGTGCTGGGCAACATCGGCAGCTTCATGCGCGATGTGGCCAGCTCCTGGATGGTGACCGAGCTGTCGGCCAGCCCGGCCGCCGTGGCCCTGATCCAGACGGCGGCCACGCTGCCCATCTTCCTGCTGGCGATTCCGGCCGGCGTGCTGTCGGACATCCTGGACCGCCGCCGTTTCCTGATCGGCATCCAGATCCTGCTGGCCGCCGTCAGCGCCAGCCTGCTGCTGCTGGCCCGCACCAATACGCTGACCGTGGAGTACCTGGTGGCGCTGACCTTCGTGGGCGGCATAGGCGCGGCGCTGATGGGGCCGACCTGGCAGTCCATCGTGCCCGAGCTGGTGCCGCGCAGCGACCTCAAGAACGCGGTGGCGCTGAACTCGCTGGGCATCAACATCGCACGCGCCCTGGGCCCTGCGGCCGGCGGCCTGCTGCTGGCCAGCTTCGGCGCGGCGGCGGCCTATGGCGCGGACGTGGCCAGCTACGTGTTCGTGATCGCCGCGCTGGTCTGGTGGAAGCGCCCCAAGGCCGAGGCCTCGGCCCTGAACGAGCAGTTCTTCGGCGCATTCCGCGCAGGCCTGCGCTATGCCCGCTCCAGCCGCGAGCTGCATGTGGTGCTGCTGCGCGCCGCCGTGTTCTTCCTCTTCGCCAGCTCGGTCTGGGCCCTGCTGCCGCTGGTGGCGCGGCGCATGCTGGGCGGCTCGGCAGGCTTCTACGGCGTGATGCTGGGCGCCGTGGGCGCAGGCGCCATCCTGGGAGCGCTGGTGCTGCCGCGCCTGCGCAAAAGGCTGGATGCCGATGGCCTGGTGCTGCTGTCCTCCGTGCTCAGCGCCGCCGTGATGGCCGCGCTGTCCACGGCGCCGCCGCAATGGGCCGCCGTGCTGCTGATGCTGGTGCTGGGCCTGGGCTGGATCATTGCGCTGACCACGCTCAACGGCGTGGCCCAGGCGGTGCTGCCCAACTGGGTGCGCGGCCGCGGGCTGGCCATCTACCTGATGGTGTTCAACGGCGCCATGGCGGGCGGCAGCCTGGCCTGGGGGCTGTTTGCACAGGGTGTTGGCATTCCCACGGCGCTGCTGATCGGCGCGGCGGGCCTGGTGGCCATCTCGCTGGTGTTCCACCGCATCAAGCTGCCCACGGGCGAGGCGGACCTGCAGGCCTCCAACCACTGGCCCGAGCCACTGCTGGCCGAGCCCGTGGCCCATGACCGTGGCCCGGTGATGATCCAGGTGGAGTACCAGGTGCGCCGCGACGACCTGCCAGCCTTCATCGAGGCCATGCAGCATGTGGCGCGCGAGCGGCGGCGCGACGGCGCCTATGCCTGGGGCATTGCCGAGCACACGGGCGAGCCGGGCCGGGTGATCGAGTGGTTCCTGGTGGAGTCCTGGGCCGAGCATCTGCGCCAGCACCAGCGCGTGTCCAAGGCCGATGCCGATCTGCAGGCCCAGGCGCTGCACTTTCACATTGGCCCCGGGCGGCCCGTGGTCCACCACTTCCTGGCGCTGGATGCCGCCAGCGTAGCGAACGGGCCTGCGCAGGCAGACCCGCATGGGCACGGTCAGGGACAGGGCCATACGCACTGAAAAAGTGCGGTAAAAGCCCGGCCCCGCCAATGTCATCCAGAGCTGATATGGTCGCCAGCCTGATGACATCCACCCCGGCCGCCCATGCGGCCGGGGGCCATTGCGAACAGCGTGACCAGCGATCCCTTCAAGCCCTTCTCACCCTCACAGCCAGCTGCCGCTTTCTCCATCCCGGCCCCGGGCCCCGCGCAACGGGATTCACTGGGTTGCTCGCTGGACCGACTGGAGGTGGACCAGGAACTGTCGGGCACCGACGTCCATTTCCTTCGCAAGCGCAAAGGCACGGCCACGCCCTCCCAGGTGGCCACGCCCGCCAGCGCACGCGGCTATCTGATCGGCATCTCGCTGCAGCCGGGCCACCGGCGCCGCATCTTCCATGAGGGCCGCGCCCGCACCCATGCCTTCGAGGCAGGCTCCATCTATGTGCGCGACTTCGCCGAGGACTACCGCGCCGACCTGGACACAGCCTTCGACTTCGTGCTCATGGAGCTGCCGCGCCGCGCCTTCGAGCACGCCACCGCCCAGCGGCCGGGCGCCCGCATCCGTGGCCTGGCCTGCGTCACCGGCATGGCCGATCCCTTGCTGCTGCACCTGGCACAGGCCCTGTCCACCGCCTTGCACCGGCCACAGGAAGCCAGCCCCCTGTTCCTGGACCAGATGGGCACGGTGATGACCACGCATCTGCTGGACCGCTATGGCGGCTCCCTGGCGGGCGCGCGTGAAGCGGGCCGCACGCTGTCGCGGCTGCACGAAGCGCGTGCCAAGGAGATGCTGCGCAGCCGGCTGGACGGCACGGTGTCCATCGGCGAGATCGCCGATGCCTGCCACCTGTCGCGCAGCTATTTCATCCGCGCCTTCCGCGAGACCACGGGGCAGACGCCGCTGCAATGGCTGCAGTCGCAGCGCATGTCGGTGGCGCGCGGGCTGTTGCTGGAATCGCATCTGACGCTGGTGGAGATCGCGGCGGCCTGCGGCTTTGCCGACCAGAGCCATTTCACGCGCGTCTTCACCCAGGCCGAGGGCCGCCCGCCCGGCCACTGGCGCCGCCAGGTCAGCGCTCCGCCATCCAGGCCGGCGGCATAGCCGGGCGCTAGCGGATATCCAGCCGCTCCAGCGCACGCACCAGGTCGGCCAGCGTGCGCACCTGCATCTTGCGCATGGCCTGGCCACGCCGCACCTTCACCGTGATCTCGCTCACGCCCAGGTCTGCCGCGATCTGCTTGTTCAGCAGGCCGCGCACCACGCCCACGACCACCTCCTGCTCGCCCGGCGACAGCGATTGCCAGCAGGCGCGCAGCGCCTGTTCGCCGGCCTCCAGCGCGCGGCGCTGGCGGTCCAGGGCAATGCCCTGCTGGATGGCGTCCAGCAGGTCCTGGTCGCGGAAGGGCTTGGTCAGGAACTCGATGGCGCCGGTCTTCATGGCCTCCACGCTCATGGGAATGTCGCCATGGCCGGTGATGAAGATGGTGGGCAGCTTCAGGCCCATCTCCAGCATCTGGCGCCGGAAATCCATGCCGCTTTGGCCCGGCATGCGGATATCCAGCACCAGGCAGGCAGGCCCCGCGGGCGGCTGCCGCTGCCAGTGGTCCAGAAACTCGCGCGTGGCGCCGAAGGCGCGCACGCACAGGCCTACCGAAGCCAGCAGGTCCTCGATGGCGGCACGCACCGAGGCGTCGTCATCGACGATGTAGACAAGTGCCTCGGCTTCGGCCGTGGAGGGTTCAGCCATGGCGCAATCCCGTGGAAGACCTGTCGCCCGTGGCCGGGGTGCAGGCAATGGTGATGTGAAAGACCGTGCCGCCGCGCATGTCCTGGCGGTCCGTGGCCCAGATGCGGCCGCCGTTGGCCTCGGCCATGTGGCGGCAGATGTTCAGGCCCAGGCCCATGCCGTCGGGCTTGGTGGTCCAGAAGGCATCGAACAGGTGGGTGCGGGCCAGCGGCGACAGGCCTTCGCCCGCATCGGCCACGGTCAGCACCAGTTGCTGGCCCAGGGCCTGTGTGGTGACGGTGATGCGCCGCTGCGCGGCCGGCGTGCCCTGCATGGCATCCATGGCATTGATCAGCAGGTTGGCCAGCACCTGCTGGATGTGCACGCGGTCGGCCCAGGCCGGCTGCAGCGCGGGCGCCAGTTGCAGGTCCAGGGCCACGCCGCGCCGGTCCAGCTCGGCGTCCGACAGGCGCGCCATCTCGCGCACGGCGTCGTTGAGGTCGAAGGACTGGCGGCTGGGCGCCTCGCCGCGCGCCATGCTGCGGATGCGGGCAATGACATCGCTGGCGCGCTGCGCATCGCCCAGGATGCGCTCCAGCGCCTGGCCGGCCTTGGCCAGATTGGGCGGGTCCTGGGCCAGCCAGCGCTGGCAGGCATTGCCGCTGGTGACGATGGCCGCCAGCGGCTGGTTGACCTCATGGGCGATGGAGGCCGTCAACTGCCCCAGGCTGGTGGTCTGGGTGATGCGCATCAGCTGGGTGCGCGCCTCATGGGCCGCGTTCTGGGCCGCCACCATCTTCAGGCCCAGATAGGCCGTGATGGCAATGGCCAGGATGCTGATCACCATGTTGATCAGTCCGGTGCGATAGGCACCGGCAGGCGTGAGCGCAAAGCTGGCCAGGGTCAGCACGATGCACAGCGCCGTGAGGCCGATGACCACGCGCGGGCTGAACCAGCGCACCGCCACCAGGATGATGGCAGTGTGGAACACGGCGGCCGCCACGGCGTAGTCGGTCAGCGTGTCCAGCGCGAAGATCGCGGCCATGGCGACGCCCATGGCCGCCAGGATCAGGGCCCGGGGCCAATGGGGAAAGCGGCGCAGAGCGGTGGTCATGGCGTGCAGGGCTGCGATGAGGGCGTGTCGATTGTGTCGCAAGATGCCCTGCCCTCCCGCGATCAGAGGGCGGGTCGCCGGCCCACGCTCAGCTGCAGCTCCACGGTGGCCTTGGCCAGCTCGGTCTCGGCCTCCAGCGATCCCAGGTAGGCCTCGTCGGCCGAGCGCTGGGCGGACAGCAGCTCCAGCAGCGAAGCCTCGCCATGCCGGTAGGACAGGCGCATGCCGTCCAGCACGCGCTGCGCATCGCGCAGCACGCCGTCGCGGTAGCGCTGCACGTTCTCGCGCGCGGCGGTCAGGCGAAAGCGCGCGCCGCGCACATCGGCCTCTGCCCGGTTCTGGGCCTGCTGCAGGGCCAGCATGGCCTGCGTCACGGCCGCCTCGGCCTGCACCAGATCGCCCCGGTCCAGGCGCGACAGCGGCAGCGGCACGCTGACCGAGACCGACAGCGTGCGCGAGCGCCCGCCGCCATCGAAGGGATTGCCCTGGGCATCGGTGCCGGCCGCCGTGGACGGCACGGCGGCCATGCCCACGGCCAGCGTGGGATTGACCCAGCGGTTGGCCCGGGCCAGGCCCGCGTTGTCGCGCGCATGCTCCAGCGCCGCCTGGGCGATGCGCACCTCGGCGCGCGACTGCAGCGCCTGGGCGACCAGGGCGTCGGCATCCTCCAGCCCCGAGTCTTCGGCCAATTCCATGAAGCCGCATTGCAGCGTGTCGCTGGCAAAGACTTCGGACAGGCGGCGCCCCAGCGGGACGGACAGCGCCAGCCGCGCGGTCTGCGCCTCGGCGCGCGCCTGCACCACCTCGGCCTGGAAGCGGTCGCGCTCCACGCGCGACTGCAGCCATTCCACGCCGCCGATGTCGCCGGCCTTGCGCCGCAGCTCGTTGGCCTGCACCACGTCGCCCAGCGCCTTCAGCGTCTGCTGCTTGCGCTCCAGCGCCAGCGAGTCGCGGCAGGCCTGGGTGTAGTCCTGGGCAGCATCGGAGAACAGCTGGCTGCGCACGCCTTCAAGGCCGGCCTCGGACAGGCGCACCTGGCTGCGTGCGGACTGGATGCGCGCGGCGCGCTTGCCGCCCGTCTCCAGCTCCATGCTGATCTCGTAGTTGCGCGTGGTGGGCCGGGGCTGGCCGGTGCGCACCTGTTCGCGCGAGGCGCCCAGCGTGAGGCTGGGGTCGGGGCGTATGCCGGCGATGCCGATGCCGGCACGCGCGGATTCCACGCCCTGCTCCTCCGAGCGCAGCAGGGGGCTGTGCTGCTCCACGGCGTTGAGGTAGTCGGAAAAGCGCAGGCCGGCGGACGGCGCCGTCTGCGCCTGGGCTGCGGCGCCAAGGCACAGCAGCACGGCCAGGGCCTGCCTGGGGAAGAAAAGGGTCGTTTGCATGGCGACTCGCATCAATGGGGTTGGCTCGTTGCGGTGCGATGCCCGCCCTCGTCCTCGGCGGCATCCAGATCGCCGCTCTCACCGCGTTCAGCGGCGCGGCGCTGGCGGCGCTCGGCCGCGCGGGCGGCACGGGCCTCGATCACGTAGTAGAGGTTGGGCAGCAGCAGCAGGGTCAGCAAGGTGGCGCTGAACAGGCCGCAGACGACGACGGTGGCCAGGGGCCGCTGCACGTCGCTGCCCAGGCCCGTGGCCAGCATGGCCGGCGTGAGGCCGAAGGCCGCGACGGTGGCCGTCATCAGCACGGGGCGCATGCGGCTGGAGGCGCCTTCGAGCACGGCTTCGCGCAGGCCCAGGCCGTCCTCGCGGCGCAGGCGGTTGATCTGCGAGACCATGAGCACGCCCGAGAGCACGGCCACGCCGAACAGCGCGATGAAGCCCACGGCGCTGGAGACGTTGAGCGTCATGCCGCGCAGGTGCAGGCCCGCAAAGCCGCCGATCATGGCCAGCGGCACCACGCCCAGCACCAGCAGCGGCTGGCGCAGGTTGCCGAACTCGCCGAACAGCAGCACCAGCATGATGCCCAGCGTCAGCGGCAGGATCATGAGCAGCCGCGCCTCGGCACGCTGCAGGTTCTCGAACTGGCCGCCCCACTCGATGTGCAGCTTCTGGCGGTCGTAGTCCAGGTGCTGGTCGATGGCGGTGTGCGCATCCTTGAGGAAGCCCGCCAGGTCGCGGCCGCGCACATTGAGCTTGACGAGGATGTGGCGCTCGCCCCCCTCGCGCACGATGACGCTCTGGCCCACGGTGGTGGTGATGCGCGCCACGTCGGCCAGCGGCACCTGGGCGCCATTGGCGGCCGACAGGCGCAGCGCGCCGATGGCCTCGGGGCTGCTGCGCGTGTCGGGCGTGAAGCGCACGGCCATGTCGTAGCTGCGCTCGCCCACGTAGAGCTGGCCAATGGAGGCCCCTCCCACGCCGGTGGAGATGAGCTGCGCCACCTCGGAGGCATTGATGCCGTAGCGCGCGGCCGCCGCGCGGTCCAGCGCAATGCGCAGGTTGGGCAGCGGCGGCTCCACGTCCACGGCCACGTCGGCCGCGCCGGGCACTTTCTCCAGCACGGCCACCAGGGCATCGGCCACGCGCCGGTCTTCGGCCAGGTCCTGGCCGAAGACTTTCACCGTGAGGTCGCTGTGCGCGCCCGACAGCTTGTCCTGCACGCCGTCGATCATGGGCTGCATGAAGCCCACGGAATAGCCGGGCAGCTGGTCGAAGCGCGCGGCCATCTTCGCGATCAGCTGCTGCTTGGTCAGGCCCGACTTCCATTCGCCATAGGGATGCAGGCCCACGCTGGCCTCGATGTGCGAGGGCGTCCAGTAGTCGGTGCCGTCATCGTTGCGCCCGGTCTGGGTGACGATGTAGGAGACCTCGGGGAACTCCAGCGCAGCGCTGCGCAGCGCGTCGGCCATGTCGCGCGCCTTGTCCAGCGTGATGCCGGGCGGCATCTGCACCTGCAGCCAGATGGAGCCTTCGTCCAGGTACGGCAGGAAGTCGCGGCCCATGGTGCCGGCCAGCACGCCCAGCGCCAGCAGCGATGCCGCCACGGCCCCCGCCAGCCAGCGCACGCGGCCCACGGCCACGCCCAGGAAGCGGTGATAGCCCACGCCCAGCCGATGCAGCACGGGGTTGTGGAAGATCCTGCGCGGCCTGCGGAAGGCCAGCCAGGCCAGGGCCGGCGTGAGCAGCAGGGCCACGGCCAGCGCCCCGACCAGGGCCGCGCCCACGGCGCTGGCCATGGGCGAGAACAGCTTGTACTCGATGCGCTCGAAGGCGAACAGCGGCAGGTAGGCGGCCGCGATCACGCACATGCCGAAGAAGATGGGCCGCGCCACCTGCAGCGTGGCCGTGATGGCGTCCCTGGGCGTGAGCGGCCGGTTCTGGTCGGCCTCGCGGCGCCGCAGGATGTTCTCGACCACGACCACAGCCCCGTCCACCAGGATGCCGAAGTCGATGGCGCCCAGCGACAGCAGGTTGGCCGGAATCTTCGCGTGGTGCATGAAGATGAAGGCCAGCAGCAGCGCCATGGGAATGGTCAGCGCCACGATCAGCGCCGCGCGCGGGCTGCCCAGGAAGACCAGCAGCACCAGGGTGACGACGATCAGGCCTTCGGCCAGGGTCTTGCCCACGGTGTGGGTGGTGCGCTCGATCAGCGTGGTGCGGTCCAGGTAGGGCACGACCTTCACGTCGGGCGGCAGCAGCTTGCCGTTGAGCTCCTCCACGGCGGCGTGGATGCCCTCCAGCGCCTGCGAGGGGTTGGAGCCCTTGAGCAGCAGCACGATGCCCTGCAGGGTGTCGGAGTTGCCGTCCTTGCCCAGGATGCCGCGCCGCTCCACGTTGCCGTAGGTCAGCCGCCCCAGGTCCTTGACCAGCACGGGCGTGCCGCTGTCCGTGGTCTTGACGACCACGTTGCCCATATCGTCCAGCGAGCCCAGCAGGCCCACGCCGCGCACCACATAGGAGACATCGCCCCGGTCGATGACGCTGCCGCCGCCGCTGGCGTTGTTGGCATTGATGGCCTCGATCACCTGGGACAGCGCCAGCCCGTACTGCAGCAGCCGCGCAGGGTCCAGCTCCAGCATGAACTGCGTGGTCAGGCCGCCGAAGTTGGTCACGTCCACCACGGACTGGGCCTTCTTCAGGCGCGGGATCACCACCCACTGCTGCAGCTCGGACAGCTCGCGCAGGCTGCGCACCGGGCTTTCCAACGTGTAGCGGTAGACCTCGCCCGTGGGCGAGCTGTAGGGGTCCAGCCCGGCGCGGGCGCCATAGGGCAGCGTGACCTCGTCGATGCGCTCCTTCAGGCGCTGGCGCGCCCAGTAGCCGTCCACGCCGTCCTCGAAGACCACGGTGATCAGCGACAGCGCGAACAGGCTGCGCGAGCGCAGCACGTGCATGCCGGGCGTGGCCAGCAGCGCGCGCTCCAGCGGGATGGTGATCTGCTGCTCTATCTCCTCGGCCGCCAGGCCTGGCACCTGGGTGACGATCTGCGAGGTCACGTCGGCAATGTCGGGATAGGCCTCCAGCGGCAGCTGCTTCCAGCTGAACACGCCATACAGGGCCGCGAAGCAAAAGACCAGCCACACCACGCCGCGGCGGGAAAAGCCGATGTTGACGATGCGCTCGATCATTGCAGCAGCACTCCCCCGTTGACCACCACGCGCTCGCCGGCCGTCAGGCCCGAGAGGATCTCGGCCTGGCCGTCCTGCTGCGCGCCGACCTGCACGTCACGCGGCTCGAAGCGCCAGCCGCCCTTGTCCACGAAGACGCGCGTGCTGACCTGGCCCTGCAGCAGGGCCGCGGCCGGCACCATCACGGCCTGGCGCGCCGGGGCGTCGAAGCCCACGCGCGCAAACATGCCGGGGCGCAGCCGCCCTTCGGGGTTGTCCACGGCCACGCGCACCTTGACGCTGCGCGTGGCGGTGTCCACCAGCTCGCCCACGTACTGCACGCGGCCCTGCAGCTGCAGGTCGGGATAGGCGGCCAGGGCGATGTGGGCCTGCTGGCCCACGTCCACATGGGCCAGGTCGCGCTCGCTGACGCTGGCGCTGAGCCAGACCTTGCGCAGGTCGGCCACGGTCATGACGGAGGCATTCACATCGTTCCAGTAGCCGCCCTGCGAGCCCGCCATCTCGACCACGCGCCCGCTGATGGGCGACTTGACCACGTAGCTGCCGCGCGAGCCTTCCTGCACGGCTGCGCCCAGCTGGGACAGATGATCGGAGGCAGCGCGCGCATCGGCCCCCGCGGCGGCCAGCGACTGCTGCGCGGCCTCGTAGTCCTTGCGCGCGGCGATCTCGGCATCGAACAGCAGCTTCTGGCGGTCGAATTCCTGGCGCGCGTGCAGCAGCGCGGCCTGGGACTTGGCGTGCTCGGCACGCACGCTGGAGATCTCGGAGGAGTCCATGGTGATCAGCGCATCGCCGGCCTTCACCGCATCGCCCAGCTGGTGGTGCAGGCGCACCAGGCGGCCCGCCACGGGCGGCGTGATGCGGACCAGCTTTTCAGGCTCGGCCTCGATGGTGGCGGGGGCCGACAGGCGGGTCTGCAGCGGCTGCAGGGCGATCTCGGCCACCTGCAGGCGCTCGCGCAGCGGCGAGCCTTCGGGCACCACGATGAGGTTGCCTTCGCGGCGCACGGGGGCCGGCTGCGGGGCGGCGGTGGCGGGGGTTGCTACTGCAGCCTGGGTTTCGGCCGGGCCGTTGCAGGCGGCCATGGCCACGCTGATCAGCAGCCCGCCCACAGGCCAGGCGGCCGCCAGCAAGGGATGGCGCTGGTGCAGGCCATGGGGTTGACCATGGGGTCGGCCTGGTCGTTCGGAAGCGAGAAAGCGGGTCATCCTGAGGTCTCCGGGCGCCACGGACCCGCGCAGACCTCTCGCCCCTTCAGGCGATCACAGGCCTCCGCCCGGGTCCGGGCAGATCAAGAAATGGAAGAAGGGAAAGACGGGAAGGGGCGGCGCGGCAGCGCCTGGCAGGATCGGGATCGGAATCAGGATCGGGGTCCATGGGGTACTCCTTTGCGTGTGGGTGGCGCAGTCCCCGTGCAGGCCGGGAGTCCTGTTTGCTGCAGTGCAATATGTGCCCGGAATTATCAAAGGCGAAAGTGCCAGCGGCCAGCCTTTGTTGGGAAGGCTGGCCTGTTCATTGGTGGATGCGGGATATACCTTCGTATAGAAGATGGCCGGCACAAGGCCCCTCGGCCTGGCCCGGCCCGGACCGGAAAGCAAAAAGCCGCCAGCGCGGAGCGGGCGGCTTGCGGGCGATGGCCTGCGGGAAAGCTCAGTCCACTTTCAGGCCGATGGCTTTCACCAGTTCGCCGAAGCGCTCGCGCTCGGTGGCGTGGTGGTCGATGAAGGCCTTGCGGCTCAGGGGCGCGGGCGTGGCGCCCAGGGTGAGGATGACGTCGTTGACGTTCTTTTGCTCCAGCGCCTTGGCCACGGCAGTGCGAACGGCCTCGATCACAGACTCGGGCGTGCCCGTGGGCGCGTAGATGCCGAACAGCGTGTCCGCATCAAAGCCGGGCAGGCCGCTTTCGGCCAGCGTGGGCACGTTGGGGTACTGCGGCGAGCGGTGCGGGCTGCCGATGGCCAGCAGGCGCAGCTTGCCCGCCTCGACCTGCTTGAGACCCGGACCCGGGTCGAACCAGAACTGCAGCTGCCCGCTGAGCACGTCGCTGAGCGCCGGGCCCGCGCCCTTGTAGGGGGCGTGCACGGCATCGACGCCGGCCATGCGCTTGAACATCTCGCCGGCCAGGTGCGGCGAGCTGCCCTGGCCCGGCGAGCCGTAGGACAGCTTGCCGGGGTTGGCCTTCAGGTGCTTGATGAACTCGGCCACGTTGGTGGCGGGCACGGCGGGATTGGTCTCCAGGAACACATGCACGCGCGCCACGGCAGCCACGGGCGTCAAGTCCTTTTCGGGATTGAAGGCCAGCTTGCTGTAGATCATCGGGTTGATGGTGATGGCCCCGCCCGAGCTGAGCAGCAGCGTGTAGCCATCCTTGGGCGCGCGCACGGTTTCGCTGATGCCGATGTTGCCGCCCGCGCCGGGCTTGTTGTCCACCACCACCGACTGGCCCAGCACCTGGGACATGGTGGGCGTGATGGCGCGCGCCAGCACGTCGGCCGCGCCGCCGGGCGCGAAGTTCACGACCAGGCGCACGGGGCGCTCGGGCCATTTTTCGCCGGCCTTCTGCGCCAGCGCAGGGACCGAGGCCGTCGCGCCCAGCAGGGCCAGCAGGCCCAGGCGGCGCCAGCGGCTGAAGGGATTTGTCTTGTGCATGAGCTATGTCTCCTTGGGTTATGAGTTCTTGAAAACGGTGAGGGCGCCTGAAGCAGCAGCGGCGCAGCGGCGCAACGGTCAATCCAGCCGTATGCCCGCCGACTCGATGACCTGGCCCCAGCGCCGGCTTTCGCTGCGCCAGTAGTCACGCATCTGCGCAGGCGTGCCGGGCAGCGGCTCCAGCGACAGCGCCTCGAAACGCGCCAGCACGGCAGGCGAGCGCAGCGCCTGCTGCAGCGCCACGGACCAGGCCTGTACGGTGGCGTCGTCCGTGCCTGCGGGTGCGACCAGGCCCTGCCAGGCATGGGCCTCGAAATCCTTCACGCCCTGCTCGGCCAGCGTGGGCACGGCCGGATGGCTCTTGAGACGCTCGGCGCTGGCCACGCCGATGACGCGCAGCTTGCCGGCCGCAATGTGCTGGGCCGCCGCCGCGCTGTCGGCCAGCATGAAGGGGATCTGGCCGCCGATCACATCGATCAGGGCCGGCCCCGCGCCGCGATAGGGCACATGGGACATCTTCACGCCCATGCGCTGCGACAGCAGTTCGGTGGCCAGGTGGTGGGGCGTGCCCAGCCCCGGGCTGCCGTAGCTGACGGGGCCTGGCTGGGCCTTCACCCACTGCGTGAACTCCTGCAGGTTGTGCACCGGCAGCTGGTTGCCGACCACGAGGAACAGCGGAAATCGCGCCAGCAGGCCGATGGGCACGAAGTCCTTCTCGGCGTTGTAGGCCAGCTTGCGAAACAGGTGGGGGTTGGCCGCCAGCGTGGCGAAGTCGGCCGTGAAGACCAGGCTGCCCAGTTCGCGCGTGCGCGCCGCGTATTCGGCGGCGATGTTGGTGCCGGCCCCGGGCTTGTTCATGACGACCACGGTGCGGCCCAGGGCCTTGCCAAAGGACTCGCCCACGGTGCGCGCCACGGCGTCCGAGCCGCCGCCTGCGGCAAAGCCCACCACCCATTCGACGGGCTTGCCGGTCTGGGCGTGTGCCGTGCCCATGCCCAGCAGGGGCGGGGCGCCTATGGCCAGTGCGGCCTTGAGTGCTTGTCTGCGCAGCATCCTGTCTCCTTCTTGTAGTGGCTCGTTTTGCATTGAGCGCGTTCAGCGCGGTGCGACGGCGCCCGCGTTCTCGGACAGGCTGACCAGTGCGTGCAGCGTGCGCGTCACGGGCACGGCAATGCCCAGGCGGTCGGCCACCTGCAGCACGGCGCCATGGATGGCGCCCGTCTCGGTGGCACGGCCGGCCAGCAGGTCCTGCAGCATCGAGGGCTGGTGGCCCCGGTGGTGGTCCAGCGCATCGCGCACCGCCGCGCCCACGCGCTCGGCGCTGGCGGCGACGCCATGGGCATGGGCGACGGACAGCACCTCGTCCAGCACGCGCTGCAGCAGGGCCTCGCCCTGCGGATTGGCCAGTCCGTCCACGGTCTGGCGCGTCACGGCGCACACGCCGTTGAAGGCGGCATTGAAGGCCAGCTTTTCCCAGATGGCTTCCTGCACCTGCGGGTCGATGCGGCAATGCATGCCTGCGCGGTTGAGGTCTTCCGCCAGCAGGTCGAAGACCGCGCTGCGCTGGCCATCGCAAGGCATGAAGCGGATACCGCCCTGCCCCATGGAGCTGACCTCGCCCGGCGACATCACGCGCGCAGGCCAGGTGGTCACGCCCACGGCGATGCGTTCGAGCGGCACCATTTCACGCAACACATCGGCATGGCCTATGCCGTTTTGCAGGCTCAGGAAGTGCGTGTCCGGCCCGATGAGATGGGCAATGCCCTGCAGCGCGGCCCGCGTATGGGCCGACTTGGTGAAGACCAGCCACAGCGCGGGCCCGGCCGTGAGCTGCTCGGCCCGCGCCGCATGCACGCGGGCCTGCAGCAGCCCCTCATCGGTGTGGCAGCGCGCGCCATCGCGGTTCAGGGCCTGCAGCAGCTCGTCGTTCACATCGACCAGGGTCACGTCCAGGCCGATGCGGGCCAGCCGCGCACCGAACAGGGTGCCCATGGCGCCTGCGCCGAGGATGCCTATGCTTCTTGTGTTTTCCATGGCTTTGTCTCCTGCCCCGGGGCCTGCGCTCAGGCGACCTCGACCTCGACCACGATGGGCTTGGGATGGGCCAGCGCGCGCTCCAGCACATCGGACAGCTCGGCCGCGTTCTCCACATGCACGCCGTCGCAGCCCTGGCCACGGGCGAGCGCCACGAAGTCGATGTCGGGCAGTTCCGTGCCCTCGACCTTCTCGCCTTCGCGGTAGCCGAAGACATGGGCGAAGTCCTGCAGCGCCGCATAGCGGCGGTTCTTGAGAATCACGAAGCTGATGGGCAGGCGCAGCTGGGCTGCACTCCAGAGGGCCTGGATGGCGTACATGGCCGAGCCGTCGCCGATGACGGCGACCACCTTGGCCTCGGGCTGCGCCAGCGCCACGCCCACGGCGGCCGGCATGCTGTGGCCCAGGCCGCCGCTGCACATGGTGTAGAAGGTGCCCGAGTGGAAGATGGGCAGGTAGGTCTGGATGGTGGAGCGCGAGCTGGGCGCCTCTTCCACCACGATGCTGCGCCGGTCGCGCACCTGGGCCAGCGTGTGCATGGCAAAGGCCACCGACATGCGCTCGCCTGCGGCGGGCGCGGCCGGCACGGGCGCTGCGGGCCGGGGTGCGGGCGCCTGGCGCGGGGCGGGTGCGGGGCGCTGCAGCAGCTCCTCCACGCCCATGCGCACATTGCCCACGGCGGCCGTGCCCACAGGGGCCCAGGCGGCAATGGCCGGGTCTTCGATCAGCTGGTAGAGCGCCGTGCCTTCGGGGATGTGCGGGCCCTCGCCTTCCACGTGGTAGGTGAAGGCGGCCGCGCCCACGGCGAAGACCACGTCATGGCCGGACAGCAGCTGCACGATGCGCTCGCGCATGGCGGGCAGGAAGCCGGCGAACAGGGGATGGTCCTCGGGGAAGCTGCAGCGCCCGCTCATGGGGGCCACGAAGACGCGGGCCTGGTGGCGCTCGGCCAGCGCGACCACGGCATCCCAGCCCTGGGCCCGGTCCACGGCCGCGCCCACGACCAGGGCCGGGGCACGCGCGGCGTCCAGCGCATCGCCGATGAGGTCCAGCGTGCGCGGATCGGGCCGCGTCTCGAAGCCCACATGGCGCAGCGTGACGGGCTCGGCCGGCTTGTCCCAGTCATCGGCGGGAATGGAGACCAGCACGGGGCCGCGCGGCTCCTGCATGGCGATGTAGTAGGCGCGCGCCAGCGCCTGGGGCACGTCTTCGGCGCGCGCGGGCTCGCAGCTCCACTTCACATAGGGCTTGGGCAGCTCGGCGGCCTGGCTGGAGTGAAGGAAGGGGTCGAACTGCAGCAGCGAGCGCGCCTGCTGGCCCGCCGTGATCACCAGGGGCGTGCGGTTCTTGAAGGCCGTGAAGATGTTGGCCATGGCGTGGCCCACGCCTGCGGCCGAGTGCAGGTTCACGAAGCTGGCATTGCGCGTGGCCTGGGCGTGGCCGTCGGCCATGCCCACGACGACGGTTTCCTGCAGGCCCAGCACATAGGAGAAGTCTTCGGGGTAGTCGCGGAACAGCGGCAGCTCGGTCGAGCCCGGGTTGCCGAAGATGCGCGTCATGCCCAGCTCGCGCAGCATGGCGATCACGGCATGGCGCACGGTGTAGGTCGCGGTGCAGGTCGCGGTGGAAGAGGATGCCTCGGCGGGCTGGCTGCGCGGTGTGGTGGGTGCTTGCAAGATGGGGTCTCCTGGGGAATGGGCCGGCCGCCCGGTGCGTGCCGCGCAGTGGCCATGGAAATCGGCGCCCATGGTGCAGGCGCTTATGATTTCCAGCAATTGAATAAACTATCTAAGAGATATTCACCAAATGGATATCAAGAACCTGGACCTCAACCTGCTGCGCGTCTTTGACGCCGTGTACCGCCACTGCAGCGTCAGCCGCGCGGCCGAGGAGCTGGGCATGTCCCAGCCCGCCGCCAGCCAGGCCGTGACGCGGCTGCGCCTGCTGCTGGGCAATCCGCTGTTCGAGCGCGCGCATGCGGGCGTGCGCCCCACTCCGCGTGCCGAGCGCCTGGCGCTGGCCGTTCGCCAGGCGCTGGAGGTGCTGGAAGTCGCCATGTCCGAGGCCCAGAGCTTCGAGCCACTGCAGGCGCGACAGCGCTTTCGCATCCACCTGAGCGACATCGGCGAGGCGCGCTTTCTGCCGCCGCTGATGCAGGCGCTGCACCAGCGCGCCCCGCATGTGCAACTGGAGACCCTGCCCATGCCGCTGGACGGCATTGCCGATGCGCTGGACCGGGGCATGCTGGACATCGCCATCGGCTTTCTGCCGGGTGGCACGCGGACCCGGCAGACCGTGCTGCTGTCCGACCACTACGGCGTGCTGCTGCGCAGCGGCCACCCCGCGCTGGCGCACCTGCCCGAAGACGCGCCACTGGCGCTGGCCACGCTGCGCCAGCTGGATTTCGCGGCGGTGCGCTCGCATTCGGAGACGCTGCGCATCCTGCAGGCGCTGCGGCTCGATGAGCGCATCCGCCTGTCGGCCGCACACTTCATGGCCGTGCCCTCCATCGTGGGCAAGACCGACCTGGCGGTGATCATGCCGGCCGAGATCGCGGCCGGCTTTGTCGAGCGCGGTGGCTATGCGGTGCGCGATGCCGATCTGCCCGATCACCGCTTTGACGTGTCGCTGCACTGGAGCTGGCGCTTCGAGCAGGAACCGGCCAAGCGCTGGCTGCGCGAACTGGTCTGCGAGCTGTTCCAGCAGCCCCGGCACCGCGAGGCCGCCGCGCCCTGAAGGGCGGGCCGACTCAGTTTCGTCTAAGAAACCGGCGCCAGACTGGTCCCTGCGCCGACAAGGGCACGCGGCCGGCCCCGCCGAAGATGGGCACCGGCCTGTTTTATCCACTCTCCAGGAAAGACTCACCATGCAACTCAAGGACAAGGTCGCCTTCATCACCGGCTCGGCCAGCGGCATCGGCAAGGAGATCGCCACGCTGTTCGCCAGCGAGGGCGCGCGCATCGTCATTGCCGACCTCAACAAGGAGGCGGCCGACGCCACGGCGGCCGAGCTGCGCGCCACGGGAGCGCAGGCCATGGGCGTGGCCGTGGACGTGACCGACGAGGCCCAGGTCAACGCCTCGGTCGAGGAGGCCGCCCGGGCCTTCGGCGGCATCGACATCCTTGTCAGCAATGCCGGGATACAGATCGTGCATCCGGTGGAGGAATTCAGCTTCGCCGACTGGAAGAAGATGCTGGCCATCCACCTGGACGGCGCCTTCCTCACCACGCGCGCCTGCCTCAAGCACATGTATGCGCAGGGCCGCGGCGGCAGCGTGATCTACATGGGATCGGTGCACTCCAAGGAAGCCTCGCTGCTCAAGGCGCCCTATGTCACGGCCAAGCACGGCCTGATCGGGCTGGCCAAGACCGTGGCCAAGGAAGGCGCCAAGCACGGCGTGCGCGCCAATGTGATCTGCCCGGGCTTCGTGCGCACGCCGCTGGTGGACAAGCAGATTCCCGAGCAGGCCCGCACGCTGGGCATCAGCGAGGACGAGGTCATCAAGAACGTGATGCTCAAGGAAACCGTGGACGGCGAGTTCACCACCACCGAGGACGTGGCCCGCGTGGCCCTGCTGTTCGCGGGCTTCCCCAGCAATGCGCTGACCGGCCAGTCGCTGGTGGTCAGCCACGGCTGGTTCATGCAGTAAGTCGCCAATCGGCCCTTCTCTGCCCCTTCTCTGGCTCTTCTCTGGCCCTCAATCGGCCTTCAGGCCCAGCGCCCGGGTCACGGCGGCATAGCGGTCGATGTCGGCCGCGATCAGCGCCTGGAATTGGCCCGGTGTCTGCCGCGCCAGGGTGTAGCCCTGGTCGCGCAAGCCAGCGCTGACGGCGGGATCGGCCAGCGCCTGCTCCAGCGTGTCATGCAATGCCTGCACCGTGGCCCGGGGCGTGGCGGCAGGTGCCAGCAGGCCGTGCCACTGCTCCACCGCAAAGCCCGGCAGGCCGCGCTCGGCCACCGTGGGAACGCCAGCCAGCTGCGGCAGTCGCTGCGGCGCCGTGACGGCCAGTGCGCGCACACGGCCTGCAGCGATCATGGCCGAGGCACTGCTGGCCGTGACCATGCCCGCCGCCACCTGGCCTGCCGCCACGGCCGTGATGGCCGGGCCGCAGCCCTTGTAGGGCACATGCTGCACAAAGCGCTTCGCCTCCCGGGCCAGCATCTCGCCGGCCAGGTGCTGGGGCGTGCCATTGCCGCAGGAGGCGAACAGCAGCGGCCGTTCCTGTCTCGCCTGGGCCAGCGCATCCTCCAGCGTTTGCAGCCCGCTGTCCGCAGGCACGACCAGCACCGAGGCGATGGAGCCTGCGTTGAACACCGCCGTGAAGTCCTTGCGCGGGTCGAAATCCAGGCGTTCGTAGACACCGGGGTTGATGGCGAACGAGCTGTTGGCCATCAGCAAGGTGCTGCCGTCCGCTGCGGCCTGGGCCACGGCATGGGCGCCGATGTTGCCGCTGGCGCCGGGACGGTTCTCCACCACCACGGGCTGGCCCAGGCGCTGCTGCAACTGCTCGCCCAGGCGCCGCGCCAGCAGGTCCGTGCCGCCGCCCGGCGGAAAGGTCACGACGATGGTGATGGGCCGCTCAAAGCGCGTGCCGGCCTTGCCTGGCGCCGCCAGCCACAGCCCCGATGCGCCGGCCAGCAGCGCGCAGGCCGCCAGCGTCCAGAGTCTCCGTCGCTTCAAGGTACGCCCTTCAAAAAACATGGCAACTGCTCCACTGGGCTAGGTGCAAAAAACCGGCGCAGCCCAACTCAGGGACACCGAGCAAGGGCCTAAGCCGGCCGCGCCGCCCCGCAGCCAGGGTGTCGCCGGTTGCCCGGACGCCCCCCTCCCGCGCAGCGAGAGAGGGCGCCGTGCACACGGGGGAAGCCGCGCAGCGGCTCAGGGGGTGCCTCATTTCAGGTGTCAAGGCCGATGTCGAGAACCCGGGCGCTGTGCGTGATCCAGCCCACGGCGATCTGGTCCACGCCGGTCTCGGCCACGGCGCGCGCCGTCTCGGGCGTGATGCGGCCCGAGGCTTCGGTCACCGCGCGCCCCCGCGCCATGGAGACGGCCGTGCGCAGCGTGTCCAGGTCCATGTTGTCCAGCAGCACCACTTCCACGCCCAGGGACAGCGCCACCTCCAGCTGCTCCAGCGTGTCCACCTCCAGCTGGATCTGCACCATGTGGCCCACGCCTGCGCGCGCCCGGGCCAGGGCTTCGGCCACGCCGCCGGCCAGCGCGATGTGGTTGTCCTTGATCAGCACGGCATCGTCCAGGCCGAAGCGGTGGTTGCTGCCGCCGCCCACGCGCACCGCGTACTTCTGCAGCGCGCGCAGGCCCGGCATGGTCTTGCGCGTGCAGGTCACGCGTGCGCCCGTGTCGGCGATGGCCCGCGCGATCGATGCCGTGGCCGTGGCCACGCCGCTCAGGTGGCACAGGTAGTTGAGCGCCACGCGCTCGGCCGTGAGGATGGCGCGCGCGCTGCCGTGGATGCGCGCGATCTCCTGGCCGGGCGCCAGTTCGCTGCCATCGCGCAGCACCGGCTCGAAACGCGACTGCGCATCCAGCGCACGGAACGCCAGCCGCGCCATGTCCAGCCCGGCCAGCACGCCCTCCTGGCGCGCCACCAGGCGCAGTTCGGCCTGTGCGTCCGCAGGGACGATGGCATCCGTGGTCAGGTCGCCCGCACGGCCCAGGTCTTCCAGCAGGGCCGAGCGCACCAGCGGCTCCAGCATCAGGTCGGGCAGCGGCGGTACCGGCAGGCGGGCACTGAGGGCATTGGCAATATTAATGCTCATTTTGAGTATATGTAGGTCAAAAAAATGTGGCGCGCGGCCTTGCGGGCTTGAGCGAGGAACTTATGCTAGATACGAGCATAAGTGCTGTCAAGCCATTGTCACAATCGGGCAAGTGCCGTGCAGCTCAGGGGGAACCGTCGATGCCCTTGGCCAGGGGCAGCTTGCTGCCGGAGATGGCCCGCTCCAGCAGCACATCGCTGCGAAAGCGGAACAGCTTGGCCGGCCGGCCCGCCGAGCCCACCGTGAGCTGGCCGGTTTCCTCGACCAGATCCTGCTGCTCGATCAGCCTGCGGAAGTTCTGCTTGTGCAGCCCGCGCCCGGCCAGGGCCTCCACCGTCTGCTGCAGCTGCAGCAGCGTGAACTCGGGCGGCATCAGCTCGAACACCACGGGCCGGTACTTGATCTTGGCGCGCAGCCGCGCCATGCCCGTGGCCAGGATGCGGCGGTGGTCGTGGTGCATGGCCTCGCCGGGCAGCATGGCGGCCGCGCCATGGACGCGGTGGGCAGCCTCCTGCACCAGTCCGGCCTCGTACAGCAGCTCGTAGCGCTGCAGCACCATGTCCTCGTTCCAGGGCCCGCCGTCCAGGCCGAAGGCGATGTCCGCGCGCTGGCGCCGCAGCGCACGCTGGGCGCCGCGCGCCTCGGCCATCCAGGCATGCAGGCGCGGAGCGATGTGCGAGCGCAGCAGGGCCGGCTCGCCGCCGCGCCAGTCTTCCCAGGGAAAGTAGCGGTACCAGTCCTGCCAGACGGCCTGCCCCGCGCTGCGGTCGGCAGACTCGCGCGTCAGCCCCAGGTAGCTGACCGAGATCACGCGCGCCCCGCTGGCATCGGTGCGATCGCCATCTGCAAAGGTGTAGAGCTGCTCCATGTAGCCCAGCGGGTGATGGGTCTGCTCCTCCACCCAGGCGCGCAGGCCGGCCTGCAGCGAACGGTGCCCCACCTCGAACGGCCCCGCCGGCAGCAACTGCCCGTCCGCCGTGGTCAGCACGCGCGGCGTACCCTGGGTCACCGCCGCCAGCACGGCAACGAGTTCGGCATGGATGGGAGAGGCTGCGGGACTGGTGGGGTGGGGCACGAAGGTGAGGGCGGTCGGTTGGCGGGATGGGTGATTATGGTGGGTTGCAGGGGCAGCTTCGAGCCCGGCACACCAGACCGCCACGGGCCATCAGACGGTCAAATTCAACCTGTTGAGCATTGGCGTGTTTTTCTATCGCATGACTATCCGCGGCGTTCGAGCGCTCGCAGGTGCTTTTCCAGCAGTTCGGCGGTGTGCTCATTCATGCCCGCCTCCCAGCTCGCGCTCGATCTGTTCGATGCTGGGCAGGCTGCTTTGCAGGGTTTCCGGCAAGGCACGGGTGAGCTCGAAACCGGAAACGCCGATGGGCTTGTCCACGCCACGCAGCGCATATTCGGCCAGCACGTGATTGGGTTTCTGGCACAGGATCAAACCGATGGTGGGTTGGTCGGTTGCGTGTCGCAACCTGTCGTCCACAACGTTGCAGTAGAAGTTCATCTTGCCCGCGTATTCAGGCTTGAAATCGCCCCGCTTGAGGTCGATGACCACGTAGCAACGCAGCTTGAGGTGGTAGAACAGCAGGTCTATGTAGAAATCGTCTCCGCCAAGGTCCAGGTGATATTGGCGCCCCACAAAGGCGAAGCCCTGGCCCAGCTCCAGGAGAAATTTTTCCAGATGGGTGATCAGACCGGTTTCCAACTCACGCTCATGAAAACCTGATTCCAGCGTCAGGAAGTCGAACAGGTAAGGGTCCTTGAGCGTTTGCTGTACTAGGTCGGAATCCGGCGGAGGCAGGCGCAAGGCGAAGTTGCTGGCAGCTCTGCCTTGTCGCAGGTGCGCGGCTGTTTCGATCTGCATCAGCAGGACACTTCGGCTCCATCCGTTTTCGATGGCTGCGCACATGTACCAATGGCGTGCGCCCGGCTCCTTGACCTTGGCGATCAGCTCGGCATGGTGGCCCCACGGCAGGGACAGCAGAACATCAGCAGCAAACACCTGTGCGCCATCTGCCGCCACCCCCGGTGTCTGGCGGCTTTGTGCCACAGCCTGTGGCACTTTTTCGCTGGGGGCAAGTTGTGCCACGGCCTGTGGCACTTTCTCTGTGCTCCCGGCTGTGGCAGCCAGAGAGGGATACTCGCGATAAAAAGCCAGCATGCGCTTGATGTTGCGCTCGGAAAAACCTTTTTCCTCCGGCAGTTCGTTGTGCAGATCCTTGGCCAGCCGAGGGATGACTGCGGCACCCCAGCCTTCCCGTTTCTGGCGCTGGTCGATCAGTGCCCCGATATCCCAATACAGGCGGATCAATTCGGCATTGACCGCCAGCATGGCCCGCGTCTGGGCATGGCGGACACGCTGCTTGATATCGGCCAGCAGTGCCGGATAGTCGGCGGGCAGGTGGGTGCTCATACTGCGCCCCCGCTGGTGGCCCTGAGTGGGTCCGGAGGGAATTCTTCGCGCACCTCGGTCCGGGCGTCACATCCAGCCTTTTCCATAGCCTGCGTGATGAACTTGGTACAGATATCGCGTTCGCCAAGCGCCTGCTTATCCATAGGACGTGATTCCTTTCTTGCTGGCGTTACCTTGCTCGGGCCTGTCTTTTCACCCTGCCGGGTGACGATGGGTCATCTTACGGCGCTCGCTCCGAAACAGCCTGGGCCTCTGCAGAGCGATCCGGCACGATCGGAAGCTCAATGTCCAGGCACCCCGCGGGACATCTGCATTGCATTCCCGCAGAAGAGTTCGGCACGGATGGGAGGGGCTGCAGGGCTGGTGGGGTGAGGCACGAAGGTGAGGACAGTCTGTTGGCGGGATGGGTGACTATGGTGGGTTGCCACCGCTGCGGCCAGCTGTCGCGCTGCCCGCCCTGCTCACCCGGCCACTCAGGCCAGCGCGGCCTTGAGGATCTTCCTGTCCACCTTCCCTACGGAATTTTCCGGAAGGGCGTCAACGTAGTGGTAGGCAACGGGTGCATGCATCCGCGAGAGCTCGCCCAGCACCGCAGCGGCCAGGTGCTGCTCCGTGAGCGCGCGTCCCGTTTCGTCGCCGGTTCTCACGACGAAGGCGCACGGCACCTCGCCCAGGTCGGCATCGGGCCGGCCCACGACACAGCAGGCGCGTACGCCCGGCACCTTCGCAAGCACGCCTTCGATGAGGTTGGGAGAGAGGTTCTCGCCGCCGCGGATGATCACGTCCTTGATGCGGCCGGTGATGTACAGATACCCCTGGGCATCGAAGCGCCCCAGGTCTCCGGTGCGCAGTGCCGGCCCGGGGTCGGCGGGCGCGCCTGCGGTCTCCTCTTCGAGATAGCCCAGCATGAGGGTGGGTCCGCTGATGCAGATTTCTCCTTCTTGCAGGGGATCTTCGATCTCGGCACCGCCCGGCCTGGCAAGAAAGACCCGCTGCCCCGGCAGCACCGTGCCCACGGAGCCCACCCTGCGCGCGAGCGGCGGATTCATCGTGGAGGTGCAGGTCGCTTCGGAGAGCCCGTACGACACGACCAGGGGCACGCCCAACTTTTCCTCGACCCGCCTGTGCAGCTCCTCGGTGATGGGGGCCGAGCCGCAGCGCGCCATTCGCAAGGCGGCCAGCGAGGCTGGCGGAAACTCGAACGCGAGCATGCGCGAGTACATGGTCGGCACTCCCGTGATCACGGTGGGCCGATGCCGCTCCATCAGCGCCGGCATGTCCTGCGCCTTGAAGCGCTCCGCCAGTACGACGGCCGAGCCCGCCAGCAGTGGGGCCAGCAATTGGTTGTTGACGCCATTGGTGTGGTGCAGCGGCATGGTGTGCAGCAGCCGGTCCTGCGGGCCGAGCCCCGTGTGCCGGACGATGCCGTCCGCGTTGACCCGCAACCCCAGGTGGCTTTGCAGCACGCCCTTGGGCTTGCCGCTGCTGCCGGAAGTGAACAGCAGGTAGGCACAGTCCCGGGGGCCCGATGTGCAAGCCCAGTACGGCTGCACATCGGGAGCAAGGCTTTCCAATGCAATGCGCCGTACCTGCGCAACGGCCGCCAGACAGGGATCGTCATGGTGGCTCCGGTCATGCACCAGCCAGGTCATGGCCGTCGCCGCAAAACGCCTTGCGGTCTCCTCGGCGCCAAGCCCGGGCTCCAGCACGCAGGGACAGGCGCCGGCCACCAGGGTAGCAAGCAGGGCGCAGGCCAGGTCCAGCGACCGCGGCACGGCAATGGCCACGCGGTCGCCCTCGCGTATCCCGGCAGCCCGCAGGCCACCGGCCAGCACGCCCACCCGCTGCGCGAGGGCTCCGTAGCTCAGGACACCGCCTTGCGCCACCAGGGCCGGCCTTGCGGCCCACCCTGGCGACTGCCAGCGGCGATGAAAGGCCGCGACCAGGGATTCGAATTCGTCGGTCATTGGCAGCTCCTGTCCGGTGCGGCTCAGCGCAGGCTCACGCGTGCATCGCGCTCGAACTGCCCGTCAGGGTCCAGCGAGGCCAGGGCCTGGAGCTCGCGCTGCGTTGGCGGGTCGGTGGGATGCGCCGTGCTGGCGTCAAACTCGAAACCCGTGCGCTCGCGCACTTCTTCGAGGGATGCCTGCGGGTGCCATGAATCCAGCGCCAGGCGTCCGTCGCGCTTGATGAAGGTCGCGATCGGAGTGACCACTCCATGAAAGCCTCCCCACGAGGTGCGAAAGTCGAGCTTGTTCACCAGGGTGCGCGTCGAATGCTCGGTACGCCAGGTGCACGCGCGCAAGGCGGTGGGAAGCATGACGGCGCCGCCGCCTCCACCGGGAAGGCGCACCTTGGGCCTGTGCCAGTCGCCGATCGCCGAGTTGTTGGCGCACCCCTCGCCGTCGATCTGCGCCGCGCCAAGAAACGTCAAATCCATGCGCCCGCGGCAGCACAGGTCGTAGAAGTCCTCGTTGGCGAAGATGGACGCGCTGCGCTGCGCGAGCACGGGGTCCGAGCTCGACAGCGGGACGCTGGACGGCTCGGGGTCCACGCCGCCCGCGACGTTGATGTAGATGAAGTCCTCATCCAGCGTCTTTTTGGCCAGCAGGCAGGCCAGCATGGGCAAGGTGGAATTGACGCCGCTGAACGTGATCTCGCCGGGCCGGATGAACCGGGCCAGGTTGATGGCGATGTATGAAAAACCGGACCAGTTCGCGCTCATCGTGCCTTCTCCTGTGTTGCTGCCTCGGGCGCTTTCGCCAGGTGCGCGGCCAGGGCTTCGTCGCCCTCGGCCAGATAGCTTTCGACCGCGGGGTAATCGATCGGATAGCTGGGCCAGCATGAGCCTGGCCAGGCGCCGCCGGGGACGACGGAGAAGGCTTCGACCATGAAATACGGCACGACGGTGGACTCCGGGTTGTCCTGGAATATCTGCGTGTCCACCAGCTTTTCCGCCACCACCAGCACACTGCGTGAGGCACGGCTCATGATGCGGTCCCAATGCGGCGTGCCCGCAATGCGCACGTTCCCCTGCCGGTCGATCTCCGAGGCAAGCAGCACCGCATAGTCCGGCTCGATGGCCGGGATGGCGTACACCGGTGCGCGATCCGAGTACGGGTCCGGAAGGCTCACCCAGCCGTTCAAGGCGGGCAGGTCGCTTCCGTGCAAGCCCGCGCAAGGCTGAAAGGGGATGCCGTACGCCGCCGCGCGCAGCCCGGCGGTCAGGCTCGCGCAGGCATGCTCTTCGAGAACGACTTCCTGGCGCTCGACGGCCCGGCGGTACCAGGGCGCCAGGCCGAAGTTGCCCTCCATCGCGACGATGCCGGCCCGCACCTTTCTGACGGCCCCGGCCCGGCAAAGAATGTCGATGTCGTAGCCGGGAGACTGCTTGATGATTTCAAGGCCGGTCCTGCCCTGGCGGATCAGTTCGCGCACGAAGGCGAACGGGCCACGGTGAAGAAAGCTCCCGCCGATGGCCAGGGAGGCCCCGTCCGCTACGCGCGAGACGAGTTCCTGCAGGGGAACACATTTGTTTTTTCCGACGAATCCAGAAGGCATGGGTTGGTCCTTGTGAAAATTGCTCCACTACTGGCCCAGATACTTGCGCAGCCGGTCTTTCAACCCTGGCCGCACGGCGGAACGCACCAGATGCGCCAGGTCGGCATCCGCCTGTACCGTATCGAGCGCGCAATACAGCGAGGCCCGGGCCTCATCCTCGAGTTCAACGACCAGCGCTTCGCATTCCTGCACCACGCCCGGCCAATCCTCCTGGGCCAGGACCTGCTGGACGAATCCCATCTGCACGGCCTCGTCCGTGGAAAACGGCCGGCTTGCGCCGAGGATGTCCAAGGCCTTCTGCGTTCCCACCAGGTCGGCGAAGCGCCGGGTTCCGAGCACCAGGCCGAACTTCAGGCCGGGCATGCGGAACATGCCCTGTGCGCTGGCAATACGCCGGCGGCATGCGGCGAACAGGTCGACGCCAGCCCCGTACACCTTGCCATGCGCCAGGGCGACGGTGTATGCCGGCGACGTTGCAAGCGCCTGAAGCAGCTGTTCGATGCGGATGAAGCGCAGGACGAGATCGCCTTCGCTCTGTGCCTCCAGGTCGGACAGATCGAAGCCGGCGCACAGGCTCTTTCCAGCGCCGCGCAGGACCAGCAGACGAGCCCCCTGGGCATGGGCATGCCGTACCCCCTCCAGCAGTGCGTCGACCAGCTCCGCGTTGAGGGCATTGAGCTTGTCGGGGCGGTTGAGGGTGAAAGTCCAGCGGTGGCCGCTGACCTGGATATCCAGGACGCCGCTCATACCGTCTCCTTTGCGCCATCGCGCAGCGGACCCAGCACCTGCTCGTTGTGCTCGCCCAGCGAAGGCGGCCGCAGCCGCACCGCCAGCGTGCGGTCATCGAAGCGGACGGGCGAGACAAAGGTCCTGGTCTTCACGCCGTTGGGCAGCTCCAGCGGTTGCACCCACTGCATGTGCTCGACCTGCGGGTCGGCGAGCACCTCCGAGTACCGATTGATGGGCGCGCAGGGCACCCCCGCGTCGCGAAAGCGCTGCAGCCAGGTCGCCGTGTCGGCTCGCACGAACTCCTCTTCGAGGATCTCCAGCAGAGCATCCTGGTGCTGGGCACGCAGCGTCGGCGTCAGGAAACGGGCATCATCCAGCAGCGCCATCTTGCCGACCACTTCGCAGACCGAACGCCACAGCGCGTTGTTGCCGGCGGCCATGCCGAAGTAGCCATCGGACGAGCGAAAGACGCGGTACGGCGCGTTGCGGGGATGGGCCGAGCCCAGCGCGCGCGGGTCACGCCCGCTGCCGAAGTACTCCGATGTCTGTAGCGCCGCGATACCCAGCGTGGCGCCCAGCATTGGCACATCCAGATGTACACCCTGTCCGCTGGCCTGCGCCGCACGCAATGCCGCCGCAATGGAGAAAGCGGCATACAGGCCCGCGGAGAAATCGGCCAGCGGCACGCCGCACTTCACGGGAGCGCCGCCCTCCTCCCCGGTGATGCCCATGATGCCGCTCATGGCCTGGACGGTGAGATCGAACCCGCCTTCCCCGGACCGCGGCCCCGACTGTCCGTAGGCCGAGATGGAGCAGTAGACCAGGCGCCGGTTCAGGGCCTGCAGGTCCTTGTAGCCCAGCCCCAGGCGGTCCATGACACCGGGGCGATTGTTCTCGATGAGCACATCGGCACCCCGGACCAGCTCGCGCAGCAGTTGCACATCGCCGGCCTCCTTGAGGTTGAGGGTGACCGACTTCTTGTTGCGATTGAGCGAGGCGAAGTTCTCGCTGTAACCGTCACTGATGGGTGGCCAGCTGCGCAGGGTGTCACCGCCTTGCGGGTTCTCCACCTTGATCAGCTCGGCCCCCAGGTCCGCCAGGAGCATTCCGCAAAAAGGCCCAGCCGCCACGTTGCAGATCTCGATCACTTTGATGCCGTCCAGCGGCAGTTGATGGCTCATGTTGTCTCCAAAAACGAGGGGCGTGGTCGGCGTGTGCGGTTGGCTGGGGTTATCGCCAAGGTGTTGCCGCGTTGACAAATCCTACCAGCGGCACCCATGATGTCAACAAATTATGAGACATCAATCCTAATTTTTGGGAATAAATAAAGAACTGAATTCAAGCCGACAGCGATCAGAAACCCATCGACCCCAAGGGCAAAAGGAGACAAAAGATGATTCACAGACGCCAAATCCTGGCAGGCATCGCAGGCATGGCCTGCTCGGGGCCGTTGCTCGCACAGCAATGGCCGGCAAAGCCCGTGCGCGTCGTCACGCCCTACCCGCCCGGCGGCGCGACCGACATCACGGCACGCGTCTATGCGCAGTACCTGGGTCAATGGCTGGGCCAGCCCTTCGTCATCGAAAACCGGGCAGGCGCCGGAGGCGAAATCGGCGCCACGGCCGTGGCCAACAGCGCCGGCGACGGCTACAGCCTGCTGTTCGGAGCGATTGGCAGCCTGGCAATCCACGCGGTCATCCCCACGCAAAAGCCTCCCTACGACCTGATGACGGCATTGACCGGCATCTCCATGGGCAGTTCGGTGCCTCTGGCCATCGCGGTGCGCAGCGACCTGCCCGCCCATTCCGTGGCCGAGCTGGTCAAGCTCGGCAAGGCCGGCGGCAAAGGCCTGACCTATGGTTCCGCGGGCAATGGTTCCACCCAGCACATGACGGGGGAGTACTTCCAGCAGGCGGCCGGCATGAAGCTGGTGCACATCCCCTACAAGGGAAGCGCGCCCGCTGTCGCCGATCTGCTGGGTGGCCAGATCGACCTGGTCTTCGAGACGCTGCCGGCACTGGCCTCGCAGATCGGCAGTGGCAAGCTGCGCATCCTGGCCGTGACCAGCGCCAGGCGCAGCGACATGCTGCCCGACGTGCCCACGCTCAAGGAATCGGGCTTCCCGGATTTCGAAGTCACGACCTACTACGGGCTGCTCGCGCCCAAGGCCACACCCCTGGCCATCGTGGGCCAGCTCTCGAAGGCCATGCAGGAGATCGCAAAGATGCGCGAAGTACGCCAGACGCTGCAAAAGCAGGGCGCCGATGCCTACGCAAGCAGTCCCGAACACACCACCCGGCTCATCGAGGCCGAGCTGGCCAAGTGGGGCCAGGTTCAAAAAACTGCCCAGGTGCAGTGAACGCAACGGCACCCTCATGCAAAGCATGCGAATTGCCGTCGTGGGAGGCGGCTCCGTGGCCACATCCTTCCTGTTCCATCTGGTGCGTGCGCGAGTGCAGGCACAAAGCGCCCTCCCTCGGCTGCAGGTGCTGGTCTTCGAGCCGGCCCCTGCCGTCGGCCGTGGAGCGGCCTATGCCGACGACGCACCCACCAATCTTCTGAACGTCACGGCCGGCAGCATGTCCGTCGCCGAAGATGACCGGCAACACTTTCTGCGCTGGCTCCACCGCCAGGCAATCACCCATTTCCAGGGCGAGCAGATCACGCACGACTCGTTTCTGCCGCGCCCGCTTTTCGGCCGCTATCTGGAAGATGTCTACCGCGAAACCTGTGACACGGGGGCCACGTTGGGCGTGGACATCCGCCACGTCCGGGAGGCCGTGCACGATGTCAGGGCAGACCCACCGGTCGGCTACCGGCTCGTGACACAGCAGGCAGAGCACATCGCGCAACGGGTGATCCTCGCCATCGGCAACCTGAGCTCGGCCGCGTTCGAGGACTTGCACGGCCACGCCGGCTACTTCGACAGCCCGTACCCGGTCCGGGCACTGGCCCGGGGCATCCCCCGCGATGCGACGGTATGCGTGCTGGGCACGAGCCTGAGCGCCATCGACGCCGTGGTGGCGCTTGCAGAAGCCGGCCACACGGGGCCGATGTACTGCATGTCCCGCAACGGCAGGCTTCCGTCGGTCAGGGGCCTGAAGAACCAGCCCGTCACACTGAGTCCGCGCCTTGTGGCCACCCTGGCCGAAGGGGTCGCCCAAGGCCGCCGCCTGACACTGCGAGAGGCAATGGGTCTGCTCGCAGACGAACTGGCGCACCAGGGCATAGCGTTCGACGAACTCCTGGACCTGCAGGCTGCACCGCCCCCTGCCACGGACTATCTGCAAGAGGAAATCACGCTGTCCTCATCGCGCCCACGGCAATGGCAGTCGCTGGGCAATGCGCTCAACGCCGTCGTGGACGCCATCTGGCAGCAGCTCGACGAAGCCGGGCGCGAGCGCTTCGACGCCACGCTGCGCAGCATCTGGATGGCTCGCCGCGTGACCTTCCCCATCGAGAATGCACGCAGGCTGCAGGCACTGCTTCGTGCGGGGCGCCTGCAGGTGATGCCGGGCCTGCAGTCTGTAGCCCCGGTCCCCGGCCAGCACCACCGGTTCCGCATTCAGGCCCGGGACAGGGCCGAGCTGCAAGCGGACGTGGTCATCAATGCCACGAGCTTTTCCGCGGACGCCAGGCACTCGGACCTGCCATTGCTGCGCAACCTGCTGGACCGGGGCGAGGCCTGCCCTCACCGCTTCGGCGGCTTGTGCGTGGATTTCGCGACCGGAAATCTGATGCGGTCCGACGGCAGCATCAATGCGGACATCAGCGTGCTGGGCACCATGGCGGCAGGAACCTACTTCTGGACCAACTCCATGGATGTCAACGCACGGCTCGCACGGGGAGTGGCCGGCCGACTGGTCCAGGAGTTGTGCGCATCGGAAACTCGGGCCGAGCGCACCTGCCCCATCTGATCCCCGGGCACGGCGCGAGCGGGCTCGCAAAGATGCTGTCCGGGCCGTGAGCGACGCCATGCGTGCTAAGCTCATCCCAACATTTGGGATTCATTGCATGGACAAAACGCTACTCAAGGGCCTGGCAGTGCTGGAGGCCATTGCCGAGATGCAGGGCGAGGCACGCGTCATCGACGACGTGGCGGCCCGCGTGGGCCTCACCCGAAGCAATGCGCACAGGACACTGCAGACCCTCATCCACGCCGGATACGTGGAGCGCGACCCGGCAGGCGGGGGCTTTCGCAGCACGACCAAGATGTATGCACTGGGCGTGCGCCAGCTGGGGCAGCTCGACCTGCGCAAGATCGCTCCCTCTTTCATGGCGGTACTGGCCGAGGAAAGCGCGGAGACGGTCCATCTGTCGGTGCTTGAAGGGCAGGATGTCATCTACGTGGACAAGATAGACAGCATCCAGCCCATACGCGCCTACTCGATGATCGGTGGCCGCGCTCCCGCCTACGCCGTGGCCACGGGCAAGGCCCTGCTGGCGGCGCAGCCCGCGCAGTACCTTGACCGGCTACCTGACCCTTTGCCGAGGTTCACGCCAAACACGATCGTGAGCAAGGAGCTTCTGAAGGCCGAATGCGCCAAGGCGCTTCGCGTCGGATATGCGGTCAATCGCGGGGAATGGCGCGAAGGCGTTGGCGGCCTGGCCGCAGCCGTGTACGACGCCTTCGAGCGTCCCGTGGCCGCCATCGGCATTTCGGGACCGCTGGACCGCCTGAGCGTGGCCCGCATGAAGGAGATGGCGCCGCGCGTCATCGACGCCGCCGCGCAACTCTCGAAGGCCCTGGGGTACACGCGCGGGTATTTCGGCGAATCGGTCTGAACGGACTCATAGATCCACTGACCCGTGGCCTGGAGGCCTGGCCGTTTGATCATCCTGCATCCCAGTTCACGCTCGAGGTCGGGGCGGTCGGTTGGCGGGATGGGTGATTATGGTGGGTTGCAGGGGCCGGTCCGCCCGCGTTCACGCATGGCGGTCCAAGCTTCCGATGTACTGGTCCACCATGGCCTTGGCCTGTCCCAGGCTGCAGCCATGCTCGCTCTGGCAGACCCTGATGGCCGCCATCTTCTGCAGGGGGTCGGCGGCAAGGGTGCGCCAGTCGATCTTTGCGGGCTCTGGCGCAGGGCCGTGCCGCGCGTCTCCCTCCTCCACCGAACGCACTTCCCAGCGTGCCACGACGGGAAAGGAAAGGTCCACGGCGGGCAGCCGGTCCAGTTCGGCCGCCAGTTCATCTTGTGAAATCAATGAAGCCACCTGGCGAACACGTGCCCGGGGCCCGTCGCGCCAAGGCCTGATCTCCAAGGGGCGCCGGCAGAAATCCTGCAGATAGTCACCCAACTCCTGCGTCATGAAGCGCGCGGCCTGCGCGACATCGGCCCGCAACATTTGCAAGGCCTCCGGCTGCGAGAAGTCATCCAGCTGATCGCTCAGGTCCGCAAAGGCCTGCAGAAATCCCGCACAGACAAAGTCATCGAAGCAGGCGTGCGAAACACTGCTGGCCTCGTCATCGTGCAACACCAGCGCCACGCCCACGCCATGCGTGTCCAGCGGCGTCAGGCACCAGGCATCGCCGGCTCCCGACTGGGCGAATGGCAGAAAGCTCCGGCCGTTCTGTGCGCCAGGATGAAGCCAGCCCTCGATGATTTCCCGGCTGGCTTCGGCGTCTATCCATTCGAAGTCCTGCCAACTCATGAACAAGGGCGGGTCCTGCAGGCAGCGCTGGCGCCAGGTGGCGGCCCAATCCGGACCGTAGACGGTCTTTCCCGATGCCAGGAGGTCGCTCAACAGCGGCGGCAGCGCAATGCCGGTCTGGGTGGAGAGGTCGGCGTAGGTGGTCATTGGATTCATCCCACGTCCATATGCAGCCGATGCCGGCCGCAATGCACGCACCGGAAAAGGCAGCCGGAAATCATGCCGTCCGTGGACATGCGCTCCAGCATCCACTGCGCATCGTTCCTGCAGCTGCCTTCGATGTCGGGCAGGACTTCAGCGAGGAAAGGCTCGATGGTCTGCCTGTCGGCGTGACCCAGGAAGACACAGGGTGCATTGCAGTGCGTGAGCCATACAGGCTGCTGCCAGGCCCTGTAGCCGGGCGTGCGCTGAGCTATTTCCAGCAGCAGTTCCCTGGCGATGGTGGGCTCGGGGTCTGCCGGGTCAGGCGACACGCCTTCGATATCGGTATATCCCACAAGTTCGCCGTCGTATGTCTCGCAAGCCTGCCCGCTGGCAATGCACCAGGGACACAGGTAGTCGGGGCTTTGCTGGCTGTAGAACGGGCCTTCGTACTTGAGGCTGCGGTTTTGTCCGCAGCAGGAGCACACACCCTCTTCCTGCTCGAAGACGGTTTCGTAGGCGCCGGGATGGAATCTGAAATGCGGGCGTTCCATTTCAAGGTCTCTCTTTCCCCAATGGAAAGGCGCCATTGTCCATGGACGTTCGGTGCGCGGGACCGAATCGATCCAGGCATGAAAAAACCGCGCACAAGCGCGGTTTCCTGAGGTGGGCGAGAACTGCTTTTCAGCAGTTCTGCCGCGGCATCCGTTGCCTCAGACGTTGATCACACGTTTAAACGTTGATCGGTCGGCAAAGGGCCGTGAACGCTAGGTTTCGCGGGGAAATCGGTCCACGGGCTTTGCGGGAATCGCTGGAAGTACCCCCAGTTGTACCCCAAAATGAGGGTATCGGGATGATAGATCAGTCTGGATGCTGGTGCCAGCGCTGCGCCTGCCGGATAAAACGGGTATGGCGCAGACCGCATTTTTGGCTGACGCCTGGAACGGTACGCGATGAGATGCAGAGGAACGGGCCACTGTGGCCCAGACCTTGGAGACTTCTCATGGCAGACCACCACACCCGTCACAATCCGCTGGGGCAAGACGCCTTGTTCACTACTCCGGCCTCACTCATGCTCGACGCCCGCCTCACGCCGCTGGAACGCAATGGCTGGCAGGTTCTGCGCATGCTGCGCTCTGCGGAGGGCATCAGCCCGCTGGCAACCCTGGGGCAATTGCGCCGCTATCTCACCTCCACCCCGCTGGGGCAGAGGGCCGGGTACGAGACGGCCCGGCGCGTTCTCGTCGTGCTTCGGTTGACGGGCTGGATCAGTCTGATGGGCCAGCAACGCGATCCGTTGACCAGCCATGTGCTCAGCGAGCTGTATCAGGTTCACGAAAGCGCCCTGCACTTCCAGCAGGCCTGCGCGCTCGATGCCAGCCTGTCCGCGCTTCTGCAAGCCTCCATCGGCCACGAAAACAACCAGGTGGATCGGGTGGCCGTCCACATTCAGGCAACGCTGGCACAAGCGCCGGAAGCTGCATCCATTGCGGCCCACGATCAATTCCGCGATGACGATGATTTGCCCCCGACGCCGCCGTCGCAGGCGAGCGAGGCAGCCGACCCACTGCCATTGTCTGGCGATTCCGCTGGCAGCACGCTTGTTCCGCAACAGACCGGACACGCTCGCCACATGACGACTGAGCCGGGCGGTACGTATAAGACGTATATGTATAAAAAAGAACGTACGTACCGCGCGCGCGAAGGCGACGGCGATCCGGCATCGCGGCTGATGAGCTTGCCACCTTGCCTGAGCAATGCCCAGGCAGATCAGCAAAAGGACGTGCAGGCCGCCTTACGGCGGCTGTCGCCGCAGCGTCGCCAGGAAGTGCTCGACGAGTTGCAGGCACGCAGCCAGAGCGGCACCGTGCGCAATGTCGTGGCCTACTTCTTCGCCTTGGTGAAGCGCGTCTTTGCGGGCGAGTTTCGTCTGTGGGCAGGACGTAAGGAGATGTCTGCCGCGAACCGGCCTACAACTCCGCCGCGCACCGAAGTCCGCCCGGAACCGACTGCGCCACCGGCATCGCGTGAAACCGCCCTCGCGCACATCGCCAACATCCGCAAGATGCTGAACGCCTCGACGAACGCTGGGGACGTCGCGGCACAGGCAATGCAGGCCAGGGGATGGCAACCGCGTCCTGCGTAGCAAATGCTGCCGCGAAACGGGGCGTCACTGCACGCCGCAGTGACGCCCCGCGCAACACCGCAAACAATGCGGGAGAAAGTCAGTTCCTATTGCGTGCGGCCTACATGATGATGGCCGCCCCACACTGACCGGGCAGTTGCCAAGACCGATGGGCTTCATACATCGGCAACCCCAACAGCGCAGGTTCCTGCAAGCGCTGGCCCGACCGGGTGGAGCCACCCCAGGTATGCCCAGGCTCCGACCGCATACCGGCCCCACCGAGGGCGGAGCCTTCTTCGTCTGTTTGAACTCATCCCTACCGCGCCGCCTTGCGCACTGTCCTTTGCGGCAATTGCCTGTGCGCAACGCACAGGGTTCCCGCTGCATTTCTCATCCCACTCACTTCATAGGAGGACTCGTCCACGTTCGCATCACTTTCGTCTTGTAGTACCCCCGTCCGGGCTTCCAGCAGGGAGCAAGACGGACGCCTCATTCGAGGCTCTGGTGTCTCCTGAACACCATGCCCTTGCCCTCATGGGATCTCGCCTCAGCGAGTTGGCACCAACACTAACCATTGAATTTCAGGACAACGCAGTACGGCGCTTTGCTTGGAGGCCTGAAGATGGACGACTTGACTTACACCCTGCGGCAGCTTTGCCAGCGCAATCGTGACGGCAGCCACAACACACAGGCCGACCGGATGCGTTCGCTGTCGCTAGCCGCGTGGCAACTACGTGAGGCCGGTTTCCGGCAGATGAAGGCATCATCACTCAAGGGCAAGCACGTCCAGGCGCTGCTGGAACGCTGGCAGGAAGAAGGCTTGTCGTCCGGCACCATCAAGAATCGACTCTCTCACCTGCGCTGGTGGGCCGAGAAGATCGGCAAGGCCGGCATCTTGCCGGCGGACAACACGCAACTCGGCGTGGCCGAGCGCCGCTATGTGACCAACATCAGCAAGGCCCAAAAACTGGGCACAGGTCTTGAACAGGTCACCGACGCGCACGTACGCATGAGCCTTCAGCTACAGGCCGCCTTCGGATTGCGTCGGGAGGAAGCGATCAAGTTCCAGCCCAGCTATGCGGATCGAGGTGACCACATCGCCCTCAAGGGATCATGGACCAAGGGCGGTCGGGAGCGAACGGTGCCCATCACCACAACAGAGCAACGCGACGCGCTCCACGCAGCGCACCGCCTGGCGGGCACAGGATCACTGATCCCGGCAAACAAGACCTACATCCAGCAGCGGCACGTCTACGATGGGCAGTGCAAAGCGGCGGGCTTGAGCAATATGCATGGGCTGCGGCATCGGTACGCCCAAAGCCGTTATGAGATGTTGACGGGAAGGCCGCCGCCAGCGGCAGATGGACCATTAGTCACGGAGTTAAGTCCAACGCAGCGCATAGAAGACCGCCATGCGCGTCAGACCATCAGCCGTGAGTTGGGACACGAGCGCGTTCAAATCATTGCCATCTACCTCGGTAGCTAGGTCAGGCAGTATGAGCCCCCTGGCTACATACATAGCCGTCCATCGGCTCAATCTGCAGGCCCAACAAACGTGTTCAGCGCCGTTGCAATCCTCTTGCGTCGCTCAAGCAAGAAAGCCTTGTAGCTTTCCACTTCCAGCAGCGATGCCTCAACCGGGATGCACTGTGCTGCGAACGCTGGCTCGCCAAGCTGGTCCACCAGCGGGGGCAGGTAAACCGCCGGGGCCTTGTCGCTGATCGCGCGATTCGTCTTGCCGCCGATGAAGGCCAGATTGGCGATGTCATCCGCCTCGCGGGCAGTGAAGCTGGTCTTCAGTACGGCTTTGGGAAAGATGTGATGGAACTGCAGGCGATGCTGGACGCCCGAATGATCCAGAGCAATGGCCAGATGGCTGCGCCAATCCTTCGCACCGGCAGCGCGGAAAGCCAGGAACATGGTCTTGAACAGCGCGCTGCGCTGGTTGCGGCCTTCCAGCTCCTCCGCAGTAATGTCCAGGCGGCCGAACTGCAGGCGCAGTCGGTCGATCAGCTCGCTCACCGCTCCGCCCTGACGAATATTTGCCAAATCCTGATCCAGAATGGTTTCGCTGGAGCCTCGGGAGAAGCGGCCTTTGGCATTGGCCATCAGCGCCCAGTAGCGCAGTTGGCGGGCCTCATCGTTGCTCAGCGCATAGTTGCGGCTATGCCCGAAATACGCCAGCACCACCAGCAGGAAAGGCGACGACAACAGTGCCGGGCTATCGATGCCAAGATTGCTGCGCAGGAAGTTGAGCGCGAATTCCATGCCATCGCAGGCTTCTTTCCATGCCTTCTGCAGATTCTCCACATTCAGGCTACCCACGATCTGGAAACGTGATTGACCGGTGGCAAACGCCATCAGATTCTTCAAGTGCAAACCGAGCTCAAGGTCAAAGCCCGTCTTGGCGCATGCCTTCTGGAAATCCTGGAACGTCTGCAGCGAGTGCCGCCACTTGGCGGTGATCTGAGCCAGAGCCAAGTCGGAACTGCGCAGCTTGGCTCCCAGTGAATTGACCCGGACGAAGATTTCCGTGACCTCATCGTAGGAAAGCGTGCGTTCCAGCACGTCCATCCGATAAATGTACTTGCGGATGCCACGTAGCCGAGCCAGGCGCTGGCTGTACTTCTCGTACCGCGGATCGTCAAAACCACTGATACCGGCACGTTTGAGGAAAGGCGCATCGTTGTCGGTCTTGAACACTTCCGACACTTTCACCCAATGCGGCAACTGCTCCAGCTTCTTAGTGACCACCACGAAAGTCATCTTGTTGAAGCGCTTGAGCAGTTCGTCCTCGGTCGAGTCCGTCTCATCGCCAATCAGTTCGCTATCGTCGTCGGCATCGTCCTCGTCGTCGCCGTTCTCTTCCACTTCGGTCACTACTGCCAACTGGTCGAGATGCTCCAAGTTGAACAGCAAGTCGATAGGCCGACGACGGCCGCGCACCGATACTGGCTCGCCGCGAATGACGGCAGAGAGCGATGTCAGACGCTGCTGACCATCCAGCAGAAGCCGCGTGCTCTGGTAAGGATTCGTGCTCTGGCTGACCGCGAAATCCTGCAGCGGCACAGCTTCATCCGTTTCCCAAAGCAGGATTGCTCCCGATGGGTAGCCGCGATATAGTGAATCCAGTAGATCGCGCACTCGCGTAGAGCGCCACACGTACTGGCGCTGCATCTCCGGCAATCGCAGCTCGCCCCGCTCGATCATTGATACCAGTTCTTCAACGCTGGCTTCGGCCTTGGCCATGTTTTTTCCTTCGATCAGGTACCGCGCAGGAAACGCTCGCGGTGCCATTGCAAATAATGCCGGTGCTCGCTGGCCAGCCAGCGCAACGTCATCCCTGTATGGATGCCAAGCCCAGGCCAATCGCTTGGGGACAGACGGGCGCTGGTCAGGAGATGCCCGGTATCGTCGAAACTGATCAAAAAGCGATCGAACAGCGCATCGAGATTGGCTACCAGCAGAAAGCCATTGAAGGCATCCAACCGCTCGGCATCGTCGGCACATTCAGCCCAGGGTTTGGCATGGCTGGCACGCAGGGCTTCAGTCACCGCGACGCCGGTCACTGCGCAGGCACCGCCCCAGTAGGTCAGCAAGGCATCGCGGTAACGCGCCTGCCCCACGCGCTGACGCACCAGGCGTTCGACTTCCGTGCCCCGGGCTTCGGCAGACATCGTCTCGACAGCTTGCGCCACGGCCGCGTGGTAGTCGCGCACTGCCTGATTCGGCAAGGCCTGCGACAGCCTGGCCGCGCGGCGCAGGAGAGCCGCCAAATCGGGCAGGGTCGGCACACAAAACACCTCATCGGCTCCGGCCCAAGGTTGGAAGCTGCGCAGCAACTCCGGCAGCAGCGCGCGCGTGGCAGGTTGAAAGCGCACCTCGAAGCCTCCGACCAATGCTGTCACTGCCGCCTGACTTCGATGACGAGCCGAAGTCAGTATGACCGCATCGCCAGCAGATGACAGCACGTGCTCGAAGCCATTGTCGTGGCCGGCTTTTTCGATGATGGTGCGTTGCAGAGGATTCATGTCCGCGTCCAATCTACTCGGTTCCACTCAATGACGCGCTTGCGCCAATGGGTGTCGATCGCTTGGGCGAAATCGGGGCGCACCAACTTGGCACGCGCCTCGCACCAGTCGGCTGATTCGCGCCGCACCACCAAGCCTTCCAACGGCAGCTTGGCGCGATAGCGGCTGGGTGTATCCATGACCAACTGCTTTAGCGCCGCCAGGGTGGTGCGGCCACTCGATACCCACGGCACGGTGAACAATCCGGCTTCTGAGGCCAGCGCGTTGCGCCGGGAGGTGCTCCAAAAACGCCTCTTGCTGCGGTCATAGACATCGAACAACAGAAACCAGTCGGGCAGCGTGTCGTAATCCAGTGAATGGCGTGCGGCGCACCATTCGCCGAACAGCGTCAACTCAGGACGCAGCACGGCAAGCAAGCTGGATTGGTGCTGCGCCAGCCAGGCGGGTAAACGCGCAAACTGACCAACATAGGGCTCGCCCAGATACTGGCCGCGATTCTGAGCAAGTACGGTGCCGTCGGGTGATAGAGACAGGCCGAGGTTCGCACCATCGAGCTTCTCCTCCACGATCACATCCCCTGATAGCAGCGCCTGCACTTCGGCAGGCGACAACACCTTGTCATCGCGAGGCATGCCGTCTTTGGCCAGCCACGCGAGGTGCGGAGTAGTAGGGAAGCGGAAGAAGTCGGTCAATGCATGATCCTCATTCAACGAGCCTGCTTTTCAGCATGTTTCTGCCGTGACCAACTTTCAATGAGGGGCTCCAACAAGACGTTGTTCGCCAGCAGATCAGTCTCCCAATCATGCCAATCGGTGTCCCCTGCAAAAGCAACACAGCCCTCGCCGTACTCCCTGTGTGAGTCCAACGCTGCCGCCACCATTTTCTTGTCTGCGTCGTCGTGAATCACCGCCAGCAACGGCGGCTGCAATACCCCATGACCATGCTCGTCATATGCAACATCAACATTATCGACTGCGGCAGTGCTCCACTTGTGCATGACTACCTGGATGCCGAAGTCGTTGAATCCCAGCTTGTTGTTGTACTCTTTGAAAATTTCACCAACCAGATCCAGTACGAGCCGTGACGTGCTTTGCTGAAATTCATCTAACCATTGCCAAACCTTCTGACGCTCCATCGGATCATCCGGCGTCGCATCAATATCCTTCGGGTGAGTTGGGTCAGCAGCACTGGCAGCAATCAAAACATTGGTATCCACGACATAACGCGCCCTCATGGTTGACTCCGCTTCTGGCGCTCGAACATCAAGCGTGCCTGTTCGCGGGTCTCACCCAACGCATCCCCAAAGAAACCGTCAGGCCAGTTCTTCAATCGGCCGAAATCATCCATTTCCAGGGTTCTCAATCGCGCGGCCTTGCCGTCACGTTCAACGAAATACATGGCGGCGTCAGCAACGGACACTTCTTCGCGGGCAATCAAAGTCTGCATGCGGCGAAACAAATGCTCTGAATGCGTCTCGACGATGAACTGAACGTTGCGCTCCTTGCTTACCTGCGCCAGCAACTCAGCCAGCTTGCTCTGTGCCAGAGGGTGTAGATGGCTTTCCGGCTCTTCGACGATCACGATATGGCCGGGCTGTGCGAACAGGGCGGCCACAATGACAGGAAGCACCTGCGACACTCCCACTCCAACGTCTTTGAGGTTACTGGCCTGGCCATCGGTTTCCACCAGCAACTCATGACGCGCTGAATTTCCAAGGGCGCGGATGGAAAGACCGTGCGCCAGATTCATCTCCTTCAGCCAATGAACCGTTTGCTCAAAGAGATAGGCTTCCGCTGGCAAGGCTTGACTACGCCTCTTGGCTTGCTGGCACGCCACACCGCTGGCAATCAATGCATCCACGGCTTTAGCGCCGTCGTCGCCGATATGGGCAGGCATACGCCCTGCCCATACATAGTCACGCTGGGCCAAGCGGCGCACGGGGCCAAGGTAGATGATGCGGCCCAACTCGTCCAGCAGCGCTGGACCAACCGGCCGAATCACCTCACCCTGCACACCCAGCTTGTTGAGCGTAGAGGGTGAAAATGCAAACGAACGCTGCGGACGAAAATCCGCGCTTTGCCCCAAAGGTTTGATTTGATTGCCCAGCGTGAGGCGATAAATCCCGGGCTTCCGGCGTTGGACGCTGAAGCCTTGACCGTCTTTGCCCAAACGCAGGAACTCCAGTTCAGCGCTGCCGGACTGGCCTTTACGGTAGCGTGCCGAGAAAATCGCCGATTCAGCGGCATTTCCCGTTTCGCTCCAGCGAAACTCGATACCTATTTGATTGGACGCCGTGCTTTCTGTTGCTGCGCCATGGCGACACAGCACATCCTTGAACTGGCCGAGTGTGACGGAGTCGCCGGTATCAGGGTTACCTAGATTGAGATCCAGATTCGGATCATCGCCTTTGACGGTCTGACGGATGAGCAGCAGGCTTTGAATCAGACTGGACTTGCCCGATGAATTGGTACCCAACAGCAGAGTAATCGGAGCAAGTCGCACCGGCCCCGTGCTGCGCCAAATTTTGAAATTCTCCAGTTTGAGATGAATCAACATACGGGGCTACTCTCCTTCCAAGTCGGCAACGGCAGGTGGCTTGACATGTTTGAAGGCAGCATCTATTGCTGCTTGAATTTTTTGGATAATGTCCTTTCTGACCCGATTCTTGCTTCCTTCCTCCAGGCGCGGAAGTCGCTCAATGCTGAAGTCAAAAACAGTCCCAGAGTAATTATCGTCCCTTGACGTTTTTCCAGAGAAGGCAAATTCAATCCCGCAGTCGCCAGCGTTTGCACCGAACTTGAAGGCATATGTAGCCGTCATTTTTATCAGGTAGTAATACTGATAATAGCTTTCTTCCTCAAGAAGAAAGACTTTTCCAAGATCACTTCCTTTTATCTGTATCTTGTTGACATGCCCCTCCATCCACTCAATTCGCTCCTCTTTCGGTAGCGCCCCCGCCTCCTGATCTCGAATGATCTCGAAATCTCCAATCCCCTTGAAGGAGAGTTCGGGCGTACTGACAGATGTCAATTGCAGAAAGAAGCCGATGCGCTCGTTGTTCGTGAAATCATCAAAGAGAATGGATTCTGGCTTTTCGTCCGTGGTAATGCCCTTTGATTTGCAGAATTTTCCGATGGCGCCGGTGATGGCGTCATTGAGCTTATTGGTGTCTTGTGATGTTCTGGATTTGTTGACTTCAATTTCCAAGCCATTGCCGGACTGCTTAAGAAGAATTTCACCTGGGTAAGTGATCTCTTGGTTTATCCAGTCCTTGCTGAAGTCGAGGACACGTACGGAATATGTGATTCTTACGTTTCCATCGGGGTCAATCGAGAGAGCGGGTTCAGAAGCAAACACCCGATCATCCCCCAGCTTGATACCCTCAATCACCGAGTCAAAATTGTTCTGTATTTCCGTTTTCCAATCGGCATCTGAAGATGTCAGTTTGAATTTGCCGGATGAGTACTTCTTCCCAGACTCGCGAACGAACGATTTTTCGACAAGATTCGTGAACTCATTCGGCGTGAGAAGGCAGGCACTCAACAGTGGCACGGTATCGGATTTTTCACCGCTGCCGATAAATATGCCCTTTTCCTTCAGAGTTTCAGTGATTTCGCCATTGCTGATGTGATCGCTATTGAGCAGTACTCTCAAACGATCTCCCCAGAGCATGGCCCGTTCATAATCAAATTGCTTGGCCGGCTTATCCATATCAGCACTCCAAAAGATCGAGAACGGACTCTTTGTAGCAAAACACCTTGATGCTTGCTTTCCTTTCCCGAAAGGCCATCATGGACAGCATCTTTCACTTGCTTGTCGTCTGCCGGGTGGTAGCTTTCCAGGCCGATGAAAATATCCTGCACCCAGCCATCGGCAAAGTCGAAAGCCAGGCTGCAAAGCTTTTTCAGGGATTCTTCCGAGAATGCTTGTTTGGCATACAGGCAGAGAGATAGCTTTTCTCCTAACATGAACCGAAAGGGGATAAGGTCTGATGCCAAAAGCTCGATTGGCAGCAGATCGCCGTATCGTTCATCTGCGTTTGCGATGACATTTCCAAGCTTGGGGTAATAGAAATGGTACTGCTGCCCCTGCTTGATTGATCTGAAATGACTGACCGCCTCTTTGATGAAGGAGGCCCGCGCCATATCCACAAGATAGAAGGGGCAGTTTGACGACAAATCTAACTGGATGCGGCTCAAGGCGGACTTGATCTCTTTATCCAGTGTTTCCCTGTCTCCATGCGTCCATACGAGTAGGCCTATGTGTTTCTTTTGCTTGCGCCCACCAAAGGTTTGTATCGCCTGATTGATTTCGGAGCTGATCTTTGAGCAGGAAACTATCTCATCAAGCTCTGACAGGTGACCTTTGAACGTCGTCCTGACGCCTTGCTCTCCTTTTGGGTAACCATTTTTGGCGTTTTTCGAGGAGATATAAACAACATCAGTTCGGTTGTCATGGAGCGGATTGTTATAGATGAACACAAAATCATTGCCATGCGTTTGCTTATCGTGTGCCGCTCTATTGCATGGAATGCTGACGCCCTTCAGGAGATTGCTCCACCCAATCAGCTTCAGGAGTTCTTCCGTGATCTTCTCGCCATTCTCACCAGATGTCTTCGACGACTCACCCATGCTTCTTCCCCAGTGTTATGCTTATTTGGATGGTTTGTCCGTCATCCTTGAATCTTGCATCATTGAACGAAAGGCTGTCCGGTAGTATCAATCCAATATCCTGACCCAGATTGATGCGATTAAACATCTTTTTCAACTTGGCCTGAAGGTTTCTGGTCGGCACATTGATTTCGTCGGTACCCACCAGCCCCTTGCGTTCGGTGATTCTGGCCAGCTCGGTGCTCCATACGTCGGAGGAAACGTATTTCTCTGACACCGTCCTGATCTCATCGCCCGGCACTTCGTCCCGGTCTGCACACAAGGCAATGACCTCGCGGCAAAAATCCTGCCTTGCCACGGGGCTTTCGATGTTGTCCCGAACCTTCTCTATCAGCCCAGCAGCGACGGCTGACTTGGTGTTCTCATTGGGAACCTGCTTCGCTTTCAGAAAATCCTCAATCCAGTATTTTGTGCGGCTACTCAAGCGATCGATGGCATAAACGATTTCAGAGCCATCAACGATGAGTGCGCCTTTGTCAATCAGATCCGGGTTGATGCCGCTTGACACTTCGAGCTGCCTGCTTTCGCCATCGGCACGGGTGGAAATGTACTGCTGCTTTGATTCCGCCTTGTAAACTCCGATAGCAGACTTATACTTCCCATCCAGCTTTAGCTTGTCAAACAAAATGACAAATAAATCGCCTGATGCGATGTTAGGGTGATGTGCCGAAGCGTACAGATGTGTAGCTAAGTTCCTGGAAAGCTCTATAAAAGAGATTTTTCTCGAAAAGAAAGCTGACACATGGTGAGCCACGTCATTCAGTGTCATGTCGCTTTCATGGGTGAGCATGTACTGATTTTTATCGCTGACGATGCCTCGCAGATAGCCGCCAAGTATCAGGTTCCCGATGCTTTCCATAATGTCGAAGCATTGATCTGCCAAGATCAGCGGCTCTTCTCGCAGGCGATTGCCAACCTGATGCAGGATGACATCTTCAACAACCGATTCACCAATTTCCATCGATTTCATGTCAACCCTCCAGTTTCCAGCTTCTCCCACGCTTCCATCACCAGCCGCTGGGTACGGTATTCACCGAAATCTCGCTCTTCATTCCGCTTCAAAACAGAAAATGTTTCAGATGGATATCCTGGCCGAATCGACTGAGGATCAAGTATGAAACGAAGTTCGTCGCGCCCTAGACCGTACAATTTCGCGTAATAGGCATCAAGTTCTGCACGCAATAAAGCGCGGCGTTCAGTGCTGAAACTAAAAGGTCTGCCATCAAAACCAAGGCTTTTTGCCCATGGCTCTAAGTCGTGAGCAACATAGGTGAGTTCGAGCACACGAGGTGTTATGAAGTCCACGTCCGCGTCACTATATTGATCAGGCGTCAAAAATGGTAGCTGCTTAAAAGTAAAATAGTTAAGATTTAGGCCGCCAAGCTTTTGCCTGGCAACATAGTCCAAGACGATTGACCCCATGTTCGCCAAGAAGCACGCAAAAAGCTGTTTTCTTTCAGGGGGGCGCATAAGCGGCAAAAACAAACTATCCCCAGCGGCAGACCATGGTATTACTGTTGCAACAAGTGTCCGAGCACTGGCCCGAGCATCGGTAATTCTTCTCCATGCGAAGAACCACTTCTCCTTCCATCCTGCGTCTTTAGTCTTTTCTAAAACATTTTTCTCAGAAATCCAGTAATAAGGAGTTGTGCAGTAACCTGCATCCTCAAGACGACTCTCTGGAACTCTAGGAAGAACGTGAGCTCGCTCATGATTGGAGTCCCTAAAGTCTCCATATCGATGCGTATAAATATGAACCATTTTTGATTCATAAAGAGGGGCAAAAATATCCCCTCCTAGCGTAAAGACATTACCATCTATGGAATAACCTTCTTGTTTTAGTTCATGATAAGTCTTAAACATATGACTGTCGTTTGACATATCAAACATTCGCATAAACGATATACCCCAAAGATTTCTCTCCGGAGTATTATCGCGTGCTTCGCGAATCAGAACCGGAATGCATCGATAGATTTTCTTGGTCAACTCCGCATCAAGGCGAGACTGGAAAATCGGGCAAGTCAACGTATTTGGATTAACCCGTTCGATATCCTCTGGGCTCAGTGTGAAAACTCGCTCTGAGTCGTGTAGTTGTTCCAGCTTCTTTCCTTGAAAAAGATATCGAGTTTCTTCGATTCTTTGCTCAGATCCAACGATCGTCGTCAATGCAAAGCGCAACATATGGCCCTGTCCAGCGCCAGGAAAGAAACCTTCATTTTCAAACTCAAAGAAACTGTCTAAGGATTTCTTGGAAATCAAATCGCCAAAGAAATTTTTAGTTGAGTTGTCGGTGGCTAAGCCCGAAGGAACAATAAAACCAGATCGCCCATAAGGCGCCGTTATCTGGCGGATGGTTTCGGCAAACAGCGCGTAGGTGTTCACGTCGCCCACGCCGGTCAGCGGGTAGCGGCCGCCGTCGGTGCCTTTCACATGGGCGAACACGCTGGCTGCCTCCGCTGTGCGGCGGGCAGTGACGAATTCGCGGTAGAGGCGTTTTTCGGCCTCGTCCTCATGCACCTCATGGGCCAGGTCGGGGTACAGGTGGCGCGCCAGCATGCCTTCGCTGAGCCACTGGATGCGCTGGGCGCGTTCGGCCTTGTTACGGGCCTCCGCCACGTCACGGTGGCGGGTGGCAAAGAACTCTTCCTCTTGCAGCTTGATGCGTTCCCACGGCGGATTGCCCAGCACGCAGTCGAAGCCGCCTTGCGCGACCACCTGCGGAAAGGCCAGCGGCCAGTGGAACACGCGAGCCTGCTCGCAGGCGTCGCGGGCCGCAACGACAGGAGCGGCGTGCTCGGTCTGGGCGCGTTCCGGCGCGGTCAGTAGCGCATGCAGGGTGATGCTGGTGGGTACGGTTTCTGCCGTGTTCTCCGTCTTAGGCAGGAGGTAGGTGCCCACCAGCGCATCGGCGGCGTGAGCCAGCGGGCTCTGGGCGGAGTCCTCCAGAAAGTGGCGCCAGGCTTGTTCCTTGGCGGCCACCTGTTCGGGCGTGTCGGCGGGCAGGGTTTCGATGGCGCGCAGGGCTTCCAGGCCGCTGCGGTTGTCCACGCCCAGCAGCATCTGCTTGCCTTGCAGGTCTTTGGCGATCTGCTTGAGGCCGGCGGCGTTGGCCTTGGCCAGTTCCTTGCAGACATCCTTGTCGTCGCCGCTCAATGGTTTGAAGGCATCTTTGGCGATGCCTTGTTCCAGCACGTTCAGGTCGGTCAGGCCGAGCAGCGCGTCGCCCACTTGCAGGTGGTGGTCGAGAAAGCCCAGCGGTCGGCCTTCCTCGTAGCCTTCCAGCCACAGCGCCATGCGCGCCAGTTCGATGGCCATGGGGTTGCGATCCACGCCATAGATGCAGCAGGCCACCACTTCGCGCAGGGCGTGGCGGTAGTCCTGCGGCTGGATAGCGCCTTCCTGCCCGCCTTCGAGGCTGCGCAACTGGGCCAGCTTTTCCGCCAGGCGGCGGGCGGCGGCCAGCAGAAAGTGACCGCTGCCGCAGGCCGGGTCGATGACGCGGATGGCCAGCAGCGCCTCGGTGGGGTTGGCCGGGTTGGCAGCCAGGCGCTGTTCGATGACCGGCTCCAGCGCGCTTTTGATCAGCTCCTGCACCAGACTGTCGGGGGTGTAATAGCTGCCGGTGAGTTTGCGGGCGTGGCCGGCGGTGCTGCCTTCCTCGGTACGGCCGACGAAGCCGAAAGTACGTGCAGGCAGGTCGATAGCGGGCACCAGTTCCAGCAAGCTTTCGTAGACGCTACCCAGTTCCTCCGGGCCCATATTGCGATAGTCCACTGGGATGAGGCTGCTGCCCTTGCCTTGCGCGACCACTGCCCAGCGCAGGTGTTGCAAGGCGGTGAGCAGGTGGGCGTTGTCCAGGCTGGCGACATCCAGATCGGGGCATTGTTCGGGCGCGAACAGGCCGCCCAGCGCGGGCAGGGCCAGGCGCGGCTCACCCTGTGCCAGACCACGGAAGACGATGCGGATGGCTTGCCACTGGTCGTCGTGGCGAGTGCGGGCACGGCGCTTGAGGCACAGCTCGCGCAGGCGGGCCAGGGCGTAGCCTTCGGCATGGGCACGGCGGGCAACCTGTGCTTCGGCGCTGTCGTCCTGCGGGTGCAGCACGCCGCGCTCTTCCACGGTGAAAACGAAGATGAGCCGGTAGATCAGGCGCAGCAGTTGTTGGAAATAGTCATCCTTGCTGAGCGTGCCGTCGTTCAGGGCGGCGCGTAGGGCGTAGTTGGCAGGGTGTTGCAGGAAACCTGCGCCGAAGGTCAGCAGGGCCTGTTCGACGCCGTTGCGCAGGCCATCGCGCACCCGAGTGCCTTCCTGCTGGCCTTCGCTGCGCCATTGTTCCCAGATGCACGCCGTAGCGCCCTGGCCGGGGCGGGATGCGCGGCTGGCGTGCAGTAGACGCCAGACGTTGGCGAATTCGGCATAGCGCTGGTCGCCGAGCAGATCGGCCAGATCGACTTCGAGAAAGCTGGGGCGGGTGAGCGAGGCAGCGTCGCGCAGCAGCCGCAGCTGTCTGCCGTTGCTGACGATGCCCCATTGCAGCGGTTCGCTGGCGTTGAGCAATTCCTGCATGGCCTGGAACGGGGCTTTCTTGCGGTTGCCGCCGCCTTGCACGGCAAACCGCGCGTCAGCCTCGTCCAGGCCCAGAGAGTGTGGTGCCACCAAGACGGGCAAGGTACCAGCCATGAGGCTGACCGGGTAACGCAGTTCACCCACTTGCTGTGCTGCCGCTGCTTGCGAGGTGGCGTAGCCAAAGGCATCGCGCAGCAGTTCGTGGACGAAGGCGGTGGTGAGCTGCGCGGCATCGACGTCGGCGCGTTCCATCTGCGCGGCGAAGTGCTGCCATTGGGCGCAGGCGATCTGGAAAGCGCGGCTGTATTCGTCCTTGAGCTTGACGCCCTTGGGGGTACCGTAGTCGGCCTCGCTCTGGGCGCTGGCGCGGCCCTGAGCGGCTTTTCCCAGTTGATCGGGCAGGAATAGCCCGCCTTCGAGCTTGAGGGTGGGAAGGTTCAGCGTGGCCTGGGCCTTGCGGATGCGTTTCATGGTTGTTCTTCTCCAGGCCGAGGCTTATAGCGAGTCAGGCAGCAGCACGTACACGCCCATAACATCCACCGGCAGGCAGGGGCTGACGCTGTACTGGCCGACGTCACGGGTGGCCTCGCGCACGCGCTGGTGGTCGGCCAGCAGGGCATCAGCCCGCTGTTGGGCCACCGCTTGCAGTTGCTGCGGGTGCGCGGCGAGAAAGTCGAGCGCGGTGCGGATTTCGCGCTGTGCTGCCTCTGGCGGTAGGTTGCCGCTGGGCGTGCATTCCAGCAGGCGGCTCACGCCGTCGTCGGCCAGCCATTGCGGGGCGTTGCGGCCCTGCACGGCCAGCGCCACGGTTTCCTCTGCCATCATCTGGAAGGGTTCGCGACGGCGCACGTAGCTGAGCTGGTGACGCAGGCGCAGCAGGTAGAGGGTGGTGACGACCTCCACGTCATTGGTAAGAGTGGCAGCGCAACGGGCGGCCAGCGGGCGTTCGCCGCCGAGTGCATCTTCCAGCAGGTGCTGGGCGAGCAGGCCGACCAGCGGGTGACTGCGGTGCAGTTCGCTGAAGTCGATGATCTGGGGTTTGTCTATGCCTTCGTCGGCCAAGCGTTGGCGCAGGGCTTCGGGCAGGTGCTGCGGCAAGAAGCGTGCGGTCTGCTTGCGGCCGATTTCCAACGGCGCCCCCAGCCGCACGCAAGCGCTTTGCAGGAAGCGCTGCACGTCAGCCTGGGTGCCCAGGGCCTGCTGCTGCTTGTGCCATTCGGGTAGAACGTCGTCGGGCCGGATGCGGCGCTGGGCGAACACGGTGCGATTGGCCTTGGCTTTTTCCAGCGCGTCGCGCCATTGGGCTTGCAGAGGAGCGAGCAATTGCTCCGGCTCACCGAAGTCGAATGCGGCTTGCGACGATGAGGTGCGACTGTCGCTGCGTTTCATCAATGCCGCCTTGACCAGGGCCTGATTGATGCGGGCTTCGTCCTCGGGCATGGGAACGAGCACGCCGAGCTCCTTCTGAATGGCCTCGCCCTTCTTGAGGATGACGTTGAGCACGAAGCCATCCACCGGGTTGTCTTGCCCGTAGAGCATGGTGCAGCGCACTTCATCAGCCTGCTGACCGAAACGATCGACGCGGCCTTCGCGCTGTTCGTGGCGAGTGGGGTTCCAGGCCAGGTCGTAGTGGACGACAGCGGTAAACAGATGTTGCAGATTGATGCCTTCGGAGAGGCAGTCGGTGGCGACCAGGATGCGTTGCTCGGCATCCTCCATGTCGTCCACGCGCTCGCGGCGTTCTTCGGGGGTGAGTTCGCCGGTGACAGCATCGACGGTGGCCTTGGGGAAAGCGGCCTTGAGGTGTTCGGCCACGTAATGGGCGGTGGCGATGTAGCGGCAGAACACCACCGGGTGGTAGCCCTCCTTTACCAGCAGGCCGATATGCCGGATGAGCGCGGCCAGCTTGGGATCACCGGCCTTGCCGGAAAGACGTTGCGCGTCAGCGATCAAGGCTTGCAGGCGCGGCGCGGCGTCCTGCACCTGGGCAGGCGGCTCCAGATCACTGCCGGAGAGGTCATCGGCCTCGCCATCATGCAAGCGTTCATCACTGAGGAGGGCGTCGTCAGGCAGGGTTCCTTCCAGCCTCGTGGTCAGGGCCTTGACGGCGGCAGCGGGCGACGACGCCACGCAGCGCAGTAATGCCAGGGTGGCGTACCAGATGAGGCGCGCGCCGCCTTGCTGTTCTTGCTGCTCAACGGTTTCAGCCAGTTCGCGGCAGTAATCCTGCACGGCGTCGAAGAACGCGCCCCATTCGCCGCTGAGCTGGTAGGTGAGCTCGGTTTTCATGCGACGGGGAAAACCTCGTCCGTCATGGGTCTCGGCCTGCCATTCAACGATATCCTTGCGACGGCGCTGGACGAAGTGGCGGGCCAGTTCTTGACGCAGCGGGTCGGAGGCCGTCATGCGGCCTTGTAATGCAGCAAAACGTGTATCGAGCAGCGACAGCAAGTTGTAGAAGGCGGTTTCGTCACCAGAGTGAGGGGTGGCGGTCAGGAGGATCAAATGTCGCTGCGCGTCACGGGCAAGGCGTTGCAGCAACTCGAAGCGCAATTGCTTGCCTGCGCCGCTGCTGGCGCAGGTGTGAGCCTCGTCAACGATGATGCATTCGGGGGCGGTGGCGAGAAACTGTTCGCGGTGGCGTTCGCTCTTGATGTAGTCCAGGCTGACGACCACCACGGGATGATGGTCGAACAGGCGCACACCATGCGGAAGATCACGTTCGATGCGGGAGGCCGAAGCCGAAGTCAACGCCACGGCCTGAAGGTTGAAGCGGGTTTCCAACTCACTTTGCCATTGCTCGACAAGGTGTGGCGGGCAGAGGATGGCCAGGCGGGCGATTTCTCCACGGTCCATGAGCTCGCGTGCGATCAGGCCGGCTTCGATGGTCTTGCCGATGCCTACGTCATCAGCAATCAGTAGGCGCACAGTGGACAGGCGCAGCGCCATCAGCAGCGGCACAAGCTGATAGCCGCGAGGCTCCACGGCGATATTGCCAAAAGAGCGGAACGGGCCGGCGCCGGCGCGCAGGGTCAGGCGCAAGGCATCGCGCAGCAACAGCGCGGCGGCGTGGTTGCCGGCGCGTGCGGGATCGGGCCAGTCGAAGGTGGCAGGTTCGACGGGATGCAGTTCCAACTCGGGGATCAAGGCGACGCTTTCGTCATCGGCACCGCTCAATGGGCGCAGGCGCAGCCACTCGCGGCGGGAGTCGCTTTGCACCACCCATTCGCGGCCTCGCGCGCGCACCAGGTTGCCGGGCAGAAAGTCGTGTTCGAGGATCGTCATGCGCCTTTATTCCTTGGAACCGAACACATCGGCGTGCGCGGCGAATTGTTGTGACCAACGTGAAGCGTCCGAAAAATCGAGCACCTGCCAGCCTTTGTCCTGCAATACGCTGGTGACCTGCTCATCCACCGCTGACAGAAACACCAAAGCACGAGATGCCTTGTACTGGGCCGCTGCGGTGGCTGCGCCATTGTTGACGGACACGTTGACCGCATCAGGTTGTATAGCCCCTGTCTGGCGGAGCGCGGACAGCCAAGCATCAAGTGGCTCGTCAGCTGAAGTCGTCGAGGCAACGGTGGCCGGGCTGCTCGTTACGGGCTGTACCTGGGCATTGGCCAGCGCGACCAGCAGCTTGAGCGCATCCGCATTGCGGCGGTTGATGTGTTCGTGATCCGGCTGGTTGAAGTAGGACAGCAGGCACTGATAGCAGCCGGCTTCGCACTGATGATTGCCAAGTGCATCGGTCTGTTCCAGCGACGGCAGATCGTCCAGCGTCCAAATGCTGCTCTGCGGTTTGCGATAGTGAATCAGTTGCAGGGCATTGCTGGCTACGAGAGCAAGGTCGTCGCGATTGTTTGCCAGGCGAGTGAGCACACCCGCACCGCCTTCCGCCGCTTCGTAGAACAGCAAGGCGCGGCGCTCGTCGGACTTCGGCAGTGGCTCGACCACCAGTTCGGATTCCTCGATCTGGAAAGTCATTTCGATGCCGCGCTTGAGCGCGGCCTGCAAAGTGGCCATGGCCTCCAGCGACAGGGCATGTACGGGAGCGAAGATCAGCAGATTGCGATGATCTTCCACAAAAGGAACGATGCGCTGGTTGGGCACCTTCTCCAGCAAAGCATCGTCGCCGCCCTGGTCGTCTTCCGCATCCGGTGCGTCCTGCTTGCTCCAGGTGCCCGTGATGGGATTGATGTAGAAGCCCAGTTGCTCCTTGTCTTTGCGCCTGCGCCAGCCGCGATTAATGCGCCAGATTTGCGCAGCGGGCGCGTAGGTGAGCTCGCCTAGCACGTCCTCGCCTTGTTGGATCGTGGCCTTCTGCTGCTGGATACGGCCATCGGGGCCGGGTAGAAAGCGGTAGGTGGTTTGCAGCTCGAAGCCCTGACGCTGGCGCTCCTCGTCGTTGATGGAGATGCGCTCGGTGGCCACGGTCTCCACGGTTTCGATGCGGTAGAGCTCGCGCACCCAATCGTGCTCGGTGAGCAAGGCGTCGCAGTTCTCGCAGCGATTGACCAGCGGTTGTTCGCCGCCCGGCTCGCCGAGATGGCCGTAGCCGCATTGGCTGCACACCAACGAGGCAATGGTGGCCAACTGGCTGTTGCCGGAAATGTGGTCTGTATTGCCTACGTTGAGTTTGGCACGCACCACGCGGTACATGCGACCCTGGTGATAAATGAGGCTACGGGGGCCGAATTCGGACAGGGCCAGGAAGCGCGGCCGGCTGACCATGCTGCCTTCGTCATCCTTGCCATTGACGGCCTGGCCGCCACGGGCGGGAATCCAGGCCATCAGCGGCAGGCGCGGGAAGTTGTAGCCTGGCAAAAAGCCTTGGCTGGCCAAGTAGCGATAGGTATAGAAGTCATTGTTCTGGCCGTTGCCGGACTTGAGCAATACGGCGTACTGGCGCGCGGCGTCGCCGTAGCGGCGCTGGGCATTTTGGCGCTCCATGTGCGAGGCGGTATGGCTCTTGACGATGCGATCGGCCATATCCATCTGCTGGCGGGTAGCATCGAACAGCACGCGCCAGCGCTCCAGCGCCCCAGAGAACGCCTGCGCCGCGTTGTCGATGACCTGGCGCACATAGTCAGGCGTGAACCAGGCGCTGCCTTCAAGCTCGCCCTCAAGCTGGTTGATGACCCGGTCGGCACTGGCCAAGGCCCGCTGCTGGACAGCCTGCGCCCGCAGTGCTTCGTGCAAGGGCTGTTTCAGTGGTTTACCGGGCTGGTCGAGATCCAGCATCGGCGCAATGCTGTCGTCCAGCGGCACCTGGGTACTGGCAAGCCAGACCGCTTGCAGGTGGCTGTCGATGAGATCACGGTTGCTCAGATCGAGGGTTGGCGCGCGCACGACGCCATGCACCATTTGCTCAGCATTGTGGAAGAACCACTGGTCATGCGGACTGAGCGCCGCGCAATAGGTGATGACCAGCGCCTGCTGACCCGAGCGACCGGCACGGCCGCTGCGCTGGGCGTAGTTGGCGGGGGTCGGCGGCACATTACGCAGGTACACGGTGTTGAGCGCGGAGATATCCACGCCCAGCTCCATCGTGGGGGAACAGAACATCACCGGCAGCCGCTCCAACGGCGCTTCGTGGGCCGGGTTCTGCGCCCAATCCTGCCTGTCTTTTTCGGTGTAGCGAAAACGCTGCTCCAGCAGTTGCCGACGTGGCGCATCCACCTGGGCTGTGTGTTCTTGGGCCTCGAAGTCGAACAGCGGATGCGAGGGCTGACGCAGCAGGTCAGCAATGCCGAGATACAGGGTGCGGAAATACTGGTTGATTCGATTGCTATCAGTTTGCGGCTGATCGGCAATCAAGCACCAGTCCAGGGCAGCCGCGTTCAGGCGCCAGCCTGCGAGCTGGGCGTCGATAGGTTGGCGCTGCACATAACCATAGTCCTTGGCAGACTCCAGCAGCGCTTCGATCAGCTTAGCCCACTCGACATCTTTCCACTGCGCGACCTCGCTGGCGCAGGCGCTGTTGCGCCAGAAGGCGGCCGTCTTTATTTGCCGTAGCAGACGAGAGCGTGGACCACCTGTCACTAGGTCGGTGCGCGGCTTGCCCTTGTATTCCGGGCGCTTGCCGAGGATGAGATAGCGGCCGGTATCGAGTTTCTCGTCGGGAGCGAAGGTCCAACGCTCATTCAGGTAGGTGTGGGCGCTGGTGCGTGCCTTATCCTGCTCGACCGGGTCGAGGTAACGACTTTCCAGGCACAGATGGCGCCGCAAAGCGTCGAACAGTAGTTCGAACAAAACTGTACGCTGCACTGCCGTCAATTTGGTCAAGGTGCTGTTTGCAGCAAAGATGCTGGCGTCAGCGCAAAAGGCATCTAGGTCTCGATACCGAATCTGCAACAGGCCGAGTTGATCCAGATTCGGATTATTGAAGCGCCAGCCACGCCGCAGATCACGCAGTAGCCGGTAGGCAATGATGAAGCGCAATGTGCGTTGCGCTTCTTGTCGGGCCAGTCCCATGAGCTTGGGGGTGCGCAGATACTCCACCAAGGTCGCTTCATCGACCCCTTGAAAGCCGAGGGCCTTGAAGACGCTTTCGGCCAGGTGCTCCTCATCGAGTTGGCTGCCGCTGCCCTGTAGTGCGCCGATCAAGCCGGCACGCAGCGTCAGCAGGAAAATGAAGTCGTTGAAATGTCCCGCCTGCAGAGCGGCATCCTGGCGGTTGTCAGTAAACCCAAGCAACTTGCGTGGGTCAGGCTGCCCTGGCGCAGGTTCGGAAAGTGCGAACAATTGCTGCAAGGCCGCCAGGGCAATCATGGTGGTAGCCGAGGAGCGGCCTTCGCCGGACAGGCTGGAGAGGCGGTTGGCATCCTTGCCGTGGGCTTCGTGTGTCGTACCGCAGTTCAGGCAGAAACGGAACTTTCCCGGAATGAACCAGAACTCCGTCCCCGAGCCCGTTTGCCCTTTGGCATCGACCGTGACCATATAGGGAACGGCATTCTTGTAGGCTGGCTTGATTTTGGGTTCGCTACGGCTGAGGTCGATCCAGGTTTCCGGCAGGTCTTCGAGCAGGCCGCCGTATTGCTGCCCGGGCACCAGAGGACACAGGAAGCCATAGCTGGCGTCGTCTTCTGCCGCGATATCGTCGATTTCACGTGAGCTGAAGCTGACCGGTTGCTGTGCGTGCCAGACAGGTAGGTACTCCTGGCCGCAATCGCGGCAGAAGTGCGTCGGGTAAAGCAGCACATTCTCTTGCTGTCGCCCCGGCGCGAAACGCTGAGCATCGAGCGTGACATGGCGCTTACCTCGCGCCTCCAACGTGGTGAGCACCTTGCCGGGGCCGCTGATGAACTGGTGCAGCTTGAACGCGAAAGGCGGCCTGCCCTGAGGCGTGCGCACATTATGGGCAGCCACTAGAAAGCGCTGCAGGGCAGTGCGAGCGGCTTCAGGCTGGCAACCCGCGTCTTCAGCTAGACGGCGACTGGCCTCTTCCAACATCATAGGTCTCGCCCGCCTGGGAGGCTCGTCGGCAGGTAGTTCGATACCCAGGTTCAATTCCACCCAGATGGATAACGGATCATTGCGAAAGGCGTCGAACTCAGCCCAGCTATCCTGCTTTCGCGTAATGGCCGCCGGTAGTTCTGTGCGGATGGCGTTGACGTCCTTGAGCGGGTTGGTGACGCGCTCCAAGGTCTCGCCGATGACGTCATGCTCGCTGAGCTGGGTGCCAAAAAGTTTGCTAGCCACATCGGCCACCACGCGGTTACGGTCGGCTTGGCTACCTGTGCTGGACATGGTGGCCGACGTGCCGATGCAGACCAGTTGCTCGGCTTTCAAGCGCTCTCGCAGGCGCCGCACTAGCAAGGCAACGTCCGCCCCTTGACGGCCACGATAGGTATGCAACTCATCCAGCACCAGGAACTCAAGTCCCTCGCAGTGCTCCACCACACGCCGATCCACTTCGTCGAAGCGCGTGAGGATGTACTCCAGCATCATGAAGTTAGTGAGCAGGATATCGGGCGGGTCATCCGCGATGGCGCTGCGTTCCGCCTTGCTTTCCTGGCCGGTGTAACGCTTGACGGTGAAGGGACGAAGCTCTGGCGCATAGCCATGCAGAAACTTGTCGAGTTCTTCCAGCTGGCTGTTGGCCAGAGCATTCATCGGATAGATGACAATGGCCCTGGTACGTGCTTTGCCATCGGATTGCTTGGCCTTGAGTATGCAGTCGATGATCGGGATGAAAAAGGACAGGGACTTCCCCGACCCCGTTCCGGTCGTGACCACATAGCTTTGGCGTTCCTGGCCTTTGGCCAAGGCTTCCATCTGGTGCTTGTAAAGATGCAGAGGTTCTGGCGAACCTTCAGACTTCCCGACCTGGAAGATCTCTGCGCAGGCAGCATGCAAGACCCCCTGTGCCGCCAGGTTCTGCACCGTGCCCTGGCGTTGGTAATTCGGGTTGATCTGCACCAGCGGCTCAGGCCAATAGCGACCTTGCGCATATTGATGTTCGACCTCGGCTTGGATATCAGGCGCAGCGATGCGAACGAAACTGCGGGAAAAGCTGCCGTATCGTTCGATGAGTTGGTCGCGGAATTGGAAAACGTTATCCATGGAGAGTCCTCACTGATCCATCTTGTGGCCAATCGCCAGAACCGCTGTACTACCGGGGGTGCCTGCTGTGATGCGCTTCCATTTCGCCCCTCGCCCCTTGCCAGTCGATTCGATCAACCGCTCTGATTTCATCGCTCGCAGCACTAGTCGAACCATGTCCCGGCTCACGCCCGGGCAGGCCTCTTCAATCTCGGAAATCGAGAACGGCAGGGTGCGCCCCAGGACTTCCGCACGCACCCGGTCTCCTTTACTGCCACGGCCACGCTCGATGGTGCCGACACGCTCCTCGAACTCGCGGTATGCCCGTAGCAAGGCTCCCCAGAAGTAGTCGAGCCAGGGCTTTACGTCGTGCTGCCCCTGGTGCCAGCCCTGCGAGCTTGCTTCCAGCGTCTCGTAATAGCTTTCCTTGGTATCTTCGAAGATGCGTTCCAAGCTGATGTAGCGGCCCACGGCATAGTCGAAGTGGTAGAGCAGCAGCAGGGTCAACAAGCGGGACATGCGACCGTTGCCGTCCGGGAAAGGGTGGATGCACAGGAAGTCGAGCATCGCCAGCGGCACCAGTACCAACGGGTCGGCCAGGTGCTGGTCCAGCGCGGTAGCGTAGCGCCCTGTCAAATCAGCCATGGCCATCGGCGTCAGGTGCGCAGCGACGGGTTGGAAGCGCAGACGCGAAGTGCCGTCTGGGTGACGCTCGATGATGTCGTTATTGGTGGCCTTCCAGCGCCCGCCCGCCTGCGGCATATAGCGGTACAGCAGGGTATGTAATTGCAGCACAACACCCTCGCTGAAGGGCATGTGCGTGGCGGACTCGTGGATCAGCGCCAGGGCATCACGGTAGCCGGCGATCTCCTGTTCGGAACGGCTCTTTGGCGTTGCGTTGCGGATGACCAGAGACTTCAACCGCGAGGGTGCGACGACAACACCTTCCAGCCGGTTAGACGACTCGGTGGACTCCACCACCGCGATCTGGCGCAGGCCCTTGAGGGCTTCGGGCGACTGTGCGGCGTAGAGTTGCTGCTTACCCTGGTACTCGCCCAGTGTGCGCAACGTGGCGGCCTGAGTGCCATCGAAGCGAAGCGCGACAAGGTACTCGGGTGTGAGCGAGTGCATGGAAATGTAAGCCTAGGCTGTCTAAATGGGGGTAATCATAGTCTTTAAATGGGGCATTGTATCTAGAAATACCTCATTAAAGGTGTTTGATTACCCCATTTCCTGAACGTAGGCCCGATCGCGAGGGGCCGGCATGGCCGACCAGGAAGGAAATGCCTAAAAAAGGGTAATAATTTCAAAATTACCCCATTTTACCCATTGTTTACCCCATTTCCAGGCCCAACTCAGGGCAAAGGCAAACGGCAAGGGAACGGCAATCAAGGGACAATGGCCCTATCCAGAAAAGGAAAAGGTCGCTCTGTCCATTGGTTCTGCAACACCCAGCCAACTCATCCCTATGTCGTGCCGCTGCCCTCCGCCGCACCCAGATAGTCCGCCCAGTCCTGCAACAGCGTCCTTCTCTGATCCAGCAGCAGCGCCTTGTTGTACGTCGCCCGCACCTTGTTGCTTTCCACGTGGGCAAGCTGCCGTTCAATTGCATCAGGCCGGTATCCGTTCTCGTTGGCCCAGGTCGAAAAGGTCGTCCGCCAGCAATGCGGCGTCGTGCCCCGGCCCAGGTTCATATCTCGCATCGCGTAGGTCAGCCGATTGGGCGTGGTGAAGCCCTTGCCGCTCCGGTGTGGGAACAGATAGCGTCCACCACCCGTGATGCACTGCAAATCCTTCAGCACGGCAATAGCCTGCGCCGACAACGGGCTGACATGATCACGTCGCGCTTTCATCTTCGCCGCAGGCCGACGCCACAAGGCATCCTCAAAGTCGAACTCGTCCCACTCGGCATCCGCCGCCTCCCCTGGACGGCAGGCGGTCAGCGCAATCAGCCGCAGGCACAACGAGGTTTCCGGATAGCCCCGGTAGCCGCGCAACTCCTGATAGAACTTCTGGATTTGCTCTCGCGTCATCGCCGCTTTGCTCTCGCTGAACGGCACGCGCAGCAGCCCGCGAAGACTGGGAATAGGATTGGCCTCGACCAGACCCCGCACCACCGCGAACTCGAAGATGGCCGCAAGATCGCCTTTGACGTGAATGGCCGCCCACGCACCGTGTGACTTGCACTCCTCCAGCAGCGGGCGAATCTGCTTCACGCCAATGTCGCTCATTGGCATCCCATCGAACTTGGGCGACAGGTACTTCCTGATGCGGGATTCTTTCGTGCGGTAGGAACTGAGCGCAAAGACTGGCTTGATCTCCGCCAGGTACGCTTTCGCCACCTTGGCGAACGAGCTTTCACGAGCGCGCTTGCGTTCTTCCAGCGCTTCGAGGTTGCGCCGCTTGACCTGCTGCCGCTCATGCGCAGGATGAATGCCTTGCTTGACCAGGGCACGCGCCTTCTCTCGGGCCGCACGTGCATCCGCAAGACTTACTTGAGGAAAGCCGCCAATGGCAAAGAGGTTCTCCTTGCCTTGCAGGCGGTACTTCCACCGCCAGAGCTTGCCGCCGGTAGGTTTGACCAGCAGGAACAGGCCCCCGCCGTCTGATAGTTTCCAGTCTCGATCAGTCGATTTGGCCGACCTGACCTTGAGGTCGGTGAGTAGATTCTCGGGCATCGTTGGACTCCACTGCGGGGAGATGTACCCCCACGGTTGAACACGAGTACCCCCAACGCTACCCCCGAATTTTCTGGACCTCGATGAACAATAGGAACGCTCAGTAGACCGTATTGTTTACGCAACCCATTGATTTCAAATGGGCCAACCTGTCCACCAAGCGCTACTGAGCGCCACCGAGATCCAGCAAAAATCGTCAGACGTTGAACAGGAAGTTCATCACGTCGCCATCCTTGACGACATATTCCTTGCCTTCGGCGCGCATCTTGCCCGCGTCCTTGGCGCCTTGCTCGCCCTTGAAGGCGATGAAGTCGTCAAAGGCGATGGTCTGGGCACGGATGAAGCCGCGCTCGAAGTCGCCGTGGATGACGCCTGCGGCCTGGGGGGCGGTGTCGCCGACCTTGATGGTCCAGGCGCGCACTTCCTTGACGCCGGCCGTGAAGTAGGTCTGCAGGCCCAGCAGGCCGAAGCCGGCGCGGATCAGGCGGTTCAGGCCGGGTTCTTCCAGGCCCAGTTCCTGCAGGAACATGTCGCGGTCTTCGTCGCTCATCTCGGCCATTTCAGCCTCGATCTTGGCGCAGATGGCCACGACGGGAGCGCCCTGTGCCTCGGCATAGGCCTTGAGGCTGTCGAGCAGCGGGTTGTTCTCGAAGCCGTCTTCGCTGACGTTGCCCACGAACATGGCGGGCTTGGCGGTGATCAGGCAGAACTGCTTGAGCAGGGGCGCGTCTTCCTTGGAGACGGGCACCGTGCGTGCGGGCTTGCCCTGGTCCAGGGCAGCCTGGATGGGGGTCAGCAGCGCCACCACCTTGGCGGCTTCCTTGTCGTTGCCCGACTTGGCGGCCTTGCTGTAGCGGTTCAGCGCCTTCTCGACGGTGGCCAGGTCGGCCAGGCACAGCTCGGTTTGGATGACCTCGATGTCGGCGATGGGGTCCACCTTGTTGGCCACGTGGATGACGTTCGGGTCTTCGAAGCAGCGCACCACGTTGACGATGGCGTCGGTCTCGCGGATGTGGGCCAGGAACTGGTTGCCCAGGCCTTCACCCTTGGAGGCGCCGGCCACCAGGCCCGCGATGTCCACGAATTCAACGATGGCCGGGACGATGCGCTCGGGCGTGATGATGTCGGCCAGCTTCTGCAGGCGCGGATCGGGCACTTCCACCACGCCGGTGTTCGGCTCGATGGTGCAGAAGGGATAGTTCTCGGCGGCGATGCCGGCCTTCGTCAGCGCGTTGAAGAGAGTGGACTTGCCCACATTGGGCAGGCCCACGATGCCGCATTTGAGGCTCATGGCAGGGCTTTCTACAGGGATTCTGGGGACAAACCCCGTATTTTAGTCAACCGGGCATTTCCTGTCGTTTCAGGCGAACTGCCAGTCGCCGGCCACGGACTGGCCAACGACCAGTTCGGCCCCGTCGTGCAGACCTTCCAGCACGGCATTCATGCCGAAGGTGATGGCGCCATCGACACGGTCGTCCTGGCGGTAGGTACGGATGGCGTCACCCACGGCGGTGCCCTGCACGGCCGTGACGGGGTCGATGTCGGGAATGGGGCAGCGTGTGCAGGGCTTGGCCATGCGCAGCCGCAGGCCCTGGGCATCGAGCACGTCGAACCCGTCGACCCGGTCCTCGTCGTGGGCTTCCAGGCCTTCGATCACGATGTTGGGGCGAAAGCGCCGTGCGTCCACCGCGGCGTGGCCGGCTGCCTGCAGGCGCTGGTTGAGTTCATCCACGGCCGCCTGGCTCAGTACCAGCAGCGGATAGCCGTCCGCGAAGTGCACAGGTGCGGCCTCGCCCCCGGTCCAGCGCTCGCTGGCGCGGCGCGGCGCTGCCGGGTCGAAGCGCACCAGGGCGCAATCCGCGCCCAGGGCCTGCGTCAGCCAGCGGGCGGCCTCGGGGCCCATGTCCCAGGCCTGCACCCAGTCCGACCAGACGCGCGCCCGGCGCTCCGGCCCCGTGGCCTGCAGCGCGATGCGCAGCGGCGGCTGCTGGGGAAAGTGCAGCACCAGGTGCCCGGCCTCCAGCTCGGGGCGTATCCATGCCATGCGCGGATGGTCGCGCTGGGTCAGGAATTCGCCCTGCGCATCGACCACCATCCAGTGGCGGTCCCAGGCCAGGCCGGTGGCGCCGACGCCGCTGCTTTGCAGCGCGATGCCCGCGCAGGATTTGACGGGATATACCCACAACTGGGCAATGCGGCCCTGCACGTCTCTTTCTTGGTCAAACATCGGATAGCTCTTTTTGGGAAATCTGGAGTGTGTATGCCATCCATGGCGCGAATGGCGCCATGCGATGGGCGGCAATATGCCAGATGGCGACGCAGGCTGCGGCAGATCATGCCAAAGCCGGAGTTTGCGCCAGTTGGAATCCCCGGCATGGCCCGGACTCCTACAATGCCGGCCATGGCGCAAACCTTTGATGTATGTATACGCGGGGCCGGCATTGCAGGCCGGACCCTGGCTCTCCTGCTGGCCCGGGAACGGCTGCGCGTGGCCCTGGTGGTGGCCGCGCCGACCGGCAACGCGCCCGATGTGCGCGCCTACGCGCTCAATGCCAGCGCACGCGGTCTGCTGGACAGCCTGCGTTGCTGGCCCGATGACCAGCACGCCACGCCCGTGACGCAAATGGAAGTCTTTGGCGACCTGGACGGCCATGTGCTGTTCGACGCCGCCAGCCAGGATGTCGAGGCCCTGACCTGGATCGTCGATGTGCCCGCGCTGGAGCAGCGCCTGGCCGAGGCCGTGCGCTACCAGCCCATGGTCGAGGTGGTGGACCAGCCCGTGGCCGCGCCGCTGACGGCCATCTGCGAGGGCCGCGCCAGCCGCACGCGCAGCGAGTTCGGTGTGGACTTCGCCGTCACGCCCTATGCACAGCACGCCATCGCCACCCGGCTGCACTGCGAGCTGCCGCACGGACAGGTGGCGCGACAGTGGTTCACGCCCGAAGGCATCCTGGCCCTGCTGCCACTGGACGGCCCGCAAGGCCACAGCGTGGCCGTGGTCTGGTCCATCGCCCGCGAGCTGGCCGACGGCTGGCTGGCCGCCGACACACAGGATTTCACCGCGCGGCTGGAAGCCATCAGCCAGGGCGCGCTGGGGCGGCTGGAGCTGAGCGCGCCGCGCATGGCCTGGCCGCTGCAGCAGGCCGTGGCCGACCACTGGTGCGGCTCCATGCCCGACGGCGATGCACGCTCGGCCCGCAGCTGGGTGCTGGTGGGCGATGCCGCCCACAACGTGCATCCGCTGGCAGGCCAGGGCCTGAACCTGGGCCTGGGCGATGTGCAGGCGCTGGCACGCGTGCTGCAGGAGCGCGGCTACTGGCGCAGCACCGGCGATCTGCGCCTGCTGCGCCGCTATGAACGCGAGCGCAAGGCCGCGCTGGCGCCCATGGGCCTGGCCATGGACGGGCTGCAGCAGCTGTTCAGCCGCTCCGAGGTTCCGGTGCAGATGCTGCGCAACTGGGGTATGAAGGGCTTCGAGCGCTTCGGCCCGCTCAAGGACTGGATGGCGCGCCAGGCCATGGGCCTGGACCCGCGCAGCGGCGCCTGAGCCTGGAGCCAAGCCGATCCCGTGCCGTTGAACCCTTTGCCGTTTTGCGACTCGTACCCCTGCTCCGTGGCGCCCCGCGCCGCGCAATCCCCCTCAACCACGGCGCGGCCGGCCTGAACGCGGCCCCGCCCACCCATCGCATTGCCATGAAACTCTTCGCCTGCCTGCTGACGGCCGCCAGCCTGACCTGGAGCCTCGGTGTCCATGCCCAGGACGCCAACCTGCGCAAGACGCTGACCGAGCGCATCCCCCAGCTGGAAAAGATCGACGAAATCCGCCCCACGCCCATGTCCGGCCTCTTCGAGGTGCGCATCGGCACGGACCTGTTCTATACGGACGCCAAGGGCAACTACCTGATCCAGGGCGAGCTGATCGACACCAAGGCGCGCCGCAATCTCACCGAAGACCGCATGAACCAGCTGACGGCGGTGGACTTCAAGCAGTTGCCGCTCAAGGACGCCGTGACCATCGTCCACGGCAAGGGCGAGCGCAAGATGGCCGTGTTCGAAGATCCCAACTGCGGCTACTGCAAGCGTTTCGAGCGCGACCTGCAGACCGTGGACAACGTCACCATCTACCTGTTCCTGTACCCCATCCTGAGCCCCGACTCGGCCGAGAAGTCGCGCAACATCTGGTGCGCCAAGGACCAGGCCGGTGCATGGGCCGACCACATGCTGCGCGACAAGGTGCCGGCCGCCGCCCAGTGCGACACCTCGGCCGTGCAGCGCAACCTGGCCTTTGGCCGCAAGTACAAGATCACGGGAACGCCCACCGTCATCTTCACCAACAACACCCGCGTGCCTGGCGCCATCAGCGCCCAGGAAGTCGAGAAGAACCTGGCCGCAGCCGCAGCCGCGCGCTGACCGCCACCGGGCGGGCCCGGCGCCGTGGACGCCGGGCCCGCCCACCTGATCCCCCTCGGCCGGAGCTTCCCGGCTCCAGCCCACCGCAGCGGGCCCGGGCAGCCTCCAGGCCACACCTGCAGGAGCCCGAATGACCTCTCCCCTCGCCGCCACCGCCAACGCCGCTGCCACTGCCGCAGCGGACATTCACTACCGCGTGCAGGCCCTTGATGTGGACGCGCACCTGTTCAGCGTGCAACTGCACATCGCCCGCCCGGCCGCTGGCCAGACCCTGTCGCTGCCGGTCTGGATTCCCGGCAGCTATCTGGTGCGGGAATTCTCCAAGAACCTCCAGGGCCTGTCTGCCGAGCAGGACGGCCGCCCCGTCGCGCTGGCCCAGCAGGGCAAGAACCTCTGGCAGGCCGACTGCGCAGCCGGCGTGCCGCTGGTGCTCCACTACCAGTTCTGCGCCTATGACAGCTCGGTGCGCACGGCCTGGCTGGACCGACGCCGCGGCTTTTTCAACGGCACCAGCCTGTGCCTGCGCGTGCACGGCCAGGAAGACACGCCGCACACGCTGCAGCTGCTTGCGTCGGACGCCACGGCATCGTGGCAGGTGGCGACCGGCCTGGACGCCGTGGACACCGATGCGCGCGGCTGGGGCCTGTACCGCGCCGCCCACTACGACGAATTGGTGGACTGCCCCGTGGAGATGGGCAGCTTCTGGCGTGGCGACTTCGTGGCCGCAGGCGTGCCGCACAGCTTCGTCGTCGCGGGCGCCGCGCCCAGCTTCGACGGCGCGCGCCTGATTGCCGACGCACGCAAGATCTGCGAGACCGTGCTGGCCTTCTGGCACGGTACGGGCGAGCAGGCCACGCCCGCGCCCATGCAGCGCTATGTGTTCATGCTCAACGTGGTGGACGACGGCTACGGTGGTCTTGAGCACCGCAACTCCACGGCCCTGATCTGCGGCCGGCGCGACCTGCCGCGCGTGGGCGAGCGCAAGGCCGCCGAGGGCTACACCACCTTGCTGGGCCTGATCAGCCACGAGTACTTCCACACCTGGAACGTCAAGCGCCTGCGCCCGGCCGAATTCGCACGCTACGACTACGGGCAGGAGAACTACACCGAGCTGCTGTGGTTCTTCGAAGGCTTCACCAGCTACTACGACGACCTGCTGCTGCGCCGCGCCGGCCTGATCGACAACGCCCAGTACCTCAAGCTCATCACGCGCACCATCAACCAGGTGCTGCAGACGCCTGGCCGACACCTGCAGTCCGTGGCCCAGGCCAGCTATGACGCCTGGGTCAAGTACTACCGCCAGGACGAGAACACGCCCAACCAGACCGTCAGCTACTACACCAAGGGCTGCCTGGTCGCATTGGCCCTGGACCTGCAACTGCGCCGCGAAGGCCGCAGTACGCTGGACGACGTGATGCGCGCGCTGTGGCAGCGCTGCCAGGGCGGCCCCATGCGCGAGGCCGACGTGCTGGCCGTGCTGCAGGACCTGGGCGGGCGCAGCTTCGCGCCCGAGATCACGCAATGGGTGCACGGCACCGACGACCTGCCGCTGGCCGAGCTGCTGGCCGCGCACGGCGTGCAGGCCAAGGCCGAACCGGCCCAGACTGCCCAGCGCCTGGGCCTGCGCGTGCAGGAAAGCCAGGGCATCACCATCAAGACCGTGCTGCGCGGCAGCCTGGCCGAGCGCGCCGGCTTCATGGCGGGCGACGAATGGCTGGCCATCGAGCTGCCCACCGGCGCCGAGGATTCACAGCCCGCGCGCTGGCGCATCACCCGGCTGGACGACGTGGCGCTTTATGCAGGCACGGCCCTGGACATCGTCGCCTGGGTGGCCCGCGACCGGCAGATCCTGGCCTTCACCCTGCCCTGGGGCTCGGGCCTGCTGTCCGAGGCCGCCGCCATGGTGGAGAAAACGGACAACGGCGATGCAAAAGCTGCCACATCCGGCACCCTGGCAGCGCCCGCCCCCAGCAATCTCGGACTGGAAATCACGGACGAGGAGACCGCTGGACGCTGGCTGGCCGGGCACACGGGCACTGAGCAGGCGCCTGCCACGCCCTGAACGGCGCATGCCGTCCCGCGCCGCCGGCCGGTTATTCTTGAGGATCACGACGACAACCCCAGCAGGAGACTCCCTTGGCCTACGAAATGATTGAAGTTCGCGTCGAAGCCGACAAGGTCGGCATCATCACGCTCAACCGCCCCAAGCAGCTCAACGCGCTCAATGACCAGCTCATGGACGAGCTGGGCCAGGCCCTGCAGGCCTTCGATGCGGACGAGGCCATCGGCTGCATGATCATCACCGGCAGCGAGAAAGCCTTCGCGGCTGGCGCCGACATCGGCGCCATGGCCAAGTACAGCTTTGCCGATGCCTACAAGGGCGACTACATCACGCGCAACTGGGAAGCCATCCGCTCCATCCGCAAGCCCGTGATCGCCGCCGTCAGCGGCTTTGCCCTCGGCGGCGGCTGCGAGCTGGCCATGATGTGCGACTTCATCATCGCCGCCGACAATGCGAAGTTCGGCCAGCCGGAAATCAAGCTGGGCGTGATCCCCGGCGCCGGCGGCACGCAGCGCCTGCCGCGCGCCGTGGGCAAGTCCAAGGCCATGGACATGGCCCTCACGGCCCGCATGATGGACGCCACCGAGGCCGAGCGCGCCGGCCTGGTCAGCCGCGTCGTGCCCTTCGACAAGCTCATGGACGAGGCGCTGGGCGCCGCCATCATCATCAGCGGCTTCTCGCAGATTGCCGTCATGGCGGCCAAGGAATCGGTGAACCGCGCCTTCGAGGGCTCGCTGGCCGACGGCGTCATGTTCGAGCGCCGCCTGTTCCACGCGCTGTTCGCCACGCAGGACCAGAAGGAAGGCATGGACGCCTTCGTCAACAAGCGTCCCGCCAGCTTCAAGCATCTCTGAGCGGGCTGAAAGTCGCGCTACAATGCGCGTCTTCCGGCAAGGCGCAGCAAGCCTCTCGCAAAGAAATTTCGAGAAATTTGCACAACTTGCCGGATGGGCCGAAAATTCTGCATATAATTTAGGTCTTACGGCGCTTTAGCTCAGTCGGTTAGAGCGATGGAATCATAATCCACAGGTCCGCGGTTCGAATCCGTGAAGCGCCACCAAACAAAGAAAAGGGTCTACGTGCAAACGTAGACCCTTTTTCCGTTGGCGCTGCACTCCGCCAGAGCGCGCCGTTTGCGGCGCCGCCTCCGGCTGCTAGCTGCCGCGCTCCAACGCAATCCAGTGGTTGTCCAGCGCCATGCCGGGAACCGGCACCGTGCGCAGCACCTGGCCGCGCTGGCGCAATTGGGCCTGGCGTGCGCCGCCCATCCACAGCGCGGGCTCGGCAGGCAGGGGCAGGCCCTTGGCATCCAGCGAGACACTTGCATTGGCCACGCAGTACACGCCCGGCATGGCGTCACCGCGCAGCCAGCGGCCGCTGGCCTGGCCGCTGTCGGGCACCTGCCACCAGGTGACGGTGTTCACGCGCGGGCAGCTGACGGCAAAGAGCTGGCCGTCGCAGCCTATGTCGCCGCCATAGCCGGCCAGGGGCTCGCGCCCTTCGGGCAGGGGCACGGCATGCAAACGGTGGCCATCGAACAGGGCCAGCACGGGCGCGGCGGCGCGCGCTTCGGTGTCGCGGTGCTCGGCCTGCAGCGCAATGCCCAGCCAGCGGCGCGCGGGCGCGTGGGCGACCTGCGGGCCCCAGGCCAGGTGGCGCAGGCTCAGGCGGTTGTCGTCCAGCTTCCACAGGCCGGCACGGGCGCCGCCTTCGGCCGGCAACAGCCGTGCGATGGACGAATCCATGTGGTCCAGCTGCAGCTTGCGCCGGCCGGTTTCGGACTGCGTGGGAATGCCGCCGTTGGCGACCATCAGCGTGCCGTCGGCGTCCAGCAGCAACTGGTGCGGATCCATGCCGCCCGTGCGCCATTCGGCGATCTTCTCCAAGGTGATGGCATCGCGCACGCCGATCAGGCCCTGGGCGTCTTCCAGGTCGGTCTCGGTGGTGTAGAGATGGCGGCCATCGGCGCTTTCGATGACATGGCCGTTGAAGAAGCGGTCGGGCTCGATCCACTGCCACTGCGCATCCTCGGCGGCCTGTCCCGGCTTCAGGCGTACCAGCCAGTCACCGGGGCGGCGGCTGGCGAAGACCACGGAGCCGTCGCGCAGCGCGGCCATGCCATGGGCGCGCGTGGGCACATCCAGGGCCTGCAGCACCTGCAGCGGCCTGTCCACCTGCGCACTGGCCTGCACGATGCCGACACGCATCTGCTCGCCCTGCATCCAGGCCGCAGCCAGCGACCGTGCCGGCCCGGACGGCCTGGCCGCAGGGGAGGTTGCCAGCGGCATGGCAGCCAGCAGCCCCATGCCCTGCAGCCAGCGGCGGCGATTCAGCGCCTGCTCAATCCCCGTCGGCATCCGAGAACCCGATGTTGACTTCCAGCGCAGGCGCCACCTCGCCTTCCATGAGGCGCTTGAGGCGCGACAGCGGCTTGGTCGCGGCATCGACGGCCTTGGCGGTCGGCTCGGTCAGGGCGCGCATGCCGGCATCGGCCTCGTTGACTGCCTTGAGCCAGCGGTCGGCCAGCGGGTTGAGGCCACGGCCGCGCAGGTAGGACTCGATGGGCACGATGTCCACGCCGGGCTGGGGCACCTTGCGGTCCACGCTCACGGCCAGCGTGCGCAGGCCCTGCCAGTGCGCGCGCCAGATCTCCAGCGTGCTGCCGCTGGCGAGATGCTCCCAGGCGGGCGGTTTGCTGCCCGCACTGCCCGCACTGCGCAAAGGCTTTTCCATGTCCGCCCAGCGCAGGCGCTCCAGGCCGCCCACCCACTGGTTGATGAACTCGGCCATGGCTTCGGTGGTGGCATCGCCGTCCTCGGACCAATCCTGGGCCGCGAGCTTGGCAAAGCCGTTGCTGAGGATGCCCATCTCGGCGCCGATTTCCTCGGCCACCAGGGTGGCATAGGCGCAGGCCGGCGTCTGCGGCTCCACGGGCTGGGTCCACAGCAGGTTCTCGAGCGCCGGATATCCCTTGGCGGGTGCGCCGATGCGCTCCATGGCAGCCAGATCGGCGGGGGCCGACTGTATGGCCTTCTTGAGCAGGGCCGGGCGCATGGGGCGGAAGTCCACCAGACGTGCCGAGCGGCGCTCCACCAGCGGCCCCAGGGCCACGGCCGAGAGGCTGCTCCACTGCCGCGACGATTGCACATAGGCCTGGCGCGCCGTCTGCAGCGTGGCGGCAGCCGATCCCGCAGGTGCCGCAGGTGCCGTGCAGTGCGCGCGCAGCGCCTGGCTCAGCGCCTGGGCGGCTGCCTGCGCGGCCTTGGCCTGGGGCGAGAACCATTGGCCGTACAGCCCCTGCACGGCGTGGGCCGTGTTGTAGAAGGGAATGGCCATGTTGGCATCCACTTCCTGGGCATGGACAGGGGCGGCGGCCAGCAGCGCCAGCGCGGCGGCACAAAGGATTTGGCGAGGGGTCATGCGCATGTCTTGCATCAGAGGGACTCCACAAATTTGACCAGGGCTTCACGGTCTTCGGCGCTGAACTGGCGCACCTGTTCGCGCGCGGCTTCGGCCTCGCCGCCGTGCCAGAGGATGGCTTCCAGCACGCCGCGCGCACGGCCGTCGTGCAGCAGGCGCTGGTGGTTGTTGACATCGGGCAGCAGGCCTATGCCCCACAGCGGCGGCGTGCGCCACTGGCGGCCTGAGGCCTTGAAGTCGGGCCGGCCGTCGGCCAGCGCATCGCCCATGTCGTGCAGCAGCAGGTCGGTGTAGGGCGCAATGGTCTGGCCCGACAACCCCTTGCTGCTGAGTGCCGGCGACAGCGCGGGGAACAGCTCCCCGCCGGTCTTGTACGAGGGCCGGTGGCACTGCGCACACTGGGCCTGGTGGAACAGTGCCTCGCCACGGCGCACGGCCGGGTCGCTGGCGTTGCGCCGTGCAGGCGGCGCCAGCGTGGCCTGGTAGAAGATCACGTCGTCCAGCACGCGGTCCTCGATCTCCACGCCCTCGGCGCCGTTGCCGTTGGGCGCGGCCAGGCAGTCCTTTTGTGCGGGCGTGCAGGTCTGGTGTGGAAAACGCTTCGATGTGATGCCGATATCGCCCAGGAAGGCCGAGGCCGTCTGGTGGGCAATGGAGGCCACGTTGGCCTTCCAGCCGAAGCGGCCCAGCATCATGCGTTCGCCGTAGGCATCCCAGACATAGTTGGGCTGGCCCTTGATGGGGCCGCCCAGGGCCGCCTGGGCTGCAGCGTTGGCCAGGATCTCGGACTCCGGGATGTGCTCCAGCAGGCCCAGGCCGATGACCTGGGGCGCAATGCGCGGGCTGGTCATCAGGTTGGCAGCCAGGGGGCCGTAGTTGAGCGCAGCCAGCTCGTAGACCGGCTTTTCCAGCGTGTAGGCCGTGCCGTCGGCAAAGCGGCCATGCACCTGTTCATAGCGGATGCGCAACTGGCCCTCGCCCTTGACGCCCAGCACGCCCTCGGTGTTGAACTGGTCGCCATAGACCGGGTCCGGCACCGGGCTGCCGTGCGGGCCTTCGCCCGGAATGGACAGCCGCATGAGCAGGCCCGCGAAGGGCTGGGGCTTGAGCGGGTTGTGGAAGTCGGGCGGCTGGGCACGGCCGTCCTGCACATGGCAGCCGCCGCAGGAGCGCGCCAGGAAGTGCGGGCCCAGGCCATCGCGCGCCGTGGTGGAGGCCGGCGCCTGCACCCAGTTGCGCTTGAAGAAGGAGTTGCCGATGACAAAGCGCGTGCGCTCTGCATCCTCCAGGTTGGCGGCGGGCAGCGAGAAGGCGTTGCGGCCCGTGGCGTGGACCGTGGTCTGGCCGCCCGGGGGCAGGGGCTCGCCGGGTGCCGCGAACAAAAGAGCTGGATCGGGAGCTGGATCGGGAGCAGGCTGCGGTGCTGGCGCGCGCGCTGGCGCGGCAGCCACCGTGTCCTGCTGTTGGGCCGAGCAGCCCATCAGGACCAGGGAGGCAGCGACCAGCAGCGAGGGGGAGAGATTCATGAGTGGGGACGTCCCTGGAAAAGCCAGGGCCGCCGAACCCTTTCGGGGGCGGCGGCCTTGGCACATGGGCGCAGGAATGGATGGACGCTGGCGTGGATGTTCTTTTAGTTGGCCTTGGGGTCCACCAGGTTGAGCTGGGTGATGCCGACGGCATTGGCCGCCTCCACCAGATCCTTGCTCTGCTGGACCAGGCTGTCGATGGTGGCCTGGATCTTGGCGCGCGAAGCCGAGTCGCGTGCGCCCTGGATGGCCTGGTCGAACGGCGCGGGAATGGCCTGGGCCGCCTGCACCGACTGCGTGATCTGGCGCGTGGTCCTGTCGGCCAGCGCGCTGTCCTTGGAGGCCACCCAGTCCTTGATGCCCGGGCCTTGCAGCTCGCTGCCATCCAGGCGCTTGTAGCTGCCCAGCCAGACGTTGAGGATGCCCTGGGCATTGGTCACCGCATCGCGGTGCGTGTTGTCCGAGAAGCAGGAGTGCTCGTCTTCCTGGTCGCGGCTGGCCAGGGCCACTTCCAGGCGCTCGCCGGCCAGCTCGCCGCGCGACAGCGAACCCAGGCCCACGAAGATGCGGCGCAGCGCGTCGTCGGGCTTTTTCTCGAACTGGGCGCGGAAGTTCTTGGGCGAGCCGGGCTTCCACTGGTCGGCCACGGACTGCAGATCCTCGATCAGCAGCGCGGTCACCACCTTCAGGTACTCGCGGCGGCGGTCGGCATTGGACTTCTTGCCATCGACGAAGTCGGTGTACGGACGCGCGCCCGGCCCCTTGTCGTTCAGGTCCTGGCCCCAGAGCATGAACTCGATGGCGTGCCAGCCGGTGGAAACGTTCTCCTCGCCGTCATGCTCGTTGAGCTCGGCCAGGCGCTTCTTGGTGATGGCTTCCTTGCGGTTGTTGATGATGCCGGCGTTGGGGTTGCCTTCCACATAGTCCACATAGGACTCGTCCATGGGCCAGGCGTTGATCTGGCCTTCGGGGCCTTCATCGTTGTCGATGGGGCCGGCGTAGAAGCGGAAGGCCTCGGTCTGGCCGTAGTACTCCCGGGCATCCAGCCAGGCCTTGCGTGCCTGGTTCAGGCCCTGCTCGCTGGGCGCTGCCAGAAAGGCCCCGATGGCTTTCTGCATGGTCTTGGCGGAGCTGATGGAGTCCGAGTAATTGGCGTGCACCAGGGTGCCGTAATGCTTGACCACCTCCGCAACGGAGAGGCTCTTCTTCACGGGCTGTTGAACGGTGCCGGCGGCTGCGGCCTGGCTCATCGGGGCGGCCGCGCCCAGGGCCAGGGCGGCTGCAATCAGGATGGGATGCATGGCAGAAAGGATCGGAGGTTGGAGAACTCGGAATGCCAAACTGTAATGAGAATTGTTTTTATTGGCAAAACCTGCGAGATATCGCCGCACTGCACCGCAAGGTCATAGACGGACCCGGGCAGAAATGGGGCGCGCCAGCGGCGCAATGGCCGCAGCGGGCGCCAGCCTAGCACGAGCACCCTTGGCGCCCCGGCCAAAGACCCAGCGCCCTGGCATAAGCCCCGCAGCTTGCCTTGTCCGGCCACTTCCCTTACCATTGCGCCCGCTCGCATGGGCCACCCTCTCCTCGCAGGGCCTGCCCACGGCCACCAAGCCCTGATCGCCCGGCCGATTTCAGGGCTTTCGCTTTTTGCAGAAGCGGTCTTTTGGCGCTGCACCTTGCGCTCTGTCTTTGCGCGCAGCACCTGCCATGCTCCGGCATGCCGGCCGCCCAGCTTGTTTTCCCACCAGGATTTCCCGTGCCCATCGCCACTCCAGGATGCCGCACACGCGCAGCGTGCCCGCACGCCGGCCCAGCCGGCGGCGCAGGCGTTTTGCGTGGTGCCGCACCCCAGCGAGAGCGCGCGCCGTCCTGGCTTTCAAGGATCTTCACGTGACCACCACTTCCTCCGGGGCGCTCGCAGCCACTGCTGCCGGCGCCAGCACAGACACGCATGTCGGCACACATGCCACCCAGGTCAATGGCTACAGCTGGAAGGCCCTGGCCGGCTCGGCCGTGGGCTATGCCATGGACGGCTTCGACCTGCTGATCCTGGGCTTCATGCTGTCGGCCATTTCGGCCGACCTGCACCTCACGCCGGGCCAGGCCGGTTCGCTGGTGACCTGGACGCTGATCGGTGCCGTGTTCGGCGGCATCTTCTTCGGCCTGCTCAGCGACCGCTACGGGCGCATCCGCGTGCTGACCTGGACCATCATGCTGTTCGCAGTCTTCACGGGCCTGTGCGCATTCGCGCAGGGCTACTGGGACCTGCTGGCCTACCGCACGATTGCGGGCATCGGCCTGGGCGGCGAGTTCGGCATCGGCATGGCACTGGCCGCCGAGGCCTGGCCCGCACGCCACCGCGCCCGCGTCTCGTCCTACGTGGCCTTGGGCTGGCAAATGGGCGTGCTGGGTGCGGCGCTGCTGACGCCGCTGCTGCTGCCCCTCATCGGCTGGCGCGGCATGTTCCTGGTGGGCGTGATACCGGCCGTGGTGGCCTGGGTGATCCGCAACAAGCTGCACGAGCCCGAAGTCTTCGTGAAGCGCCAGCAGTCCGCCACGCCCTCGGCCCGCGTGCCGGTGCTGCAAAGCCTGAAGCTGCTGGTGAAGGACCGCGCCACGACCAAGGTCAGCCTGGGCGTGATCGTGCTGACCTCGGTCCAGAACTTCGGCTACTACGGCATCATGATCTGGATGCCCAGCTTCCTGTCCAAGCAACTGGGCTTCAGCCTGACCAAGTCCTCGATATGGACTGCCGTGACCGTGGTGGGAATGATGGTCGGCATCTGGGTCTTCGGCCAGCTGGCCGACCGCATCGGCCGCAAGCCCAGCTTCCTGATCTTCCAGCTGGGCTCGGTCATCATGGTCGTGCTCTATTCGCAGCTGTCCGACCCCACGGCCATGCTCTGGGCAGGCGCCCTCATGGGCCTGTTCGTCAACGGCATGATGGGCGGCTACGGCGCCGTGATGAGCGAGGCCTACCCCACCGAGGCGCGCGCCACCGCGCAGAACGTGCTGTTCAACATCGGCCGCGCCGTGGGCGGACTGGGCCCGGTGGTGATCGGTGCGCTGGCCATGAGCTATTCGTTCCAGGTGGCGATCGCCCTGCTGGCGGCCATCTATGTGCTGGACATGCTGGCCACGGCCTTCCTGATCCCTGAACTCAAGGGACGCGAGCTGTCCTGAGCGGCTCAGATCCTCCGGCTCAGAACGATGCCCCACAATGCAAAGAGCTGCCGATGGCAGCTCTTTTTTTGTCCGGCAACCGGCGTGCCCAGGCTCAACCGCCTTCGCTGCACTCCAGGTTTTCGATGCGGTCTGCCGCCTCGCGGATGTCTTCCTGGAACATCTGGTCTCCCAGCATCACGGAGACCTGGCCCTCAAAGCCGCGCAGCTTGACCAGCGCTGCCTCGTAGCCTCCGCTGCCCATGCGCTTGAGCCCGCACAGCGCATAGAGCTTGGCCACGGGAGATCGGCGCGGATCGTCGATCACCGACAGCAGGACGGCATTGGCCTCGGGCCGCCTGAGCATGGCCTCCAGGTGCCGCTCCGCAGGCGAGATCTCGCCCGCGAACCCGACCAGCCCCAGGTTGAACTGCGAGGCGTCCAGAGGCGCCGGGTCCAGCGGACGGGACATGGCCGGGGTGGACAGGAGCAGGCAGATCAGGGCGGCGGACAGGGTGGTCTTCATGGCAGGGGCAAGGCCGTGGATGGCCTGGTGAGGCAGTCGAAAAGGATCTTCGATGCAAAGCGTGGCAGCAGGTTCCCACACCACCGCTTTCACCGCCTTCATCCGCCAAACAGCCACCCTGCGGCCAGTGTGCCGGCATAAAACAGCAGCAGGGTCACAGGCACCAGATGCCAGCCCCAGACCCGGAACCACCAGTGATTGAACCAGGTCACCAGCGCACCGATGACGGCGCAGATGGCCAGCGCATCCAGCCGCTGCTGAAAACTGTCAGCCACACCTTCGGACGCGAAGAAGATGAACGCCGCGATGAAGGAACACAGCAAGGCGGTGTAGACCGCCACTTTCTCTTGCCTGCGCAATTTCAGGATGCTCATGGAGGGCCAGGGAGGTTTCGATGATTCGGTCGCCAGAAAAGCCCGCGCCGCCAGAGCGCGCAGGTTTCACAGCGGCGCAATTCTTCGTATACCGCCCTGAATGCGCCATCAGACCCGTCCGAATCTGCAGCCACTGCTGCGCATGCGCAACGCGCTGCTGCTCTTTCAACACTCCATCCGCTCAATCAGCCACGGCCAGCACCACGGCGGACTCCGGCACCGTCAGCCAGACCTTGCGCCCTGCGCGCAAGGTCCAGGACTCGCCCTCGGCCCGCTCGGCCGCGTAACCCACGCCGCTACCGCCCCAGGGCAGTTGTGCCACCACTTCACGCGGCCCCGCCCTGTCGGCCCGGGCCACGCGCTGCACCTGGGCGGGCCAGGCATTGGCCTGGGCATGCACATCGGAGCGTGGCGCCGAAGGCAGCACCTGCACGGCCGTGGCCTTGCACAGCGCCATCAGGGGCAGGCCCGGCGCCAGGCCCAGCAACTGGGCGCTTTCTTCGGTGATGCGTGCGGCAATGCCTGATGCATCCCCGCCGCCGTCGGGCAGCAGCCAGACGCGGACCTGGGCGCCCTGCGCCTGCAAGGCACCAACCCGGCAAGGCCACAGATTGCGCATGCTGGTGCGCAGGCCCAGCCCCAGCCCGGGAGCCGCAGAAGAAACGCCGGCGGGCCCGCCAAAGCGCTGCAGCACCTGCGCGCGCGCCTGCTCCAGCGCATCGGCCATGGCCAGCAGGGACTGCCCGGCCTCGGTGATGCGCGCGCCGCCACCGCCGGCGCCGCCCACCGAGCGCTCCACCAGGGCACGGCCCGCCAGATTGGTCAGCACATCCAGCGCCTGCCAGGCCGCCTTGTAGCTGACACCCGCCTCGCGCGCGGCCTGGGAAATCGAATGCCCTGCCGCGATATGCCGCAGGATGGCGATGCGCCGGTCGGCCAGGTCATGGCCCAGCGCGGGCACCAGGTCTGAGGGAGAAGCGGGGGTTGCGGCAGTCATGCGCAGCATCATGCCCGCCAAGCGTTATTTCCCGCCAAGCAAAACGCCTGCACCCTGCATGCGCATTTTCAGGTCGTTACACTGCGCTATTCACCAACGGAATAGCGAGAGACCCATGAACGTGAACCAGCCCCTGCGTGCCACCGCCTTCGCCGCCCTTGCCCTGTTCGGCTGGGCCGCCGCGCAGGCCGCCGAAGTGTCGGTGGCCGTCGCCGCCAACTTCACGGCGCCCATGCAGAAGATCGCCGCCGAGTTCGAGAAGGACACCGGCCACAAGGCCCTGCTGTCCTTCGGCGCCACGGGCAAGTTCTATGCGCAGATCGTCAACGGCGCGCCCTTCCAGATCCTGCTGGCCGCCGACGACACCACGCCCGAGAAGATCGCCAAGGAAGGCCGCGGCCTGCCCGATTCGCGCTTCACCTACGCCATCGGCCAGTTGGTGCTGTGGAGCCCCAAGGCCGGCTATGTGGACGACAAGGGCGAGGTCCTCAAGACCGGCGACTACAAGCACATCGCCGTGGCCAATCCCAAGCTGGCGCCCTACGGCACGGCAGCCATGGAAGTGCTGAACAAGCTGGGCATCACGGCCCAGGTGCAGCCGCGCATTGTCATGGGCGAGAACATTGCCCAGACCTACCAGTTCGCGGCCACGGGCAATGCCCAGCTGGGCTTTGTGGCCCTGTCGCAGGTGATGGAAAACGGCAAGCTGCGCGAAGGCTCGGCCTGGCAGGTGCCCGGCTCCATGCACGAGCCCATCCGCCAGGACGCCATCGTGCTCAACAGCGGCAAGGACAACGAAGCCGCCGCCGAGCTGATGAAGTACCTGCGCGCCGACAAGGCCCGTGCCATCATCCGCTCCTACGGCTATAGCTTCTGACACCTGTTGAGGCGCGCTTGCGCGCCTTCCCTCTCTCCTGGGGAGGGGTCGGCCGGCACGGGCCCGTGCTCAGCGTCGCTGAGCCGGGCCGCGCCGGTTTCGTGCGTTGAGTGAGATCCAACAGCGCTGCGAACCACTGAATTCTTCCCGCATGATTCTTACCGCCGACGACTACGCCGCCATACGGCTGACGCTGAAACTTGCCAGCGTGACCACGGTGCTGCTGCTGACGCTGTGCACGCCGCTGGCCTGGTGGCTGGCGCATACGCGCTCGCGCTGGCGCGGCCCGATTGGCGCCGTGGTGGCGCTGCCCCTGGTGCTTCCGCCCACGGTGATCGGTTTTTACCTGCTGGTGACCATGGGTCCCAACGGCCCCGTGGGGCAGCTGACGCAGGCGCTGGGGCTGAGCACCCTGCCCTTCACTTTTCCGGGCCTGGTCATCGGTTCGCTGGTCTATTCCATGCCGTTCACGGTGCAGCCGCTGCAGCGTGCCTTCGAATCCCTGGGCACGCGGCCCATGGAGGCTGCGGCCAGCCTGGGCGCGGGGCCGCTGGACCGCTTCTTCACCGTGGCGCTGCCGCTGGCGCGGCCGGGCTTCATCACGGCGGCCGTGCTGACCTTTGCGCACACCGTGGGCGAGTTCGGCGTGGTGCTGATGCTGGGCGGCAATATTCCCGGCGTGACGCGCGTGGTCTCGGTACAGATCTACGACCATGTGGAGGCCATGGAGTACGCCCACGCCCACTGGCTGGCAGGCGGCATGGTGGTGTTCTCCTTCCTGGTTCTTCTGGCCCTGCACCTGTTGCAGCCGCGTGAGGAGCGCCGCGCATGATGACCGCCTTCTCTCCCTCCCTGATGTCCGACGCCGCGCACTCCCATCCCTCCTCGGAAATCATCGCAAACCTGGCGCTGGAACGTGCCGACTTCCGCCTTGACGTGCAGCTGCAGCTGCCCGGGCGCGGCGTCACCGCCCTGTTCGGCCCCTCGGGCTGCGGCAAGACCACCTGCCTGCGCGCCCTGGCGGGACTGGAGCGCGCGCGCGGCCGCGTCGCCGTCAACGGCGAGGTCTGGCAGGACGATGCGGCCAGCCAGTGGCTGCCCACGCACCGCCGTGCGCTGGGCTATGTGTTCCAGGAGGCCAGCCTGTTCCCGCACCTGACCGTGCGGCGCAACATCGACTACGGCATGCGGCGCACGCCGGCCGCGCGGCGCAAGGTGTCCCAGGACCAGGCCGTGTCCCTGCTGGGCATAGGCCACCTGATGGACCGCATGCCCTCCACCCTGTCGGGCGGCGAGCGCCAGCGCGTGGCCATTGCGCGGGCGCTGGCCACCAGCCCGCGGGTGCTGCTGATGGACGAGCCCCTGGCCGCGCTGGACGCCCAGCGCAAGGCCGAGGTCCTGCCCTACCTGGACCAGCTGCGCCGCGAACTCGACATTCCCGTCCTCTACGTCAGCCACTCCATCGACGAGGTCGCGCGCCTGGCCCAGCACCTGGTGCTGCTCAAGGCAGGCGGCATCGTCGCGGCCGGCGCCACCAGCGAGCTGCTGGCACGGCTGGACCTGCCCCTGAGCATGGGCGACACGGCAGCGGCCATGGTCAGCGCACAGGTCCAGCAGCACGATCCCGATGCACACCTGAGCACGCTGTCCTTCGATGGCGGGCGCCTGCGCCTTGTCATGGCCTCCCCGCGCCCCGTCGGCGAAACCGTGCAGTTGCGCGTGCAGGCACGCGATGTGAGCCTGAGCCTGCAGCACCCGCAAGACAGCAGCATCCTCAACATCCTGCCTGCCACCGTGCAGGAGCTGCGCGAGGACGGCCCGGGCCAGGTCATGGTCTCGCTGCAGCTGGGCCCGTCCCGCCTGCTGGCACGCATCACCCTGCATTCCGCCCGGCAACTGGGCATTGCGCCGGGCATGCATGTCTTCGCCCAGATCAAGGGCATGGCATTGCTGGACTGAGCACGCGCGGCGGCGCCGATATCATGCGGAAGCCGCCTGCGCGGCCCACGCCATGAACGCCACCACCGAACACGCCCCCGCCCCCGTCCCCGCCCCAGACGAAGGCCCCGGCGCAGCAGATGCTGCATGCGCCGCCCCGCCTGCCATTGCCGCGCTGCGCACGCATGCGGTGGCGCGCCACCGGCTCGGTGAAGACGGCGCCGTCAGCATCCAGGCCGAACCGCAGGTGCTGGCCAGCGAAGTCCCCATCGCCCTGGTGTTCAATGGCATCTCACATGCCGTGATGATGGGCACGCCCTCGGACCTGGAAGACTTTGCGCTGGGCTTTGCGCTCACCGAAGGCATTCTGGACAGCGCTGCCGACTGCTACGGCATCGAGGTGCGCACCGTGGCTGCACAGGCCGCAGGCCTGCCGGCCGGCATGGACGGCATCGAGGTGCAGCTGGACGTGGCCTCGCGCTGCTTCGCCCGCCTCAAGGACCGGCGCCGCAGCATGAGCGGGCGCACGGGCTGCGGTGTCTGCGGCGTGGACAGCTTCGCGGCGCTGGACCTGTCCTTCGACCCCCTGCCCGCGCACGACTGGATCGCCCGTGTCGATGCCGACACCGTCTGCGCAGCCATCGCGGCACTGCCGCCGCTGCAGTTGCTCAACGCCGAAGCCGGCGCCGTGCATGCCGCAGGCTGGGCAGGGCTGGACGGGCAACTGACGGATGTGCTCGAAGACGTGGGCCGCCACAACGCGCTGGACAAGCTGGTCGGCCGCCTCTCCCGCACAGGCCGCCTGGGCGAGGCCGGCTTTGTCGTGCTCTCCAGCCGCGGCAGCCATGAGCTGGTGCGCAAATGCGCCAAGGTCGGCATCGCCGCCCTGGCCACCATCTCCGCGCCCACGGCCATGGGCGTGCAGATGGCCGAACTGATCGGCCTGCGCTTCTGGGGCCTGTGCCGCCCGCCCAAGGCGGTGCTGTATGCGCCGGGCCGCACCTGACCCAATGCCCGAGTGCCGCGCCTGCGCAGCGGCAAGTTCGTAGAATCGCGGGTTCAGCCCCTGGATGTACACCATGAACCGCTGCAAGCCCCATTTCTCTCCCGCCCGCCGCCTGTGTGCCGGCGCCCTGCTCGCCGGCCTGGCCTGCGCCAGCCTGGGCGTGGCCGCGCAGGGCCTGCCGTCCAACGAGACGCGCAATTTCCCGCCGCAGGCCCAGTTCGGCGAGCTGGTCGTGACCCAGTTCCCCGAGGTGGAGATCGACGGCAAGACCATTCGCACCAGTCCGGGCTTTCGCCTGTTCAGCCCTGAACGCACGCTGGTGCAGGCCATCAATTACCGGGGCAGCAAGCTCGTGGTGGGCTATGTGATCGAGCCGCAGACGCAGTGGCTGCACCAGGCCTGGATCCTGACCAAGGCCGAGGCCGACAAGCACTACAAGCCCAAGTCGATGCTGCAGCGCATCTTCAACTGAGCACCGCGCACACCACAGCAAGCGCACAGCACGTACACGGCTGACGCGGCCCGCGCCTCGCAGGTCGCAGCGGCCCGGCCATGGGGCATGCCGCCCCCTGGCCGAGCCACCTTCATTTTTTGCAGACCGCCGCTTGCAGTGCGGCGGCTGCCTGACGGAACCCCACCATGTCCAAGAAAGTCTTTATCAAAACCTTCGGCTGCCAGATGAACGAGTACGACTCGGACAAGATGGCCGATGTGCTGGGCGCAGCCCAGGGCTACGAATCCACCGATGACCCGGAGCAGGCCGACCTGATCCTGTTCAACACCTGCTCGGTGCGCGAGAAGGCGCAGGAGAAGGTGTTCAGCGACCTGGGCCGCTACAAGCACCTGAAGGAACGCGGCGTGCTCATCGGCGTGGGCGGCTGCGTGGCCAGCCAGGAGGGCGAGGAAATCATCAAGCGCGCACCCTATGTGGACGTGGTCTTCGGCCCGCAGACCCTGCACCGCCTGCCCGAGCTGCTCAATGCACGCGCCGCCAAGCACAAGCCCCAGGTCGATATCAGCTTTCCCGAGATCGAGAAATTCGACCACCTGCCGCCCGCGCGCGTGGAAGGCTCCTCGGCCTTCGTCTCCATCATGGAAGGCTGCTCCAAGTACTGCAGCTACTGCGTCGTGCCCTATACGCGCGGCGAGGAAGTCAGCCGCCCGTTCGAGGACGTGCTGATCGAGGTCGCCGGCCTGGCCGATCAGGGCGTGAAGGAAGTCACGCTGCTGGGCCAGAACGTCAACGCCTACCTGGGCAAGATGGGTGACACGGCCGAGATCGCCGACTTTGCCCTGCTGCTGGAGTACGTGTCCGAGATCCCCGGCATCGAGCGCATCCGCTACACCACCAGCCACCCCAACGAGTTCACGCCACGCCTGATCGAGGCCTACGCTCGGCTGCCCAAGCTGGTCAGCCACCTGCACCTGCCCGTGCAGCACGGCAGCGACAAGATACTCATGGCAATGAAGCGCGGCTACACGGCCATGGAATACAAGAGCACCATCCGCAAGCTGCGCGCCATCCGGCCCGAAATGGCCATGAGCAGCGACTTCATCGTGGGCTTCCCCGGCGAGACGGAGGAAGACTTCCAGAAGATGATGAAGCTCATCCACGACGTGCGCTTCGACAACAGCTTCAGCTTCATCTTCAGCCCCCGCCCCGGCACGCCGGCCGCCAACCTGCACGACGACACGCCGCACGAGGTCAAGCTGCGCCGCCTGCAGGAGCTGCAGGCCGTGATCAACAACAACATCAAGGACATCAGCGACGAGCGCGTGGGCACGGTGCAGCGCCTGCTGGTGGAAGGACTGTCCAAGCGCGATGGCAGCGAACTCATGGGCCGCACCGAGTGCAACCGCGTGGTCAACTTCCCGGGCAACGAGCGCCTGATCGGCCAGATGATCGATGTGAAGATCACCGAGGCCCGCACCTTCACGCTGCGCGGCGAAGTCGTGGTGCGCCACTGAGCCCAACCCGGCCCCGGCGGCCCAGCGACCTCCTGCGTAACCAAAGCCCGGCAATGCCGGGCTTTTTTGCATGTAACAGGACGTGAAAACAGCCCAGCCACTCTGGCATGGTGCTGGCTGGACCGCTAGCATCGCGGGGTCGCCGCCCTGAGGTCCGTCGGCCTGCATGGCTTTTCCAGCTTCGCTTGCTTGCTATCGATTCCATGAACACCTCCCAGCCCGCCACCGCCCAGGCCGTCCTTGAGGGCGAAGCCCTGCATGCCTTCATGGACCAGGCGCACGACCTGCTGCAGCAGGAGGCTGATGCCAGCCCCATCGCCCCGGCCGAACGCCAGGCGGCCGTCATGGAGCTGCTCTCGCAGCAGCGTTTCGCCCCGGCCACGGTGGGCGAGCTGGAGCGTCTGCACGATCTCTGGCTGGACCTGGAACGGCCCGAAACCGCCAACGCACTGCTGCGCGAACACCGCGCTGCCACGCTGCAACCCTTGCAGGGCGACAACCACCTGCTGGCCACGGCCAGCCTGGCGCTCAGCGACATCCAGAGCCGGCTGCGCTTTGACCGTGAAGGCGGCGTGGCCCTGCTCGCGCCCGCTGCCGATCTCATGGGCCGGCTGCCGCACACCAGCGAGCCCTACCGCTACTGGAACGGCTGGCACTACCTGGCCCGCGAAGCCCAGGCCTGGGAGCTGGCCGAGCAAGGCGTGGACCTGCAGCGCAGCCACGAACGCAGCGACCCGGATGGCGAGGCCTCCCCCGCGCGCCGCGATGCGCGTGCCTGCCTGCGCAAGGCCGAGCTGGCCCGTCTGCGCGGCGATGTGCCCGCCACCGTGCGCCAGGTGCAGGCCGCCACGGCGCTGCTGACCCAGGCCGATGCAGAGCAGAACGTGGACTTCGACGACTGGCTGCACCTTGCGCGCGAGGTCCTGCCGCTGGCCCCGCAAAGCGTTCCGGCCGTGCTCATGGCGGCAGAGCAGCACCTGGCCCGCACCGAAAGCCCCACCGCATCGCAGGCGGTGCGCACGCACCGCAAGGTCCATGCGGCCCGGCTGCAGGCCATGGCCTGCCATGCCATGGGCCAGCCCGAGGCCGCGCTGCAGCTGGCTGCGCTGGGCCGCTTCGGCTTGGTGGATGACTCCGACGATGCCTTCAGCGGCCTGGTGCTGCAGTGGCTGGAAGAGGCGGGCCGCCTGGCCGATGCGGCGGACCTGGCTCTCGAATGCATATTGCCTTATCGCCAGGGCTCGGCTGCACAGGCCTACGAACTCGCGCTGCGCATGGTGGACAGCGATACCGGGCAAGCGCCCACGTGGGCGCTGATCCTGGCGTGGGCCGGCCTGCACCCCCAGCTCCAAGAGCTTCTGGAAGACAGCCCGGCTGCGCCGCGCAGTGCCGACGAGTACCTGGCACTGGCACGCTCGCAGGCGCCGAACCATCCGATGCTGGCCCTTATCGAAGGCTGGCGCCTGGCACGGGAACACCATTGGGACCAAGCGCTGCCACTGCTCGAACGCGGTGTTTGCGAGCAGCCCCGGTACGCCAACTACGAACCGCTGTCCCTGCTGTGGGCTGCACGCTTTGCGGTGCTTGACGCAGGCCAGGCGCTGGCACGCCCCTTTCCCCTGTGCCACGGCGCCCACTGGTGCTATGCGGCGGGCGTGACCCTGGATGATGAGGACGACCTGGCCGCCCTCATGGGCGAAGGCCGGCAGGTGCCGGCCGACGAGGTGCGCGAGCCGCTGGTGCAGCGTTACTACGAAGAGGGCCTGGCCCGCTTCGAGGCCTTCTGGGCCAGCGGCCAGGGCATGTACAAGGACGCGCACCTGCACGTCTACTCCATGCTCTGCAACAACCTGGCCATCAAATACCGCTCGCAGCAGCGCTATGACGAGGCGGCGGCCCTGCACCACAAGGGCCTGTCCAGCAGCCCCTTTGCCGAACACCACGACGGCCTGCTGTGGTGCGCCATCCGCCGTGACGACCGCCCCGGCATCGTCACGGCAGCCGAGCAGCTGTGGCACTTCACCCAGGACTACGGCTACAGCCGCCACTGCCCCACGGACTACTTCCCCAGCGCGGCGCTGGCGCTCTACCAGCTGGGCCGCGCAGGCGAAATCGGCATCTGGCTGGAGCGCCTGGACCAGTGGTTCGAGGAACTGGACGAGGACGACCAGCGCGAACAGCGGCGCGACTACCTGGCCTCGCTGATGTCCCTGCTCGACTTCTTCTCCGAAAACCATGGCGAACTGGTGCGCCCGCGCCTGGACGCCCTGCTGCCTGAAGTGCGCGCCCTGGGCGAGTGCTACACCCTGCGCCGCCTGGCCTGCGCCATGGAAAGCTGCGGCCCCATCGACCAGGCCGTGGCCCTGCACCGCGAGGCCATCGCCAAGCTCACGCCCGACGACGGCGAGGCCGAGCACAGGATGGCAAAGGACGGCCTCAAGCGCTGCCTCAAGCTGCGCTCGGACAGCAAGCCCTGGTGGAAGCTGTGGTGAACCCGGGCGCCGGTGCCAACGCCGCCAGTGCCTATCGGCCGCGCGACGTGGTCAATGCGCCGGCCATCAAGCAGCGCATCCGCGAGCGCAGCGCTGCACGCGGCGACAGCGAGGAGATCGCCGCCTGGCTGGCCAACCACTTCTACCGCCATGTGATCGGCAACCTCGACGCCGATCCGCCGGCCGTGCAGCCCGTGTCCACGCAGGCCGAGCTGCTGCGCCTGCACCGGCACGCCGCGCCCGCCGCCTGGGCACTGGAGCGCCTGCGCGAACATGCGGCCCGCCAGCCGCTGTCACCGGACAGGCCGGCGGCCGACGGCAGCGCGCCGCTGTGGTGGGTGGAGCCCGACAGCGCACCCCTGCTGGCGCTGGAGAGCCGGCTGCTGGAGTTCCTGTCCACCCGGCGCGGCACCGCGCTGGAGGGAAAGCTGCAGCGCATCAACTGCCCGCAGGCGCTGGCGCGCTGGACGCTGGAGCATCTGGCCTTCGCCCGGAGAAGCGACAGCGGCTGGGCCGAGCACCGGCCCGGCGCCGTGCGTCCGCTGCTGCGTGGCCAGCTGGGTGTCTTCGTTGAATTCGATGCCCAAAGCCCGGACCTGCGCGCCGAAATGGCCTATGAAAGCCAGATGATGCGCCACTGCCTGGGCCAGTTCAGCGAGCGCGGCGCACTGCGCGGCGGCTATGGCGAGCACTACGCCGAAGCCTGCGAGCAGGGCCGGCTGCGGCTGTTCAGCTACCGCACGGGCACGGCCCAGCCGCGCATCACCGTCAGCGCCCAGGTACGGGACGACGGGCGGCTGCGCATCGACCAGATCAAGGGCAAGCAGAACCGCCCGCCGATTGCGCGCTACCTGGCCGATGTGCTGGCCCTGCTCAATCACCTCCATACCGATGGCGAGGCGCCGGCGGACGCCCTGGCCATGGGCATCGTGCGCCGACCGGCACAGCTGCTGGCCCCGGGCAGCGCGGCTGCCTGGTGCGCGGCCAGCGAGCTGCACACCGAGGCCGAGCAGCTGTGGTTGCTGCAGTCCCACCCGGCGCTGCTGGAGCAGCTGGACATCCGGTCGCCCCTGATGCAATGGCTGGTTGCGGCACGCCGCGACACCGTGCCCGTGCCCGCCTTCGAGCGCATGCCGCGCAGCGCGGCCCTGCAGCAGTCGCTGGAGCTGGCGCGGCGCCGGGCGGGATCGCCGGCAACACCGGGAACGCCGGGCAGGACAGGAAATCCGCGATGAACGCCTTCACCCTTGTTGTGCTGTCTGCATTGGTCTGGTGGGCAGTGCGCGCCGGCCTGCGGCGCATGCGTGCGTCGCGCCAACGCGGGGACTTCAGCAGCTACCGCAGCGGTGACGCGGCACTGGACTGGGCCCTGGCCCTGGCCCATCCCATGGCCTTTCACGCCATCCAGGGCGGCTTTGCGGACCGGCAGCTCAACGGCGCCGACTCCGCCCTTACCACCCAGCTGCGCCCCATGGTGCTGCACCACCTGGGCCTGCGCACCGACCTGGACGATGCCCAGATCGCACGCCAGTTGCCCGACGGCCTGCGCCAGCGCTGGTTCACGCTGGACCTGCAGCGCCTGCAGGCCGGTGACGATCCCCATGCCGCCATGGCCTTTGCCTGCGCGCGCGTGGCCTTCCATGTGCGCTGCGCCTGGCTGCTGGGCTGGGTGGACGAGGCCCTGCACCAGCAGATCCTGCACCTGAACGCATGCCGCGCGCGGGACTGCTTTGACAGCTGGCAGGCCTTCGGCCAGGCCTACGCACGTGGCCGCAGCCAGTGGCTGGCCCGTGGCCGCGCCGACGTGCTGGGGTGCAGCGTGACGCCCGAGCAAGTGCAGCAGTGGGTGGCCGATCCGCGCCACCCCTGGCATGCGATGCCCTGGCAGCAGCAGGCCGTCCGGTGACTGCCGCCAGGCGGGTGCGCCGCCTGTGCTGCCTGCCCTGCCCGATGCTCAGCCTTCGCCATGCACCTTGGCGAAGGTGAGGATCACCTCCCGCACCACCTGGCGCTGAGGCGCGGGCAGCTTCAAAAAGGCATCGAAGGTTTCGCGTTCGAGATAGCCCACGCCCGGCTCCTGGCATTCGAGCGGCGACGGCAGGGACGGCGGGGACCGCTGGGCTGATTCGCCATAGCGCAACACATCGGGCTCGACCTCGAGCAAACCCGCCAGCAGCACCAGCTTGTCCTGCTCGGGAACGGCCTCGCCGTTCAGCCAGCGCGAGACCGCCTGGAAGGAGATCGGCCGACCCCAGTAACTGGAATTGAACAGCTTCAGAAGCACGCTGGGCCGGGGCTCCAGTCCCGCAGCCTCGATGGCCTGGCGCAGGCGCAGTGCGAATTCGAGCTTGTTACGCATTCCGACACCCTGGATTTCCCTGGAATCTTGATTGACTCATCGATTGAAGACTCGGCTCAAACCCGTCGCCCGGCCAGCGTTCAGGCGAAGATGCTGCGCGCCTCGGTGAAGCGCTTGGCGAAATAGATGTTGTCCATGCGCACGCGCTGCACCGTGCCGCCGCTGGACGGTGCATGCACGAACTGGCCATTGCCGACAAAGATGCCCATGTGCGAATAGCGCGAGCCCAGGGTATTGAAGAACACGAAGTCGCCGCGCTGCAGGCTGCGGCTGCCCACGGGATTGCTGAACTGCGCCCACTGCGCCGTGGTGCGCGGCAGGCGGTTTTCGGTGATGCCGCCCACGGCCCACTGGATCAGGCCGCTGCAGTCGAAACCGCCTTCGGGCGAATTGCCGCCATAGGTATAGGGCGTGTTGACCACAAGCATGGTGCGCGCCAGCAGCGCCTCGCGCAATTCGCCGTCCAGATTGAGCGCCTGCGGCGAAGGCACCGGCGCCGGGCCCGAGCCTTTGCGTGGTGCGGACGAGCAGCCAGCCAGCAGCACGGCGGCCGCCAGCAAACCCCAGTCACGGCGCGAGAGCCGCGCCCCGGTCACCGGAGACACTGCAAGGGAAGTCGAAACACCAGCCTTCATGGCGCTGCATGTTCTCACAAAGCCCTCGCGGCCAAAAGAAAAGCCGCAGGCTGCGCTGCGGCTTGGCGGGAAAGAGCGCGCGGCCCGGCGGCTCAGGCGGTGCCCATCAGAACGGGAGCTTGGGCATGCCGCCGCCACCGCCCATCATTCCCTTCATGGCCTTCATGCCGCCCATGCGCTTCATCATCTTCATGAGGCCGCCGCCCTTCATCTTCTTCATCATCTCCTGCATCTGCTCGAACTCCTTGAGCAGGCGGTTGACTTCCTGGACCTGCACGCCCGCGCCATCGGCAATGCGCTTCTTGCGCGTGGCCTTGATGATCTCGGGCTTCTTGCGCTCCTTGGCAGTCATGGAGCAGATGATGCCTTCCTTGCGGCGGATCTCGCGCTCGGCCTTGTCCATGTCCACCTGGCCGGCCTTGGCCGTGAGCTGGGCCGGCAGCTTGTCCATGAGGTTGGACAGGCCGCCCATCTGCTTCATCTGCTGGATCTGGGCAAGGAAGTCGTTGAGGTCGAAGCCGTCGCCGCTCTTGACCTTCTCGGCCAGCTTCTGAGCGGCCTCCATGTCCACGCCCTTGGTGACCTGCTCGACCAGGGCCACGATGTCGCCCATGCCCAGCACGCGCTGCGCGTGGCGGTCGGCGTCGAACACCTCCAGGCCGTCGATCTTCTCGGACACGCCGGCGAACTTGATGGGGGCGCCCGTGATCTGCCGCACCGACAGCGCCGCGCCACCGCGCGAGTCGCCGTCGAGCTTGGTCAGCACAATGCCGGTCAGGGGCAGCGCTTCCTTGAAGGCCTTGGCCGTGTTGATCGCATCCTGGCCCTGCATGGCATCGACGACGAACAGGGTCTCGACCGGCTTGAGCGTGGCGTGCAGATCCTTGATCTCGGCCATCAGCAGCTCGTCGATGGCCAGGCGGCCGGCCGTATCGACCAGCAGCACGTCAAAGAAGTGGCGCTTGGCGTAGTCCAGCGCGGCCACGGCGATGTCGTGGGGTTTCTGGTCGGGCGTGGAGGGGAACCACTCGGCACCGGCCTGGGCGGTCACGGTCTTGAGCTGCTCGATGGCGGCAGGGCGGTACACGTCGCCCGACACGGTGAGCACCTTCTTCTTGCGCCGCTCGATCAGGTGCTTGGCCAGCTTGGCCGTGGTCGTGGTCTTGCCGGCGCCCTGCAGGCCGGCCATCAGGATGACGGCCGGCGGCTGGGCGTTGAGGTTGATGTCGGCCACGCCCTCGCCCATGGTGGCGGCGAGTTCCTTGTTGACGATGGACACCAGCAGCTGGCCCGGCTGCAGCGAGCCCAGCACCTCCTGGCCCAGCGCCTTTTCCTTGACGCGCGCAACGAAGTCGCGCACCACGGGCAGGGCCACGTCGGCCTCGAGCAGGGCCATGCGCACTTCGCGCAGCATGTCCTGCACGTTGGATTCGGTGATGCGGGCCTGGCCGCGCATCTCCTTGACGAGTCGCGAAAGTTTGTCGGTCAGAGCGGAGGCCATAAGCGGGGAGGAACTGGAGTCGTCGGAAAGGAAAAGGTGTGCTGCAGCGAGCCAGCCGGGGCCAGGTGGCCAAGTGGGGCCGGGTCGCGGCACGGACCCTGCAGATCCCGATGATTCTACCCGCTGCCCCTGCCGGGGTAAGTACCGGCCTTCCGTGCCCCACGGCAGGCACCGGCCAGCAGTAACATGCGCAATGTTTCCATAGTTTATGGCTATCACATTCCGCAATGCTGGCTTGCTACCGCCTGGGAGTCTTCATGCCTGATACGCCGTATCGCCAGTCCCTGGACCGTGTGCCCGACGGGTTTCTTCTGTTTGACGAGCAGGGCGGCCTGCTCGATGCCAATGCCCAGGCCTGCGCCAGCCTGGGCCATCACAAGGCCGCCATGCTGGGGCTGGGCATCATGGACGTATGGCTGGACCTGGATGGACGGCCGCGTGATTTCTGGCGGGACATGGTCGTGGACAGCCAGGCCCTTCTGCGAGGCCGGCTGATCCGCCGCGATGGCAGCAGCTTGCCCGCCGAGATCCATGTCCATTGCCTGTCACTGTCGGGCAGGCGGCTTTTCTTCACTACCTGGCACGACCTCAGCGAGCGCACCGGCCACGCCGAGCCGATCGGCCAGCCCAATGCGCAGCTTGAGCCGCACCTGCAAAACCGCACCTGGCCGTGGCAGGACTCGACGCGCCTGCTGGAGACCGTGATGCGCGAGACGCCCGACCTGGTCTTCGCCAAGGACCGGCAGGGCCGCTACACCTTCGCCAACCCCGCCACGGCGCGCTTTGCCGGACGCGCGCCCGAAGACATTGTGGGCAAGACCGACCAGGAGCTTTTCTCCGACAGCAGCTTCACCGATGGCGACCGCCGGGTGCTGGACAGCGATGCGCCCGTGGTGATGGACGATCATCTGCTGGTCGACGGGCAGCGCCGCATCTTCCAGTCCACCAAGATTCCCTATCGCGATGCCGAGGGCCGGACCGTGGGCGTGCTGGGCATTGCGCGCGACATCACCCTCATGCGCCAGACCGAGTCCCAGCTGCAAAAAAGCTACGACGTGCTGCGCCAGGCCGAACAGCTGGCGCGCCTGGGCAGCTGGACATGGGAGCTGGACACCGGGCACTTTCAGGCCTCGGAGATGATGTATGTGATGAACGGTCTGGACCCCCAGGGTCCGCCACTGACGCGCCAGGCCCTGCGCGCCATGCTCGGGCCGCAGGATCTTGCCCGGCTCACCGCTGCCGTGGATCTGTGCATCAGCACCGGCCAGTCCTACAGCATCGATGTGGTCCAGCGCTGCCCGGACGGCCGGCAGTTCGCTGCCCGCCTCATGGGCCGGGCCCTGCGCGACGAGCAAGGCCGCATCGTCGCGCTCAGCGGCACGCTGCAGGACCTGTCCGAACGCGAGGACGCGCGCATGCGCCTCGAAGCCCTGGCCGACAACCTGCCCAGCGGCGCCATCTACCGCCTGGAAGGCGGCTTGACGCAACTGCGGCTCAGCTACATCAGCGCCGGCATAGAGAACCTGATCGGCGTGCCGGCCCACGCCATCATGGCCGATCGGCAGGTCTACCTGAATGCCATCCATCCCGAGGACCTGCCGCTCTACCAGGGGATGATGCAACGCTCGATCGATACGCTGCGGGTCTTCGATTGCCGCTTTCGCGTGATCAGGCCCGACGGAGAGATCCGCTGGCTGCGCTGCCGCTCGGCCCCCCGGCGCTGTCAGGAGGGCATGGTCTGGGACGGCATCATGCTGGACATCACCCGCGAACGCGAGGCCGAGCAGGCGCTGCATCAGGCCAAGGAAGCCGCCGAAGCGGCCGAACGCGCCAAATCGGATTTCCTGGCCATCATGAGCCACGAAATCCGCACACCCATGAATACCGTCATCGGCATGACGCGCCTGGTGCAGCAGACCGCGCTGACATCGCGCCAGCGCGGCTACCTGGAGAAGGTGGAGCGCTCGGCCAGCGCCCTGCTGGCCGTGATCAACGACATCCTCGATTTCTCCAAGATAGAGGCGGGCATGCTGGCGCTGGAGGAAGTGGACTTCGCCCTTGACGATGTGCTGGAGACCGTGACGGCCTCCACGGCGCTGCGCGCAGAGGAAAAGGGGTTGGAAGTGGTCTATGCGCTGGACCCGCACCTGCCGCCCCGTTTGCGCGGCGACCCAATGCGCCTGGGCCAGGTGCTGACCAACCTGGTCGGCAACGCCATCAAGTTCACCGAGCATGGCGAGGTGGTGATCACCCTGCATCTGGAGCCGCCGCCGGTGGACGCGCCTGCGGATGCCGATGCGGACACCACGGCAGCGCCCCTGCACCACCTGTGCGTGAGCGTGCGCGACACCGGCATAGGCCTGGATGCATCGCGGGCCGAGCGGCTGTTCCAGCCCTTCACCCAGGCCGACATCCAGACCACGCGCCGCCACGGCGGCACCGGTCTGGGCCTGGCCATCTGCCACAGGCTGGTGCAGCTCATGGGCGGCGAGATCGGCGTGTGCAGCCAGCCCGGCCAGGGCAGCGACTTCCGCTTCACGGCCAAGGTCCGGCTTGCCACGGATGCGCTGCTGGACGGCCACGACAACCTGGGCAGCACCGGCGTTCTCATCGTCGATGACAACGCCAGCGCGCGCGAGGCGCTGGCCGCCATGGTGCGCAGACTGGGCATGCGCTGCGATACGGCGGCGGACGGCATGCAGGCGCTGCGCATGCTTCAAGAGGCCGCACGCCAGGAATCCCCCTATGGCCTGGCCCTGCTGGACTGGCGCATGCCCGGCATGGACGGACTGGAGCTGGCACGCCGCATGCGCGAGCGACAGGACCTGGTCAAGACCCCGGCTGCGCTCATGGTCACGGCCTTCGGGCGCGACGAAGTGCAGCTGCATGCTGCGCAGTTTGGCCTGCGGGGCCTGCTGATCAAGCCCCTGACCGCATCGGCACTGAGGTCCTCCATCCGGGAGGCGCTGCGGGACCCCGAATCGACCCAGCCTGAAGACCCGGCGGCCGGCCCGTCGCCACAGCAGCGCTACCCGGGCCTGCCTGGGCGCAGGGTGCTGGTGGTGGATGACAACGTGCTCAACCGCGAGGTGGCCACCGAGCTGCTGGAGCAGGCCGGCATATCGGTACAGACTGCGCAAGACGGTCTGCAGGCGCTGCAGCTGCTCGACAGCCAGCCTTTCGATGCCGTGCTCATGGACGTGCACATGCCCGGCATGGACGGTCTCAGTGCCACGCGCGCCCTGCGCACGCGCAGCGCGCTGCGGCATCTTCCGGTGATCGCGCTGACTGCACAGGCCTATGTCGAGGAGCGCGCCCGGATCGAGGCCGCAGGCATGAATGCCCATCTGACCAAACCCGTTGACGATGTGCTGCTGTACGAGACGCTGCAGCGCTGCCTGCGCGCAGCCCCCCCGACAACGGCAGCGCCGGCCGGGCCCTCCCAGCCCACGCCGCCAACCCCTGCCCCGGCCTGGGATCCTGTGCAGCTGCGGCAACGCCTTGCCAGCCAATCGCCGCGCATGCTGCATGCGATCGAAGGCTTTGCCCAGGACTTTGCCGATGCGCCGCAACAGCTGCGCAGCGCCGCGCGCAGCGGCAACTGGGCAACCGTGGCGTCGTTGGCGCATACCTTCAAGGGCAGCCTGGGCTACCTGGGCGCGAACCTGCTGGAGCAATGGTCGGCCATGGCCGAGACCAGCGCGCATGCCTGCATGTCAGGCGACGGCAATGGCGGGAATGCCCGGCCCAGCGGTGATCTGCCATCCCTGGTGCAGGCGCTGGCCGATGGACTGCAGGGCCTGCTGGCGGAAATCGCCGTGCGGCCCAGGCATGCGGCCTTGCCACCCCTGGCCACGGTGTCCAGCGCTGCGCCGCCGCCGCAGCGGCAGCCGATGACCGCAGAGGAAGTCTCATCCACGCTGGCTCGGCTGCGGCTGCAGATTGCCGACAGCGACTATGCCGCCGTGGCCGAACTGGAACGGCTGCGGCCCCTGGTCAGCGGGCGCCATGCGTCCGTGCTGCAGCGCATCCAGCGCTGCGCCGAGTCCCTGGAAACCGAGGCGGCGCTGCAGGCGCTCAATCAGCTGGCGCGGAGCATGGCTGCGAACCGGATGGCCCTACAGGGAGCCGCAGATGCTTGACGCCCTGACCGGGTCGGAGCTGCCCACGGTCCTCATCGTGGACGACGAGCGGCTGAACCGCAGCATGCTGGCCGAGCTGCTGAGCCCCCACTACCGAGTGCTGCTGGCCAAGGATGGCCCTGGCGCCCTGGTGATCGCCCACCGCGAGGCCCACCGCCTGCAGCTGATCCTTCTGGACCTGGCCATGCCCGGCATGAACGGCTACGAGGTGCTGGGTGCGCTGCGCGCGCAGGAGCGCACCGCCCATATCGCCGTCATCTTCATCACCGGACAGAGCAATGCCGAGGCCGAGGAATACGGCCTGCGCCTGGGCGCGGCCGACTATGTCTCCAAGCCCATACGCCCCGCCGTGGTCGAGGTGCGCGTGCGCAACCAGATACGGCTGGCCCTGCAGCGCCAGGCCCTGGAGCGCCTGGCCATGGTGGACGGGCTGACCGGCCTGGCCAACCGGCGCCACTTCGACGACGTGCTGGAGCGCGCCTACCGCCGCAGCCTGCGCACGGGCGAGCCCGTGGGCCTGGCTCTCATTGATATAGACCACTTCAAGCAATACAACGACTGCTATGGCCATGTGCAGGGGGACGAGGCGCTCAAGGCAGTGGCCGCCACGCTGCAGCGCCATGCGCGCCGGCCCTACGACCTGGCCGCGCGCTTTGGCGGTGAGGAATTCGCGCTCATCCTCCCCGGCGAAAGCGATGCGCCGGCCATGGCCGAGCATTTCCGCCAGGAAGTGCTGCGCCTGTCCATCGCCCACGCCGCCTCTCCCACGGCGCCGCAGCTCACCGTCAGCTGCGGCGTACTCACCGTGCGGCAGCCGTCTGCCGCGCCTTTGGAAACCTGGCTGCAGAAGGCGGACGGCCTGCTCTACCAGGCCAAGGCCCAGGGGCGCAATCGCATCGAGGCAGCCGTGGAGCCCTGAAAATGCGCGCCGAACCACGGCATGGCACCCGGATTCTGAGCCTGCACAACCGGCGGCGGGAAAGCCACAGCTATCATTGAAAGATGCTCTCCGTCCCCCTGATTTCCGCCAACGTATCGCCCCTGGGCTGGATGCTGGCGCTTGCCGCAGCCGTGGCCTATGCCGTGCCAGCCGCCGGCGCCCGACGCATCAGCCAGGCCGGCGCCCGCATTGCCCTGCGCCTGGCCTGGGTGCTCCACGCCCTGGCTCTGGCCTGGGGCCTGCTCGGGGAGCAGCCTCATTTCGGCTTCGCACCGGCCCTGTCCATGACGGCCTGGCTGGTGCTCACCGTCTATGGCGTCGAGCAGCAGTTGTTCCCCAAGATGCGCGCGCAGCTGGCGCTGTCCGCGCTGGGCACGGCCGCCGTGCTCATGGCCGCGCTGTTTCCGGGAACGCCCCTGCATGTCAACGCCTCGCCCTGGCTGCCGCTGCACCTGGCACTGGGCATTGCCTCCTACGGACTGTTCGCGGCCGCCGTGGTCCACGCCTCGCTGATGACACGCGCCGAGCAGCACATGCGGCTGGGCGGCGGTGGCCATGACAGCGGCCTGCCGCTTCTCACGCTGGAGCGCCTGACCTTCCGCTTCGTGTCCGCAGGCTTTGTGCTTCTCACGGCCACGCTGGCCGCAGGCTGGCTGTTCGGCGAACAGCTCTATGGCAAGGCCTGGGTCTGGAACCACAAGTCTGTGTTCTCGCTGCTGTCCTGGCTGACCTTTGCCGTGCTGCTGATCGGCCGTGCGCGCTTTGGCTGGCGTGGCCGCAGCGCCGTGCGCATGCTCTATGCAGGCGCCCTGCTGCTGCTGCTGGCCTATGCGGGATCGCGCTTCGTCATGGAAGTGCTGCTGGAGCGCACCACATGAAGTACCTGCTGGTCCTGATCGTCATCATCGTGGCTGTCGGCATCTGGCGCAGCCAGCGCCGTGCCGAGGCCCGCGAGCGGCGCCAGGCCGCTGCGCCGCGCAACCCGGCCAACCCGGCCAATGCGCCGCTGGCGGCACCGCAGGACATGGTTGAATGCGCGCACTGCGGCCTGCACCTGCCGCGCAGCGAGGCCATCGAGGCGGCCGGCCGCAGCTACTGCAGCGCAGAGCACCGCACCCTGGCGCAACGGCGCTGAGCATGCAGGACGCGGTCCCCCCCCAGCCACCCACCATCGACGAGGCCGCGGCGCAGTCGCCGCACGACGCCAACGCCCCCTTTGTCCGGCTATGGCAGGGCTTCCTGACCGGCCGCGTGCTCATCGCCACTGCGCTTTTGCTGCTGCAGCTGGCGCTGCTCAGCGTGCAGCCTGGCGGCAATTCCCTGGTCTGGCTGGTCTGCCTGGGTTACCTGGGGCTGACGCTGCTGCTGCGGCTGACGGCACGCGCCCAGCCGCCCTCGCCCCGCGCCGGCGTGCACTGGCTGCCCGTGATCGGCGTGGACATCGCAGTCATCTGCCTGCTGCAGATGCTGCAGACCGGGCCGCTGAACTACTCGGCCCTGCTGGCCATTCCCATCCTGATCTCGGCCGTGCTGGGCAATCTGACGCTGGCCCTGGCCACCACGGCCAGCGTCACGCTGCTGACCCTGGGCTGGGTGGCATGGCAGGACGTGGCTGGCCGCATAGAAAGCACCCAGGCCTACTACCAGGCCAGCTTTGCCTGCGCAGGCTATTTCGCGGTGGCCTATCTGACGCACGAACTGGCACGCCGCGTGCGGCGCGAGCGCCACCTGGCCCAGCACAGCAGCCGCAAGGCCCAGACGCAGGAACAGGTCAATGCCCTGGTGATCCGCCACCTGGGCGAAGGCGTGCTGGTGGTCGATCCCCAGTTCCGCGTGCAGCAGGCCAACCCGGCCGCGCTGCACCTGCTGGGGCTGGCCGACGCGCATGCCCTGCCCTTCGCCCTCAAGGAGCATTCCGGCTGGCAGCGGCTGCAGGACGCCGTGGCCCAGAGCTTTGCCCAGAACCTGCCCATCTCGGCCGCCATCCATCTGCAGTCCATCGGCCAGGAAGGCATGACGGGCCTGCACCTGCGCACCTGGCTGACCGAAGTCGCCACCCCATCCGAGGCCGCCGACGCGGCCGAGCCCGCACTGCTGCAGCAGCTGTGCGTGGTCTTTTTGCATGATCTGCGCGAGATGGAGGCGCGGCTGCGCACGGAAAAGCTGGCCTCCATGGGCCGCATGTCGGCCGCCGTGGCCCACGAGATCCGCAATCCGCTGGCCGCCATCACCCAGGCCAATGCCCTGCTGTCCGAGGATCTGGCGCAGGACCCGGCCCAGCAGCAGCTGTGCCGCATCGTAGGCCAGAATGCCGAGCGCCTGGCACGCATCGTCGAGGACGTACTCAACATCGCCCGGGCCCAGCAGCACATTGGCGAGGCGCATGCCGGCCTGCTGGCCCTGGACCAGCATGTGGCCCAGGTTTGCCAGGAATGGCAGGCCCAGGGCCAGCCCGCGCACAGCATCCAGCTCCTGCTCGACGCCAGGGACAAGACCGTGGTGTTCGATGGCGAGCATCTGCGCCGCATCCTGGTGAACCTGCTGGACAACGCCCGGCGCTACCGCAGCAACGCCCACGAGCCACACACGCTGCAGGTGCTGACCGGCGCGCAGGCCGGCGGCCAGATCTGGCTACAGGTCTGGAGCGACGGCGCCGCGCTGGAGCCCACGGTGCAACGCCATCTGTTCGAGCCCTTCTTCTCTTCGGAAAGCCGCTCCAGCGGCCTGGGCCTGTATATCTGCCGCGAGCTGTGCCAGCGCTACGATGCCAGCATCAGCTACCAGCGGCTGTCGCGGCCCACGCCGCACGGCCCTGTCGAGGGCAATGCCTTCAGCATCGTGTTCCGTGCCGGCCCGGCCTCGGCCCTGCCGGCCTCCCTGTTTGATCAGATTGTGGTGTGATGCCTTTGAACTCCCTGCCCGCTGCCGCATCGATCCTTGTCGTGGACGACGAGCCGGATCTGCGCACCCTCTATGAACTGACCCTTCTGCGCGAAGGCTACCGCGTGGAAACCGCCGCCAGCGTGGGCGAGGCGCGCGAGCAACTGCAGACCCAGCGCTTCGACGTGGTCATCACCGACATGCGCCTGCCCGACGGCATGGGCATGGAGCTGCTGCAGGACCTGCGCAGCCAGCAGCGGCGCGAGCGCTGCGTGGTCATGACGGCCTACGGCTCCGCCGAGAACGCCGTGGAGGCCCTGCGCTCAGGCGCCTTCGACTACCTGACCAAGCCCGTGGACCTCAAGCAGTTCCGCCTGGTCGTGGCCTCGGCCGCCCAGGGCGTGGGCGGTGTGCCGGCCCCGGGCGTGATGCCGGCGCGCAGCCCTTCGGCCTCTCCCGCCGCCAGCCCGGTGCTCAACGGCAGCGGCGCACTGGACGCCATGGTCGGCGAGTCACCCGCCATGCAGGCCGTCAAGCAGCGCATTGCCAAGGTGGCCCGCGGCATGGCGCCGGTGCTGGTGCATGGCGAGTCGGGCACGGGCAAGGAGCTGGTGGCCCGCGCGCTGCATGCCTGCAGCCAGCGTGCCCATGGCCCCATGGTGGCCGTGAACTGCGGCGCCATTCCCGAAAACCTGCTGGAGGCCGAGTTCTTCGGCGCGCGCAAGGGCTCCTATACCGGCGCCACCCAGGACCGCGACGGCTACTTCCAGGCTGCGCGCGGCGGCACCTTGTTTCTGGACGAGATCGGCGACCTGCCCCTGGCCATGCAGGCCAAGCTGCTGCGCGCCATCCAGGAGCGCCGCGTGCGCCCCCTGGGCTCCGCACAGGAGGAAGCGGCCGATGTACGCATCGTCAGCGCCACCCACCGCGACCTGGCTGCCGATGTGCAGCAGGGGCGCTTCCGGCAGGACCTGTACTACCGCCTCAATGTCATTGAGGTACTGCTGCCCCCGCTGCGCGAACGCCGCGAAGACCTGCCTGCCCTGTGCCGCGCCCTGCTGGCACGGCTGTCGCAGGAATCCGGCCTGCCCATGCCCGAGATCGACGAGCGTTCAGTGCAGCAGATCGCCCGCCTGCCCCTGCCCGGCAATGTGCGTGAACTGGAGAACCTGCTGCACCGCGCCATCACGCTGGGCGAGGACGGACCGCTGCGCATAGATCCCGAGATGCAGCTGCCCTGCGGCACGCCACCAGCCCCGCCCGCACCGCCTGCATCCGCCTCGCCCTCTCCTCCGCTCTCGCCTTCGCGCCCCCTGCCGCAAGGCAGCCCGCTATCGCCAGAGCCAGCCGATGCCGACCTGCCCCGCGACCTGCAGGCCTGGCTGGACGAGCGCGAGCGCGGCATCCTGGTGCAGGCGCTGCAGGAAAACGGTTTCAACCGCACGGCCACGGCCGCACGGCTGGGGCTGAGCCTGCGCCAGATCCGCTACCGCATCGACCGGCTGAACATCGCCCTGCCCGGCGATGCCAGCGCGGAGACGGACGGAGGCGGCCATGGCGAGTCCTGATCCACAGGCGCAAGCCACCCAGGCCCCGGCCTGGACCTGGCAAGGCGGCTGGCTGCAGCAGGCCCGCCACCTGCCCTCGCCCAACTTTGGCGAGCGCCCGGCCCAGGCGCTGGTCGATCTGGTCGTCGTGCACTCCATCAGCCTGCCCCCGGGCGAGTACGGCACGGGTGCGGTCCAGCAACTGTTCACCAACCAGCTCGACTGGGACGCCCATCCTTACTACCAGGGGATACGCGGCCTGGAGGTGTCAGCGCATTTCTTCATCACGCGCCAGGGCGAGGTCTGGCAGTTTGTGGACTGCGATGCGCGCGCCTGGCATGCAGGCGCTTCCCGCTGGCGGGGCCGCGACCGCTGCAACGACGACTCCATCGGCATAGAACTCGAAGGCCTGGAGGGCCTGCGCTTCGAACAGGCCCAGTACGCGGCGCTCGATGCCCTGTGCAACGCCATCGCGGCGCGCTACCCCGTGGCCCATCTCGCAGGCCATGAGCACATCGCGCCGGGCCGCAAATGCGATCCGGGCGCTGGCTTCGACTGGCACCGGCTGCGCGGGCTGCTGGCCCATCACCCTGCCACGGCGAACTGGCAGCTGCCGCCGGGCGCGGGCCAGCCCTCCACGTAAGCGCACACCCTCATCGCAGGCACCACCAGGTCTTGCGCAAAATCCCGCTTGTCCACAGGCAGAGGACAAAGGCTGTGTCAATCCAGAAAGCAACCGATGTGGCGCGCCAGGCGCACGCACCGGCTGCCTGATCATTTTTTACAAATTCACGCATGTGTCGCAGCCCCACTGTCCATGGGGCTTTCAGCGGTCCGACCGGCGCAAGGCCAAGGCTGCCGCGGCTTGCGGCGGACCATCGCCCGCAAGCCACCGCGCAGCGGGCCTTTGCTGCTATTGGCTTGTAGGTTGCGCACCCGTTTGGCGCAGCGCAAACAGCGGTTTTCCGGCTGTGAGTACCCCGTGTACATGAGACGGCGATACACTACAGGTAGTGCCCAGAAGCACGCTGGACACCATATCTAGTGTTCACAAGCTGTGCACACCCTGTGAAAACGGTGTGTACATCCGACCCCGATTCCATCTCCCAGCAAGCCTGCCCCAAGTGCAGGTCCGCGTCCGTTCTATCCACAAACACCCGTTGAGGAAACTCATGCAAGAAGCACTGAATTCTTTGGCTCCCGCTGCGCACGGTGATGCTGCCAATCCTTCCTCCGCCCATCACCTGTCCGTGCAGGACGGCTACCAGATCATCCGCCGCAGCGGCGATGTGGTGCCCTTCACGCCGCAAAAGATCGCCGTCGCGCTGACCAAGGCCTTCCTGGCCGTGCGCGGTGCCCAGGGCGCGGCCTCCGCCAGCGTGCGCGAGACCGTGGACGAGCTGACCCAGGCCGTGGTTCGCGCACTGCTGCGCTCGCGTCCGGGCGGCGGCACCTTCCATATTGAAGATGTGCAGGACCAGGTCGAACTGGGCCTGATGCGCGGCGGCCACCACGACGTGGCGCGCGCCTACGTGCTGTACCGCGACCGCCGCAACCAGGAACGTGCCGAGCAAAAGAAGGCCGCCGAGGCCGCAGCGGCTGCTGCCGCCGCACCGGCGCCCGTGCTGCATGTGACCGACAACGGCCAGCGCGTGCCGCTGGACCAGGCCCGCCTGCTGGCGCTGATCGAGGCGTCCTGCCGCAACCTCAACGCCGATATCCAGGCCGCCCCCATCGTCGCCGAGACGCTGCGCAACCTGTACGACGGCGTGCCGATCGAAGAAGTCTTCAAGGCCTCCATCCTGGCCGCTCGCACGCTGATCGAGAAAGACCCCGACTACACCTACGTCACCGCCCGCCTGCTGCTGCACACGATCGTGCGCGAGGTCATGGGCCGTGACGTGCACCCGGCCGACATCCAGGCGGCCTACGCAGAGTACTTCCCCGGCTTCATCCGCAAGGGCGTGGACAACGAGCTGCTCAACCCCGAGCTGCTGAACTACGACCTGCCCCGCCTGGCTGCCGCCATCAAGGCCGAGCGCGACGAGCAGTTCGACTACCTGGGCCTGCAGACCCTGTACGACCGCTACTTCCTGCACGTGCGCAAGACGCGCATCGAGCTGCCCCAGTCCTTCTTCATGCGCGTGGCCATGGGCCTGGCGCTGCAGGAAGAGGACCGCAATGCACGCGCCATCGAGTTCTACGAGCTGCTGTCGTCCTTCGACTTCATGAGCAGCACGCCCACGCTGTTCAACAGCGGCACGCTGCGCTCGCAGCTGTCTTCCTGCTACCTGACCACGGTGCCCGACGATCTGGACGGCATCTATGAGTCCATCAAGGAAAACGCCCTGCTGTCCAAGTTCGCCGGCGGCCTGGGCAACGACTGGACGCGCGTGCGCGCCCTGGGTTCGCGCATCAAGGGCACGAACGGCGAGTCGCAGGGCGTGGTGCCCTTCCTCAAGGTGGTCAACGACACGGCCGTGGCCGTGAACCAGGGCGGCAAGCGCAAGGGCGCCGTCTGCACCTACCTGGAGACCTGGCACCTGGACATCGAGGAATTCCTCGAACTGCGCAAGAACACCGGCGACGACCGCCGCCGCACGCACGACATGAACACGGCGAACTGGATTCCCGACCTGTTCATGAAGCGCGTCATGGAAAAGGGCCACTGGACCCTGTTCTCGCCCTCCGATGTCGGCGACCTGCACGACCTCTTCGGCGCCGCCTTCGAGCACGCCTACAAGGCCTACGAAACCAAGGCCGACAACGGCGAACTCAAGCTGTTCAAGCGCATCCCGGCCATGGACCTGTGGCGCAAGATGCTGTCCATGCTGTTCGAGACCGGCCACCCCTGGGTCACCTTCAAGGACCCCTGCAACGTGCGCTCGCCCCAGCAGCACGCCGGCGTGGTGCACTCGTCCAACCTGTGCACCGAGATCACGCTGAACACCAGCGACACCGAGACCGCCGTCTGCAACCTGGGCTCGGTCAACCTGGCGCGCCACATCGTCGATGGCGCCATCGACCACGGCAAGCTGCGCAAGACCATCACCACGGCCATGCGCATGCTGGACAACGTGATCGACATCAACTACTACGCCGTGCAGAAGGCCAAGGACTCCAACCTGCGCCACCGCCCGGTGGGCCTGGGCCTGATGGGCTTCCAGGATGCGCTCTATGAAATGCGCATCGCCTACGCCAGCGACGCGGCCGTGGAGTTCGCCGACCAGTCGATGGAAGCCATCTGCTACTACGCCTACTGGGCCTCCACCGAGCTGGCCAAGGAACGCGGCCAGTACTCCAGCTACAAGGGCTCGCTGTGGGACCAGGGCATCCTGCCGCTGGACACGCTGAACCTGCTGGAGAAGGCACGCGGCGGCTATGTGGAAGTGGACCGCTCCTCGCGCCTGGACTGGGATGCCCTGCGCGCCAAGATCGGCCAGCACGGCATGCGCAACTCCAACTGCGTGGCCATCGCGCCCACGGCGACCATCTCCAACATCGTCGGCGTCGATGCCTCCATCGAGCCCTCGTTCGGCAACCTGTCGGTCAAGTCCAACCTGTCCGGCGAGTTCACCGTCATCAACCAGTACCTGGTGCGTGACCTGAAGCGCCTGGGCCTGTGGGACGACGTGATGGTCATGGACCTCAAGCACTTCGACGGCTCGCTGCGCCCCATCGACCGCGTGCCCCAGGACGTCAAGAGCCTGTACGCCACCGCCTTCGAGGTCGAGCCCACCTGGCTGGTCGAGGCCGCTGCGCGCCGCCAGAAGTGGATCGACCAGGCCCAGAGCCTGAACATCTACATGGCCGGTGCATCGGGCAAGAAGCTGGACGACACCTACAAGCTGGCCTGGCTGCGCGGTCTGAAGACCACCTACTACCTGCGCACCACCAGCGCCACCAACATCGAGAAGTCCACGGTGCAAAGCCGCGTGCTCAACGCCGTGCCCTCGGCCGCCGCCGCACAGCCTGCCGCCGTGAACACCTCCAGCGCCCTGGAAGCCGCGGCAGCCGCCGCGCGCGCCCAGGCACCGGCGACGGACATCAAGTTCTGCGCCATCGACGATCCCGGCTGCGAAGCCTGCCAGTAAGCCGCGCAGCGCGGGGCCTCGCCACGGCGCAGGCCCCGCGCCCTGCCCGCCAGCCAGCGCCATGCGCAGGATCTTCGCCATGGACCTTGGGCCTGCTCAACACGCCAGGCCACCCATGGTCCTACATTGACCGGAGCAGAAAGAGAGGACTCTTTCGCACCGAATGAACTGAACATATGCCCCAGGGCATGCCGGAGAAATTTGCAATGCTGACCTTTGACGACGACGCCACCCTCTCGAACACGCCCAGCGGCGCGGAGGCTGCGCCGAGCACCACACACAAGCGCGTGAATGCCGCCGACAAGCGCATCATCAATGCCAAGACCGACGTCAATCAGCTGGTGCCGTTCAAGTACAAGTGGGCCTGGGAAAAGTACCTGGCCACCTGCGCCAACCACTGGATGCCGCAGGAAGTGAACATGAACCGCGACATCGCCCTGTGGAAGGACCCCAACGGCCTGACCGAGGACGAGCGCCGCATCATCAAGCGCAACCTGGGCTTCTTCGTGACGGCCGATTCTCTGGCCGCCAACAACATCGTGCTGGGCACCTACCGCCACATCACGGCGCCCGAGTGCCGCCAGTTCCTGCTGCGCCAGGCCTTCGAGGAAGCCATCCACACCCACGCCTACCAGTACATCGTGGAGTCGCTGGGCCTGGATGAGGGCGAGATCTTCAACGCCTATCTCGAAGTCCCCTCCATCCGCGACAAGGACGAATTCCTGATCCCCTTCATCGAAGCGATCATGGACCCCGCCTTCAAGACCGGCACCTTCGAAACCGACCAGACCCTGCTCAAGTCGCTGATCGTTTTCGCCTGCCTGATGGAGGGCCTGTTCTTCTACGTGGGCTTCACGCAGATCCTTGCGCTGGGCCGCCAGAACAAGATGACCGGCGCCGCCGAGCAGTACCAATACATCCTGCGCGACGAGTCCATGCACTGCAACTTCGGCATCGACCTGATCAACCAGCTCAAGCTCGAAAATCCACAGCTGTGGACACCCGAATTCAAGGAAGAAATCACGGCGCTTTTCGTCAAGGCCGTCGAGCTGGAATACCGCTACGCAGAGGACACCATGCCGCGCGGCGTGCTCGGAATGAACGCATCGATGTTCAAGGGCTACCTGCGCTACATCGCCAACCGCCGCGCCACGCAGATCGGCCTTGAGGCCCTGTTCCCCAACGAGGAAAACCCGTTCCCCTGGATGAGCGAGATGATCGATTTGAAGAAGGAACGTAACTTCTTTGAGACACGCGTCATCGAGTATCAAACCGGCGGCGCACTTTCCTGGGATTAATCGCTTCTCTGCAGGCACAATGCGAACCATGACGCGCTTCACGCTTTTGCAATACCGATGGTGTTGCGGCGTGGGGCGTCTCCGTGTTCATTGCGATGCGTCACTCCACATCGCTTTGGATCGCTTCGGAGCCCCGTACCCCGAAGTGTTTTGTGCAAATCAACGAAGGAGAAGATGATGGCAACTGCGAAGAAGACGGCCTCCACCAAGGCCCCCACCGACAAGAAGACCACTGCCAAAAAGGCGGCTGCTCCCAAGGCTGAAACCGTGAAGAAAACCACGGCCACTGCCAAGGCAGCACCCGTCAAGAAGGCTGCTGCACCTGCTGTGAAGAAGGCTGCAGCTCCTGCTGCCAAGAAGGCCGCTGCACCTGCTGCAAAGAAGGCTGCCGCTCCTGCCAAGAAGGCTGCTGCACCTGCTGCGAAGAAGGCTGCCGCTCCTGCCAAGAAGGCTGCTGCTCCTGCTGCGAAGAAGGCTGCCGCTCCTGCCAAGAAGGCTGCTGCTCCTGCTGCGAAGAAGGCTGCCGCTCCCGCCAAGAAGGCTGCTGCTCCTGCTGCAAAGAAGGCTGCCGCTCCTGCCAAGAAGGCTGCTGCTCCTGCTGCAAAGAAGGCTGCCGCTCCCGCCAAGAAGGCTGCTGCTCCTGCTGCAAAGAAGGCCGCCGCTCCTGCCAAGAAGGCTGCTGCTCCTGCTGCAAAGAAGGCTGCCGCTCCTGCCAAGAAGGCTGCTGCTCCTGCCGCAAAGAAGGCCGCTGCTCCCGCCAAGAAGGCTGCTGCACCTGCCGCAAAGAAGGCCGCTGCTCCTGCCAAGAAGGCTGCTGCTCCTGCTGCCAAGAAGGCCGCTGCTCCCGCTGCCACAAAGGCTGCTGCACCTGCTGCCAAGAAGGCCGCTGCTCCCGCCAAGAAGGCTGCCGCTCCTGCTGCTGCCAAGAAGCCCGCTGCAGCTGCCAAGCCTGCCGCAGCGCCCGCCAAGGCCGCAGCAGCTCCTGCCGCTCCCGCCAAGAAGGCTGCAGCCCCGAAGAAGGCTGCAGCCCCGAAGAAGGCCGCTGCCCCCAAGAAGGCCGCAGCAGCTCCCGCCGCTGCCGCGCCTGCAGCTCCCGCTGCCGCACCCGCGCCCATCGCGCAAACCCGCCTGGCTCCCCAAGCCGCATGGCCCTTCCCCACAGGCAACAAGCCCTGAGACTTTTCCGGTCTCAAAGCAAAAAGCCCGGCTCTTTGGAGTCGGGCTTTTTTCATTGTGAAGACCGCGGCTGCGCCGCCGGCCGGTGATCCCGGCTTCAGGGCTGGGCGAAGTCCAGCACGTAGTTCTGCGGGCCACGGCTGGCAATCTTGAGCGCGCCCAGGCGGTTGCCCAGTTCGGCGCAACGCACCAGGTCCCAGCCACGCTCCAGGCCGAACAGCATGGCGCCACGCCATGCGTCGCCACATCCCGTGGGATCGACCACGGCGGCGGGCTGCACCGGCGCCACCAGGGTCTTGGCGCCTTGCACCCAGACCTCGCAGCCCTCTGCCCCCAGCGTCACCACCAGGCCTTGCACCTGCCCGGAAATCTGCTCCAGGCTCCAGCCTGTGCGCTCGCTGAGCATACGGGCCTCGTAGTCGTTCACGGCCACCCAGTCAGCCTGCTCGATGAAGCTGCGCAGCTCCTGTCCATCGAACATGGGCAGGCCCTGGCCTGGATCGAACACAAAGGGAATGCCGGCCGCCTTGAACTGCTGGGCATGCTCGAGCATGGCCTGGCGGCCATCGGGTGCAATGATGCCCACGCGCACCTGCTCCTTGAGCTCTGGCGTGATGCGGTTGCCGTGGGCCTGCATCATGGCGCCCGGGTGGAAGGCCGTGATCTGGTTGTTGTCACGGTCCGTCATGATCATGCACTGGGCCGTGTGCGTGTCCTGCAGCTGGCCGATGTGCGCGGTCTGCACGCCCAGTTCGTCGAGGCGCTGCACATAGTCGGCGCCGTCGCTGCCCACCATGGCCATGGGCCAGGCATCGCCGCCCAGCAAGCGCAGGGCGTAGGCGATGTTGCCGGCGCAGCCGCCGAAATCGCGGCGCAGCGTGGGCACCAGGAAGGACACATTGAGGATGTGCAACTGGTCAGGCAGGATCTGGTCGGCAAACCTTCCCTCGAAGGTCATGATGTTGTCGAACGCAAGCGATCCGCAGATGAGAGCGGCCATGGTGTGTCTCGGCTTTCTTGAAAAGTCAGGGGGATTCAGGGATAAAAAACCAGGGCGCGATAGCCGGCCACGGCCGCCTCCAGGCCTTGCACTTCGACCGGGGCCGTAACGCTCCACTCGCCATGGCCCTCGATCTGCGCGGGCGCGCCGAACTGGTCAAGCCGGATCACGCGCCGCAGCAGCAGCTTGTCCTGGGCATCGGTGAGCGTGAGTTCGACAGCGGGCATGGCCACGGGGAAGTCGGAACGGTTCTCCAAGCTCAGGCTCCACTGGTACTGGCCGCTGCGCGGCAACTGCCGAAAGCCCGAACTGCCGATCACCACATCGCCGATCTGGCGGCGCGGCTGCAGCTCGCAGCCCGCCATGGCGCACAGGGCCTGCAGCGCGGGCGCCAGCGAAGGATGCTGCACGGCCAGCGCATCGCGCTGGCCCCACATGACCTGGCCTGCCAAGGCGCCCACGCCCAGCAGGCTGCCCATCACAAGCGCCACGCGCACGGCAGGCCGGCGCCAGAAGGCCTTGCGCCGCGCCTGGCGCACAAAGCCGGGCTCGGCCTCGGGCAGCGCGGCCGCAGCCTCACCGCTGCCTTCGCCATCGCTGTCGGGCCAGCGGGAGAACTCCGGCGAAGGCACGGAGGCCTGCGCCTGCGGCTCCGATTCCCGGAGCAGGCCGGTTGGCACGGACGGCGCAGGCGCATCGGACGACTTGTCGGACGACTTGTCGGATGGCTTGTCAGATGGCTTATGGGGCCGTGTGAACGGCACGCCTTCCTCATCCTTTGCCGGTGCGGGCACAGGAGCCGCAGTGTCAGGCTCGGGTCCGAGCAGGCCGTCAACGGCTTGCCCGGCCTGGGCGGCGGGCGGGGACTTCGGCGCTGCCCGGGACGCAGCCAGGATCTCGTCCACCAGCGACGCTCCAGGCAGCGCGCTGCCCGACTCTTCGGCGGCGCTGGCGGAGGGGTCCTTCGCGGTCACAGGGGGCGAAGGCGGGGCCTCTGGAGCCGGCATCTCGGCCGGCGGCATGGACGGCGAAGGCTCGGCACTGGCAGCGGCAGCCGTGGTTGCGGTGGATACCGCAGGTGCGGCAGGTGTGGCAGGTACAGAGGGCGCAACAGGTGCAACAGGTGCAGCAGACCCCGATGCGCCCCGCCCCGGCAATCCGCTCGGCGCCGTAGGCAGCCACATGGATTCCCTGAATTCGCGGATGTCATCGTCCTCGAATTCGGCCGGGTTGTGCGATGCCCCGCCAGCCACCGGAGTGCCGGCCACCAAGGTGCCGGCCGCGTTCACAGGTGCCGTGGGCAGGGGCTGCAGGTCCTCGGAGGCATCGAACACTTCATGGCAGACGCCGCAGCGCACCCACCCCTGCGAAATTCGCAGCTGGTCGGCCACCACTTTGAAGCGGGTTCCACAGGCAGGACAGCGGGTGACTTGGCTCATCAGCGATCGATTGTAGGCAGCTGCTCGCGGCCCGCGCCACGAAGGCGGCGGCCGCGCGGGGACTCGGGCCGGAAATCAGGCCGCGCGGCGCGCGGTCATCAGGATCCAGCCATCTTCGCTGTCGGCCACTTCCAGCGCCAGGTACGGCGCATAGGCCTCCTTGAGCTCGTCGGCCTGGCGCTCCAGGATACCGGCCAGCACCAGGCTTCCACCCGCTGCCACGCGGCCGCACAGCAGCGGCGCCAGCACCTTGAGCGGTGTGGCCAGGATGTTGGCCAGCACGGTGCGGTATTCGCCGTTGCCGGCATCGGGCAGGCCCGCCTTCAGTTGCACGGCGTTGGCGTCGGCGTTGTAGCGCGTGGACTCCACGGCAGCCGGGTCGATGTCCACCGCGTCGATGTCGGTGGCACCGAACTTGGCAGCGCCAATGGCCAGGATGCCCGAGCCGCAGCCGTAGTCCAGCGTGCGGCCAAGACTGCCTTGGGGCTGGCGGGCGATCCAGCGCAGGCACATGCGCGTGGTCGGGTGCGTGCCCGTGCCAAAGGCCAGGCCCGGGTCCAGGCGGATGCTCACGCGCGCCTCGGGCGGCAGCTCGTGCCAGGTGGGAACAATCCAGAATTCGGGCGTGATGTCCACCGGGGCGAACTGCGACTGCGTCAGGCGCACCCAGTCCTGCTCCGGCACCTGCTTGACGGCGATGATGCTGCAGCCCTCGAAGAAGTCCTGGGGCAGCAGCAGATCACGCGCCTCTTCGGCCGCTTGCTGCGAGGGGAACAGCGCCACCAGGCGGCTGCGCTGCCAGCCGTCCTTGGGCGGCGGCATGCCGGGCTCGCCGAACAGGGCTTGCTCGGCCTCGGTCTGCGCGTCGGCATCCTCCACCGACACGCTCAGGGCGTCCAGCGCATCCAGCGCATCGCTGACGGTCTCAACCCGGTCTTCCGGGCACAGCAGGCTCAACTCGAACATGGGCCCATCCTTTTCTATGCAATAAATGAAAATGCTGGCCGCCGTCGCCGGGGGCCAGCATGCAGGGTCAATCGGGCGACCTGCTCAACGCTTGTTGGCGTTGCGGTGCGCCAGCCACTCTTCCAGGTAATGGATGTTGGTGCCGCCTTCCATGAACTTGGCGTCCACCATCAGATCCTGATGCAGCGGGATATTGGTCTTGATGCCTTCGACCACGGTCTCCAGCAGCGCCGTGCGCATGCGCGCCAGCGCCTGCTCGCGCGTGTCGCCGTGGACGATGATCTTGCCGATCATGGAGTCGTAGTTCGGCGGCACGAAGTAGTTGTTGTAGACGTGCGAGTCCACGCGCACGCCAGGGCCACCGGGGGCATGCCACATGGTGATGCGGCCCGGCGACGGCATGAAGTTGTAGGGATCCTCGGCATTCACGCGGCATTCGATCGCATGGCCCTTGAGCTGGGCATTGATCTGGCGCTGGGTGAAGGGCAGCTTCTCGCCTGCGGCCACCATGATCTGGGTGCGCACGATGTCCACGCCCGTGATCAGTTCGGTCACCGGATGCTCCACCTGAACGCGGGTGTTCATCTCGATGAAGTAGAACTCGCCGTTTTCAAAGAGGAACTCGAAGGTGCCGGCGCCACGGTAGCCCAGCTTCTTGCAGGCAGCGGCGCAGCGCTCGCCGATCTTCTCGACCAGGCGGCGCGGAATGCCCGGAGCCGGTGCTTCCTCGATGACCTTCTGGTGGCGGCGCTGCATGGAGCAGTCGCGCTCGCCCAGGTAGACCGCGTTGCGGTGGTTGTCCGCCAGGATCTGGATTTCCACATGGCGCGGGTTCTGCAGGAACTTTTCCATGTAGACGGCCGGATTGCCGAAGGCCGCACCGGCCTCGGCCTTGGTCATCTGCACGGCATTGATCAGCGCCGCCTCGGTATGCACCACGCGCATGCCACGGCCACCGCCGCCGCCTGCGGCCTTGATGATCACCGGATAGCCCACGGCCTTGGCGATGCGGCGGATCTGCACGGGATCGTCAGGCAGCTCGCCATCCGAGCCGGGCACGCAGGGGACGCCCGCCTTGATCATGGCCTGCTTGGCCGAGACCTTGTCACCCATGGTGCGGATGTTCTCGGGCGTGGGGCCGATGAAGGTGAAACCGCTCTTTTCCACGCGCTCGGCAAAGTCGGCGTTCTCGCTGAGAAAGCCGTAGCCGGGGTGGATGGCCTCGGCGTCGGTCACCTCGGCGGCCGAGATGATGGCCGGCATGTTGAGGTAGCTCAGCGGCGAAGGCGCGGGGCCGATGCACACGGCCTCATCGGCCAGCTTGACGTACTTTGCGTCACGGTCGGCCTCGGAATACACCATCACCGCCTTGATGCCCAGTTCACGGCAGGCGCGCTGGATGCGCAGGGCAATCTCGCCCCGGTTGGCAACCAAAATTTTCTTAAACATGAAGGTCCTCGCGACTTGGTGCCTGCGCCGGTACGCAGGCCGAAGCCGTCAGTTGAGCCAATTGCTCTGTCGCGCCGCGGCATGCGTTCGCGCCAGGGCGTCGTGCCGCTTGCGGCATCGCTCGCCTGCAGGTTACTCGATCACGAACAGGGGCTGGCCGTACTCTACCGCCTGGCCGTTTTCGCCCAGGATGCGCGTGATCGTGCCGCTCTTGTCGGCTTCGATCTCGTTGAGAATCTTCATCGCCTCGATGATGCAGATGGTCTCGCCTTCCTTGACCTGGTTGCCCACTTCCACGAAGGGCTTGCCGCCAGGGCTGGAGGCGCGGTAGAAGGTGCCGACCATGGGCGACTTCACCACGTGGCCGGAGACGGCTGCCTCGGCCGGTGCCGCCACGGGCGCTGCGGGGGCAGCGGCGACGGGTGCCGCCATCGGCGCGGCCATGGGAGCCTGCATGGGCGCTGCCACATAGTGCTGCACCACGGCGCCTTCGCTCTTGACGATCCGGACCTTGCCCTCTGCTTCGGTGATCTCCAGTTCCGACACGTTCGATTCGGACACCAGATCAATGAGGGTCTTGAGTTTTCGCAAATCCATGGGAGCTCCAGCGGCTAACAACTAAATAGGGCGCGAATTTACTCCAATTTCGCCCTTCTGCGTGCTTTGAGGCATATTTTTCATCAACGTCGCCATGGAATTCAGGGCATTTCCTGAGCTTTCACAGCTTCGATGATGCGAAAAATCAGCCTTTTGCGCTCCAGGAAGCCAGATCTTCGGTAGTAAGCTCACCTATTTTACGTTGCTGCACCATGCCATCTTCGCCGAGCAGCACGGTGAAGGGCAGTCCGCCCTGCAGATTGCCCAGCGAGCGGGTCAGGCCCAGACCGCCTTCCACCGCCAGCGCCACAGGGAAACGCAGCGGTGTGCGACCCAGGAAGCGCTGCACGGCCTCCGGCTTGTCCACGGCCAGGCCAATGACCTGAATACCATGCTGGTCTTGGCGCGCCGAGAAGGCATCGAGCATGGGCAGCTCGCGCACGCAGGGCGGGCACCAGGTGGCCCAGAAATTGACCAGCACCGGCTTGCCGCGCCAGCGCGACAGCGTCATGGCCGAGCCATCGGGTGTGATGAAGCGCTGTTGCCACAGCTGCTCTTCGGCACTGGCATCCATGGCGTGCGGCTGAAAACGCCACCACGCAAACCCTGCCCCACCCAGGCCCGCGGCGGCGGCAACGCCGCCCATCAGCCAACGGCGACGGGAAGATGTGTTTTGCCCTGCATCCACTGAATCAGCCACGGTCGGCCTCCTCTTCATCCTGATCCAACAGCCTGCGCAGCGCCTCGGCGCTGCCGCGCGGGCTGCGCCCCTGGCCGTCGGGCTTGAGTGCGCCACGCAGATCATCATGGTCGTACACCAGCAGATGCACGCCCACGGACTCGTTCAAAGGGCGGCAGAAGGCGTGGATGCTCAAGGCCTCCACGGCCTGCCCCGTAAAGCCGGTGACGGTGCTGGGCTCGTACTCCACATGCTGGTTGATCAGCGCGATCTCGGCCGACTTGGGGTCGTCGCAGAACAGCTGCAGGTAAATATCGGACAGGCGGGTGGCTGTGCCGCGCCAGACGGCGCCGGCCAGATGGGGCCGGAACTCGGCCAGGCGGTCCATCCATTGCAGGGCCAGTTCGCGCAGGGCCTGCAGTTCCTGGGGCTGGGTGTCGGCGCAGAACAGGGCAATGTATTCGCGCACGGCCTCTTCCACCAGGTCGTTGCCCGGCAGCGCGGTGCGCGCGGGCAGCCCCAGCTGGCGAAGTGCGCGGTGCTTGGCAGCCCCCCATTCCAGCCCTTCCTCGACCACGAGGCGGGCCGCGGTCTGGGCAATTTCGGCAGTGGCTTGGTCCATGGCTTTCCGATCCGCTGTATCCCTACATATATATAAGAGGCCTTCCCTGCGGATGGCCCCGGGCCATTGTGACCCAAGCCGCGGCACCGCCGACCGCAGACGGGCTTTGCACGTTCCCGCCAGCGCCTTGCACCGGCGATTTCGCAACCTTGTGTTTCCGGGACCCGGTGCCTGCTGGGCCGCAAGCTCCTGTTTTTGCAGGACAGGCCTCCCGGACATGACGGCAACCGTAGAATGCCCGGCCATGCACATACATATTCTGGGCATCTGCGGCACCTTCATGGGCGGACTGGCCGCACTGGCGCGCGAGGCTGGGCACCGCGTCACAGGCTGCGACGCCGGCGTCTATCCGCCGATGAGCGATCAGTTGCGTGCACTGGGCATCGACCTGATCGAGGGCTACGGCGCCGACCAGATGGCCCTGCAACCCGACATGTATGTCGTGGGCAACGTGGTCAGCCGGGCACGGCTGCCCGACGGCAGCCCCAAGTTCCCGCTGATGGAGGCGATTCTTGAAAGCGGCGCTCCCTACACCAGCGGTCCGCAATGGCTTTGCGAACAGGTGCTGCACCATCCGTCCTGCCCGCGCCATGTGCTGGCCGTGGCCGGCACCCACGGCAAGACGACCACAACGTCGATGCTGGCCTGGATTCTCGAATGCGCAGGCCTGGCTCCGGGCTTTCTGGTCGGCGGCGTGCCACTGGACTTCGGCGTCTCGGCCCGCCTGGGCGCATCCAGCCGCCCGACGCCAGGCCAGGGGCCGGCCGGCGCGGAGCCCGTCTTCGTCATCGAGGCCGATGAATACGACACGGCCTTCTTCGACAAACGCAGCAAGTTCGTGCACTACCGCCCGCGCACGGCCGTGCTCAACAATCTGGAGTTCGACCACGCCGACATCTTCGAGGACCTCGGCGCCATCGAACGCCAGTTCCACCATCTCGTTCGCACCGTTCCCGCCTCCGGGCGGCTGGTGGTCAACGGCATAGAGGAAAGCATCACCCGCGTGCTGCACCAGGGCTGCTGGAGCGAGGTCTCCAGCTTCGGTGCGGTGGTCAGCGATTTCAGTGCCCAGGGTGATCCCAGCGCCTTCGACGTGCTGCACCGTGGCCACAAGGTCGCGCGCCTGGAATGGGCACTGACCGGGGAGCACAACCAGCTCAATGCGCTGGCTGCCATTGCAGCGGCCGAGCATGTGGGCGTGACGCCGGCCCAGGCCTGCGATGCGCTGGCGCGCTTTCAGAACGTCAAGCGACGCATGGAGCTGCGCGGCATGGCGGGTGGCGTGTCCGTGTACGACGACTTCGCCCACCATCCCACGGCCATCCGCACCACGCTGGACGGCCTGCGCCGCAAGCTCGGCAGCCAGGCACGCATCCTGGCGGTGTTCGAGCCGCGCAGCAACACCATGAAGCTGGGCACCATGAAGTCGCAACTGCCCTGGGCCCTGGAAAGTGCCGATCTGGTGTTCTGCCACACGGCCGGCCTGGACTGGGATGCTGCCGAGGCGCTGCGCCCCCTGGGCGTGGGAGCCGGCCACAAGGCGCAGGTGGCTGCAGACATCGATACGCTGATCGGGCAGATCCGCGCAGCCGCCCGCCCCGGTGACCACGTGGTGTGCATGAGCAATGGCGGCTTCGGTGGCATTCATCCCAAGCTGCTGGCGGCGCTGCAAGCCGCAGGCTGAACCGGGCACAGCCCCCAATGAAAGAAGCCCGGGTCATGCCCAGGCTTCTTTGCTGTATCGCTATCTGTCCGTCGTCAGTAACTGATGGACATGGCCGGCACATCGACACGGATCAGCGGCTTGGACAGCACGGCCTGGGCGGCCACGGCATAGCTGTTGCGCCATTGCTCGTTGTCGAACAGCCCGGAGCGCGAACGCGCCGCACGCGCCACCACCACCAGCTTGTCGGCCAGCAGAACCTTGCCGCTGGCGCGCAGGGGTTCGCAGTCCATGGAGATGAACTGCTGGTCCAGCCAATGCCGTCCTTCATCGGAACTCATGGGGGTGAGCCCGCTGGTGTCCGTGCGGTACTCTTGTCCGGCATCCAACACCACAATCACTTCGCTGCGCATGGAACTCCTCTCTTCATTACGGGATACGGCCCTGTGCCCGCTCATGCAGACAGGGCTGTCACTCATGCCCTGAGCTTAACCGCAAGCGCCTTTTCCACACCCCGGGCAAGCTGACATGCCTCAAGTGCCAGAGACTGGCTCCGGCGCTGGAGTCGGCACTGCCGCCAGCAGGTGTTTCAAGGCCTGCCAGCGCCTGCCCAAAGGTGCAAACGTACAATGGCCGACAGATTTGGCCCCGTTTTTTCATGGACCTCACCGCATGACAACCGACACCACGCACCAGAAACTGCTCGACCAGTTGCAGCAACTCGAAGACGAGTTGCGCAGCCAGAGCCTCTGGTCGGCCGTGGCGCCCAGCCCTGAGGCCATGGCATCGACCATGCCGTTCATGTACGACACACTCAAGCTGCACGAATGGCTGCAGTGGGTTTTCCTGCCCCGGCTGCGTGCCGTGGTCGATGCCCGCGGCCAGCTGCCCTGCCAAAGCCACGTGCATCCACTGGCCGAGCATGAATGGAGCCAGCCCGTGGCATTCGACAAGCGCCAGTTGCTGGTCCTGCTGCTGGGCATAGACGACACGCTGAACCAGGGCGGACTGACCCCGGCGGACGCCACGCCGCCACACTGAACAAGAAAACCGGGACATGGAAAAAACGGGGCATGCATGCCCCGTTTTCTTTTCCGGCTCAGGCGGCAACCAGGGCCGCAGCCGGCTCGGGATGCTTGACGCGGCGCTGCTGCACGGCGTCGGACAGTTCGGCCAGCGTTGCCAGGGAATCATCCCAGCCCAGGCAGGCATCGGTGATGCTCTGGCCGTAGGTCAGCGCAGCCACCTCATCCTTGCCGGGCGTGAACTTCTGGGCGCCGCCCACGAGATGACCCTCGATCATCACGCCGAAGACGCTGCGCGAGCCGCCGCTGATCTGTCCGGCGATGTCGCGTGCCACATCCTTTTGGCGCTCATGCTGCTTGGAGCTGTTGGCGTGGCTGCAGTCCACCATCAGCGTGGGAGGCAGGCCGGCCTTTTCCAGATCCTCGCAGGCTGCGGCCACGTTGGCCGCGTCGTAGTTGGGGGTCTTGCCGCCGCGCAGGATGACGTGGCAATCCTGGTTGCCCGCCGTGTTCACGATGGCAACCTGACCATTCTTGTGCACGGACAGGAAGTGGTGGCCACGGCTGGCCGACTGGATGGCGTCGGTGGCGATGCGGATGTTGCCGTCCGTGCCGTTCTTGAAGCCGATGGGCGCCGAGATGCCCGAGGCCAGTTCACGGTGGACCTGGCTTTCCGTGGTGCGCGCACCGATGGCTCCCCAGCTGATCAGATCGGCGATGTACTGGGGCGAGATCACGTCCAGGAACTCGCTGGCGGCCGGCACGCCCAGGCGGTTGATGTCGATCAGCAGTTGCCGCGCAATGCGCAGGCCTTCGTCGATGCGGTAGCTCTGGTCCAGGTAGGGATCGTTGATCAAACCCTTCCAGCCCACGGTGGTGCGCGGCTTTTCGAAGTACACGCGCATCACGATCTCCAGCGTGTCCTTGTACTGCTCGCGTATGGGCGCCAGGCGGCGCGCGTACTCGATGGCGGCCGCCGGATCGTGGATGGAGCAGGGGCCGACGATGACCAGCAGGCGGTCATCCTCGCCAGCCATGATGTTGTGGATGGTGCGGCGGGTGTCGCCGATCAGGGTCTCGACGGCCGTACCGCGGATGGGGAAGAAGCGAATGAGGTGCTCGGGAGGGGGCAACACGGTGATGTCCTTGATACGTGCGTCGTCGGTTTGGCCAGTCTTTTGGGAACCGCCGCGATACCAGGAATCGGCGAGGGAAGCTTGATGAGCAGTCATTGCTTGCTTTCGTGAGGAAAGATGGATCGTGGAAAACGGAGCGAAGAATCGGGAGGGAAAAACAAAAAACCGCCGGGCTTTACAGCTTCGGCGGTTTTGAGGGAGGTTTGTTCGGGTGCGCGCGCTTACCTCTCTTCCGCCGGGGAGGAGAACCAAAAGTAAAAGTAGAAGGAGGCACGGGCTTGCATGGGGATCGAATGTAGCACAGTCATTTTTCGCAGTGCAACATGGACATGAAGGCGGGGAAGCTGCCGTTCACCGTACCACAGAGAGAAAGCACAAAATCATTGACGCAGTAAAACTGCTTTTTTCTCAGTTTCACGCAAAAATTCTTCAGGCATATGCAGAAAATCACGATGCCATGCAGTTTTATTGCCATCAGCCATGAAAACGTGCAAACCCCGGGAAATGACGCATCTGCGCGTCACGCAAGGGCCCGATCAACGCCGCAGCAACGCGTCACGCAGCCTGCGCAGGGCCCGGCGCACGGCACTCAAGGGTTGCCATCGGCGCGCCTTGTAGCCAGACAGGATGGCAGTCACATCGGCTTCGCCGGCCACGGCAGCGGATTCGGCAAACATGTCCGTCAACAGGCAGGCATCGCCCAGCAGACGCCAGCCCAGGCGCTCGCAGCGGCGGAAGTGCTCGGGCTCCTGGGCATCGCCCACCAGCACGGACTGCTGCCAGGCGTGGACGGCCTCCCTGAAGCCTTTGAGCAGACGCTGGTAGGCAGGAAATTCGTAGAGGGCATGCCAGCCCGTTGCCAGGGTGGTGAGAAAGTGCTGGTGGTCCAGCACCGCCAGGTCAAGCTGCTGTATGGCGTCTTCGACCGCGGGGCGCGGGCTGCCCGCATAGCGCACGCGCACGGACTCGTCCAGCGCAACGGCCAGCAAGGCCAGTTGCTGGTGCATGGGCTGCAGGTCGCCCACGATCAGCTCATGCTGCCAGAAGCGGCTCAGCCGCGACTCGCCGGCCCAGGCACGCCATTGCTTCGGCAGGCTGCGCAGGGGATGGACGGAGGTCCGCGGGCCTGGCCGGGAGGAAAAGGAAAGCTGGGTCATGGAATCGGCGCCGGGCGGCGCCCATCGAACGCGGCGGGCCGCGTCAGGCAGGACAGGGCCCGGCCTGCCATGCAGGGCGCGGGCATGGGACCGTCAGGCCGTGCCGCCCACCGTCAGGCCGTCGATGCGCAGCGTGGGCTGGCCCACGCCCACAGGCACGCTCTGGCCTTCCTTGCCACAGGTGCCCACGCCGCTGTCCAGGCGCATGTCGTTGCCGATCATGGTGATGTGCTTGAGCGATTCCGGGCCGCTGCCCACGATGGTCGCGCCCTTGACGGGGTACTGGATCTTGCCGTTCTCGACCCAATAGGCCTCGCTGGCGGAGAACACGAACTTGCCGCTGGTGATATCGACCTGGCCGCCGCCGAAGTTGGTGGCGTACAGGCCCTTCTTGATCGAGGCCACGATTTCCTGCGGCTCCCGGTCGCCACCGAGCATGTAGGTGTTCGTCATGCGCGGCATGGGAATGTGGGCATAGCTTTCGCGACGGCCGTTGCCCGTGGGCTTGACGCCCATCAGGCGGGCATTCATCGCGTCCTGGATGTAACCCTTGAGGATGCCGTCCTCGATCAGCACATTGCTCTGGCTGGTGCAGCCTTCGTCATCGACGTTGAGCGAGCCGCGGCGATCGGCCAGCGTGCCGTCATCCAGCACGGTGACGCCCTTGGCAGCCACGCGCTGGCCGATGCGGCCGCTGAAGGCGCTGGCGCCCTTGCGGTTGAAGTCGCCTTCCAGACCGTGTCCCACGGCTTCGTGCAGCAGCACGCCGGGCCAGCCGGGGCCAAGCACCACGGTCATCTCGCCAGCCGGCGCGGGACGGGATTCCAGGTTGGTGAGGGCCGCGCTCACGGCCTCGTCCACGTACTGAGCGATCTGCTCGTCGCTGAAATAGGCCAGGCCGAAACGGCCACCGCCGCCGGCAGAGCCCACCTCGCGCCGGCCCTTTTGCTCGGCGATCACGGTAACCGACAGGCGCACCAGCGGCCGCACGTCGGCCGCCAGCGTGCCATCGGCACGGGCCACCAGCACCACGTCGTACTCGCTGGCCAGGCCGGCCATGACCTGGACAACGCGCGGGTCCTTGGCGCGGGCCAGTTTCTCGACCTTGCCCAGCAGCTCGACCTTGGCCGTGCTGTCCAGCGTGGCGATGGGGTCCAGACCGGGATACAACGAGCGGCTTTGCGCAATCTTGGGAGCATTGGCGCGCACGCGCTTGCTCTGGGCCGCGCCCGAGATGGAGCGCACGGTGCGCGCGGCATCAAGCAGCGAGGCTTCGGAAATATCGTCGGAATAGGCAAATGCCGTCTTCTCGCCACTGACCGCACGCACGCCCACGCCCTGGTCGATGCTGAAGCTGCCGGTCTTGACGATGCCCTCTTCCAGGCTCCAGCCTTCGGCGCGGGTGTACTGGAAGTAGAGGTCGGCGTCGTCGACCTGGTGGCTGCGGATCTCGGCCAGTGCGCGCGCGAGATGGGTTTCATCGAGCCCGAAGGGCTCAAGCAGCAACTGGCGCGCTGTGGCCAGGCGTTCAATGGTGGGTTCGCGGGAGATCATTCACGCATTGTAGAGAGCCGGCCATGCCCTCGCCGTGCAACGGCTGCGGCCAGCGGCTTGCCAACCCACAAAAAAGAACGGAATGCCGCTCCACCAGGCTGAGCGGCATTCCGTAGGCATGCATCCGCGTGGATGGCGAACATGCTGGCCCATGTCCGCACTTGCTTTGTAGCCTGCCCTGGCGGCGGTGGCAAGTGAGCAGACTCCCTCAGAAACTATCAAAAAAGGAGCAACCAGCGCTTTTGGAATCTCAGTTTCCAAGCCAAATCGCAGGAAGGAATGCGACGCCCGATACCGCAGGCATCCAGACTCTTTGACATTTGCGGGCGCCTTTGGCGCCGCAAAGTGCGATTCAGAGCGGCCCGCCGCCCTCGCCCGGCAGCTGCCGCTGCGAGCGCGCCACCGACATCAGCACGCCCAGCGCCAGCCCCAGCGTGACCATGGCCGTGCCGCCATAGCTGATGAAGGGCAGCGGCACGCCGACCACGGGCAGGATGCCGCTGACCATGCCCATGTTCACGAAGGCATAGGTGAAGAAGATCATGGCCACGGCTGCCGCCATGAGCCGCGCGAACAGCGAGTTGGCCTGGATGGCGATGGCCAGCCCGCGCCAGACCAGCAGCAGGAAGGAGACGATGATGAACAGGTTGCCGACCAGTCCGAACTCCTCGGAATAGGCCGCGAAGATGAAGTCGGTCGTGCGCTCGGGGATGAACTCCAAGTGGGTCTGGGTGCCCGCCATGAAGCCCTTGCCCCAGACACCGCCCGAACCGATGGCGATCATCCCCTGGATGATGTGGAATCCCTTGCCCAGCGGGTCGCGCGTGGGGTCCAGCAGGGTGCAGACACGGGTTTGCTGGTATTCATGCAGCACGGGCCAGCGCACGCCGTCGGCGCACAACTGGGGCTCGTACAGCACGATGAGCGTGATGCCGATGGCGCCGGCCAGCACGGGCGGCACGATGAGTTTCCAGGGCAGGCCCGCGAAAAAGATCACGGACAGGCCTGCGGCCATCACCAGCAGCGAGGTGCCCAGGTCGGGCTGCTTCATGATCAGCCCCACGGGCACCAGGAGCAGGACCATGGCGATCACGAAGTCCGTGCCGCGCAGCTGGCCCTCGCGGCGCTGGAACCACCAGGCCAGCATCAGCGGCGTGGCGATCTTCAGCAGTTCGCTGGGCTGGATCACCACACCCACGTTGACCCAGCGCTGCGCCCCCTTCTTGGTGATGCCGAACAGCGCCACCGCCACCAGCAACGCCACGCCCAGCATGTACAGCGGCACGGCCACCTTCATGAGCTGCTGCGGGGGAATCTGGGCCACGACAAAGAGGATGGCCGCCGCGATCAGCATGTTGCGCCCATGGTCGGTGAAGCGCGTGCCGTGGTCGAAGCCCGAGGAGTACATGGCGATCAGCCCCGCCGACGCCAGCATGCCCACGAACAGCAGCAACCAGAAGTCAAAGCCCCGCAGCAGCGGGGCAACACGTTGCCAGAGGGAGGGCTTGTCGAATTCGGTCACGGGGATGGTCGGTCGCGGGCACGGGCCGCCATTATCCCGTGGCGCATGCGGCCCAGCCCGGCGCAGGGTTGCCCACGGAGGCGGTTGTCATCCAGCTGTCGGCCCGGGCCTTCCCTGCTGGGCGCCGCCTGCCGCAGCGGCCACAATGGGCCATGAGCCGTCCGGGCCGCATCCCGCGCCCGGCCCCAGCAACGCAAAGGAGAGCGCCCGCCATGACCACCACCCATTTGCTGTACCTGCACGGCTTTCGCTCCTCTCCCCAATCCAACAAGGCCCGGCGCCTGGCCGAGCATGTGGCCACGCGCCATCCCCATGTGCGCTGGTGGAGCCCGCAGCTGCCCCCTTCCCCGCGCGAGGCGGCTGCCCTGATTGCCGATGGCATCGGCAGCTGGCCGCGCGAGACCATGGCCGTGATCGGCTCCTCGCTGGGCGGCTACTACGCCAGTTGGGTGGCCCAGTTGGCGCGCTGCCGCAGCGTGATGATCAACCCGGCCGTCAACCCGGCGCGCGATCTTGAAAAGTACATTGGCGAGCAGACTTCCTGGCACAACCCGGAGGAGCGTTTCTTCTTCCGCCGCGAATACATCGAGGAGCTGCGCGCGCTGGACACGCGCCACATGACACCGGCCGCCCCCGAAATGCTGCTGGCGGCCGAGGGCGACGAGGTGCTGGACTGGCGCGAGATGAGCGCACGCTATCCGCATGCGCTGCAGATCATCCAGGAGGGCGGCGATCACGCGCTGAGCAACTTCGAGGAGTACTTGCCTCAGCTGGACGAGTTCCTGAATCTGGCCTGATGCCGCGCAAGACTGCGCGGCAGCTGCCAGCCGCAGCATGGGAGAATGTCGGGCTATGCACGCATTGTTTGAAGAATCCGGCAAGTTCCTGGCCGGCCGCATCCTCTCCGAAGCCGACACCTCCGCCCAGGTGGAGCTGGACTCGGGCAAACGGGTCAAGGTCAAGTCGGCCAACATCCTGCTCAAGTTCGACAAGCCGGCGCCTGCCGAACTGATCGCCCAGGCGCAGGCGCAGGCCGCCCAGATCGATCTGGACCTGGCCTGGGAATTCGCCCCCGAGGAGGAATTCGGCTTCGCCGACCTTGCACGCGACTATTTCTCGGACAAGGCCACGCTGGCCGAGCAGGCCGGCGCGCTGTTCCGCCTCTACGACGCACCGCACTACTTCCGCCGCTCCGGCAAGGGCCGCTTCAAGAAGGCGCCGGCCGAGATCCTGCAGCAGGCGCTGGCCGGCATAGAGAAGAAAAAGCAGATCCAGGCCCAGATCACGGCCTGGGCCGAACAGCTGGGCGCCGGCGAATGCCCCGGCCCCATCCGCGAGCAGCTCTACAAGATCCTGTTCCGCCCCGACAAGAACGCCGCCGAATACAAGGCCGTGGTCGAGGCCAGCCGCGCCACGCGCCTGGCACCGCTGGATCTGCTGCACAGGGCCGGCGCCATTGAATCGGCCTACGAGTTCCACTGGAAGCGCTTCCTGTTCGACCACTTCCCCAAGGGCACGCAGTTCCCGGCCCTGCAGGCACCCCAGCCACCGGCCGACCTGCCGCTGGCCGAGGTCCAGGCGTTTTCCATCGATGACTCGGCCACCACAGAAATCGACGATGCGCTGTCGGTGCGCGGCCTGGGCACTGGCACGGTCACGGTGGGTATCCACATTGCCGCGCCCGGTCTGGCCATCGTGCCGGGCACGCCGCTGGACCAGCTCGGCCGCTCGCGCCTGTCCACCGTCTACATGCCCGGCTACAAGATCACCATGCTGCCCGACGAGGTGGTGCAGATCTACACGCTGGACGAAGGCCGCGCCAACCCCGCCGTGTCGCTGTACGTCACCGTGGACGAGGCCACGCTGGAGACCACGGCCAGCGAGACGCGCCTGGAGCGCGTGCCCGTGCAGGTCAACTTCCGCCATGACAAGCTGGACCACATCGTCACCGAGCAGTGGCTGGCCGACCCCTCCTTCGAGGTCGAGGGCACGCCCGAAGTGCTGCAAGGCAAGCGCGCCGAACTGACGTTCCTGCAGCGCTGGGCCAGGCACCTGAAGGCCGGGCGCGAACTGGTGCGCGGCAAGCCCGAGAACTTCAACCGCCCCGACTACAACTTCCGCCTCGTGGGCAACGGCGGCGCCGAGCCCCGCGGCAACGAGCAGGTGGAGATCAGCGTGCGCAAGCGCGGCGCGCCACTGGACCTGATCGTGGCCGAGGCCGCCATCGTGGCCAACAGCACCTGGGGCGGCTGGATGGCCGAGCTCGGCGTGCCCGGCATCTACCGCAGCCAGGCCAGCCTGGCGCCCGGCATCAAGGTGCGCATGTCCACCAAGGCGCAGCCCCATGCAGGCATCGGCGTCAAGAGCTATGCCTGGGCCACCTCGCCGCTGCGCCGCTACGTGGACCTGGTCAACCAGTGGCAGATCATTGCCTGCGCGCGCCACGGCAAGACCGCCGCCCTGGCCGCGCCGTTCAAGCCCAAGGATGCCGAGCTGTTCGGCATCATCAGCAGCTTCGACGGTGCCTACAGCGCCTACAACGGCTACCAGGCCGGCATGGAACGGTTCTGGACGCTCAAGTACCTGCAGCAGCACGCCATCACCGAGCTGACGGCCACCGTCATCAAGGAAGGCATGGGCGGCGGCCTGCTGGTGCGCGCCGATGACCTGCCCCTGGTCTTCCCCGTGCTGGGCGTCACCGGCCTGCCGCGCGGCGCCCATGTGCGCGTGCGCCTGGGCGAGATCGACGAGATCGCGCTCGATGTCTCGGGCACGCTGATCGAACGCCTGGATGGCGATGCGGCGGCAGCTGCCGATGGCGCCGAAGACAGCGCCGAGGATGACGAGGAAGCCGTGGCCGGCCCCATCGCCATCGCCGTGGACATGAACGAGACCGATGGCACACCGGCGGCCGACCCCGCCCAGCCCTGACCTGCCTCACATCCGAGCAACTGCCCCAGATCTGACGTGAAACTGCCTACCGCCCTCCGTTCCCTGAGCACGCTGCAGTTGGCACTGGGCGTTTCCATCGCCCTGCATGCCGGGTTGTTCTCGTTCCGGTTCATCGACCCGGAGCGCTTCGACCGCGTGTTCCAGGACACGCCGCTGGAAGTCATCCTGGTCAATGCCCGCGCCAACGAGCAGCCCGACAAGGCGCAGGCCATCGCGCAGACCTCGCTGGCCGGCGGCGGCGAGGCCGACAAGGGCCGGGCCTCCAGCCCCATGCCCTACTCGGCACTCACGGCCGTGGGCGACGACTTCGAGGAGCGCCAGCGCCAGATCGACTCCATGCAGGAGCAGCAGACCGTCTTGCTGACGCAGTTGCGCAAGCAGGTCGCGGCCCTGCCGCCGCTGGACCCGCGCGAGGCGGCCAAGCAGACCAAGGAGCAGCAGGCCCAGCAGGAAAAGCGCCAGCAGCTGGTCAAGCTGCTGGCCGAGATCGAAAAGCGCATCAACGAGGAAAACGCCCGCCCCAAGAAGCGCTATATCAGCCCGTCCACGCGCGAGGCCGTCTACGCCATCTACTACGACGGCCTGCGCCGCAAGGTCGAGGACAAGGGCACGGAGAACTTTCCCGAACAGGCGGGCAAGAAGCTCTATGGCGAGCTGGTCATGATCCTCACCGTCAACCACGACGGCCGCGTGCTGTCCACTGAGATCGTGCAGGGCTCGGGCAACCGCCTGCTCGACACCCGGGCCGAGGCCATTGCGCGTGCGGCCGGCCCCTTCGGCCATTTCGGCCCCGCCATGCGCGCCAAGGCCGACCAGATCGCCGTGGTCTCGCGCTTCAAGTTCACCCGCGAGCAGACGCTGCAGACGACGGTGCAGTAGCGCCCTCCTCCTCTCTTCGCGCACCCTCCTTTTCCGACATGACTTCCGCCGCCACCTCATCCGACCGATACTGCGTCATGGGCAACCCCGTCGCGCACAGCCGTTCGCCCTGGATCCATGCCCGCTTTGCCGAACTGTGCGGGCAGGACCTGCACTACGAGCGCCAGCATGTGGAGCTGCAAGGCTTTGCCGAGGCCGTGCGCGGCTTCGTCGCGGCAGGCGGACGCGGCTGCAATGTCACCGTGCCCTTCAAGCTGGAAGCCGCACAGCTGGCCACCACCTCCAGCGAGCGCGTGCAACTGGCCGGCGCCGCCAACACCCTGGTGCTGGTGGCGGACGGCATCCATGCCGACAACACCGACGGCCTGGGCCTGGTGGCCGACATCGTGCGCAATGCGGGCGTGCCGCTGGCCGGGCGCGACCTGCTGCTGCTGGGCGCGGGTGGCGCCGCAGCCGGCGCACTGGGCTCGCTGCTTGCCGAGCGCCCGCGCCGCATCGCCGTGGTCAACCGCACCTTCGAGCGCGCCCAGGCACTGGTGCAGCGCCATGCCGCCATCGCCGCGCACCATGGCGTGGAACTGGTGGCGCTGGAGCAGCAGGCCGTGGATGAGGATTTCGACGTGGTCATCAACGCCACCGCCAGCAGCCTGGCCGGTGCCGAGGTGCCCGTGCCGGCCCGCGTGCTGCGGCCTGGCAGCCTGGCCTACGACATGATGTACGGCGCCGCAGCCCAGGGCTTCCTGCAATGGGCCGAGCAGCATGGCGCCCAGGCCCGCGACGGGCTGGGCATGCTGGTGGAGCAGGCGGCCGAATCGTTCGCGCTGTGGCGCGGCGTGCGCCCGCCCTCGGCCCAGGTGCTGAACGAGCTGCGCGCCCATATTGCTCAAGGCGGCTGAGCGCTTTATGAAATCCCTGGCACGCGCCCTGCTGCTGGTGCTGTGCGCCGGCCTGCTGCTGCAGCTGTTCTTTGTGCTGCGCATTGCGCTGATGGTGGTGGTCGATCCTGAATCCACGGCCTTTCAGCGCTCCGAGGCCTGGCAGATGCTGCGCAGCTCCGAAGGCCTGCACTGGAGCCAGCAATGGCTGCCCTACGACCGCATCGCGCCCACGCTCAAGCGCGCCGTCATCGCCTCCGAAGATGACAGCTTCACCGAACACCACGGGGTGCAATGGGAGGCCATCGAGAAGGCCTGGCAGCGCAACCAGCGCGCCGAAGCCCGTGCCCAGAAGGCAGACAACGGCAAGGCGCCCAAGATCTACGGCGGCTCCACCATCACCCAGCAGCTGGCCAAGAACCTGCTGCTGTCGGGCGAACGCAGCCTGCTGCGCAAGGGCCAGGAACTGGTGCTGACCCAGCTGCTGGAACTGATGCTGAGCAAGCAGCGCATCCTGGAGATCTACCTCAACAGCGTGGAATGGGGCCAGGGCGTGTTTGGCGCGGAGGCTGCAGCCCGCCACTACTTTCGCAAGAGCGCCTCACAGCTCAGCGCGGCCGAGGCCGCACGCCTGGCCGTGATGCTGCCCCAGCCCAAGCGCTTCGAGAAGCTGCCCAACTCCGGCTATCTGCTGCAGCGCACGCGCACGGTCATGCAAAGAATGCCCAGCGCCGTCATCCCCTGAACGGCTACAGTCACGCCATGCGCATTCTTGGAATCGACCCCGGGCTGCAGACCACGGGATTCGGCGTGATCGACGTCGACGGCCACCGCCTGGCCTATGTGGCCAGCGGCACCATCCGCACCACTGGCATCGCGCTCGGCGACCTGCCGGGCCGGCTCAAGCTGCTGTTCGACGGCATCTCGGAAGTCGCCAGCCGCTACCAGCCCGACACCTCGGCCGTGGAAATCGTCTTCGTCAACGTCAACCCCCAGTCCACGCTGCTGCTGGGCCAGGCGCGCGGCGCCGCGCTCACGGCCCTGGTCAATGCGGGCCTGCCGGTCGCCGAATACACGGCACTGCAGATGAAAAAGGCCATGACCGGCCACGGCCGCGCGGCCAAGAGCCAGATCCAGGAAATGGTGCGCCGCCTGCTGCAACTGCCCGGCCTGCCCGGCACCGACGCAGCCGACGCCCTGGGCCTGGCCATCACCCACGCCCATGCGGGCGCCGCCATGTCGAAGATGGCCGAGGTCACGCAGCTGCAGCGCCGCCAGCACGCCGTCTACAAGGGCGGCAGGGTGTATTGACTCCCCCTGAGGCGCTGCGCGCCTTCCCCCTGAGGGGGACGACAGCCTAGCTGCGGGGCGGCCCTTGCTTGCTGTCTCTCGCCTGAGCGCGCCCCCCGCAAGCGCCATGGTCTCGATCTCGCTACCGCAATTGCGTTGGATGAGATGCGAGTCAGAGCCGCCCTCAGACGATGCGTCCAAAGAACAGCACGGCGAAGAAGGTCACGCCGGCAATCACGGTCCACTTGAGGATGATGAAGCCCCAGCGCTTGTAGTGCGACCGGCCCGTGCCCAGGTAGAACGCGAAGGAGACGGCCGAGGCCAGCAGCAGCAGGGTGGCCAGCCAGCGGAAGATCAGCATGGCGGCGCTCGCCTCACCAGGCCCGCGCGGGCTGGGCGAAGCCCTTGGGTGCCTGGCGCTCGCTGTCGAAGCTGACCAGTTCCCAGGCGTCGGGCTGGGCCAGCAGGGCACGCAGCAACTGGTTGTTCATGCCGTGGCCCGAGCGGAAGGCGCTGTAGGCGGCCAGCAGCGGCCTGCCGATCAGGTACAGGTCGCCGATGGCGTCGAGGATCTTGTGCTTGGCGAACTCGTCGTCGTAGCGCAGGCCGTCGCTGTTGAGCACCTTGTAGTCGTCCATGACGATGGCGTTGTCCATGCCGCCGCCCAGCGCCAGGCCATGGCTGCGCAGCATTTCCACGTCCTTGGTGAAGCCGAAGGTGCGCGCGCGTGCGATGTCGCGCGTGTAGTTGTCCTCGCCCATGTCGAACTCCACGCACTGGCCCGTGGAGTCCACGGCCGGATGGGCGAAGTCGATCTCGAAGCGCAGCTTGAAGCCGTGGTAGGGGTCGAAGCGCGCCCACTTGAGGTTCTGGCCCTCGCCCTCACGCACCTCGACGGGGCGGATGACGCGGATGAAGCGCTTGGGAGCCTTCTGCAGCTCGATGCCCGCGCTTTGCAGCAGGAACACGAAGGAGGCGGAGGAGCCGTCGAGGATGGGCACTTCCTCGGCGGTGATGTCTATATAGATGTTGTCGAGCCCGAGACCGGCAATGGCCGACATCAGGTGCTCCACGGTATGCACCTTGGCGCCGCCGGTGCCGATGGTGGAGGCCATGCGCGTGTCGGTGACGGCTTCGGCCGAGATCGGGATGTCCACAGGCTCCGGCAGGTCCACGCGACGGAACACGATGCCGGTGTCGGGCTGCGCGGGTCGCAGCGTCAACTCGACGCGCTGGCCGCTGTGCAGGCCCACGCCAACGGCACGGGTGATCGTCTTGATGGTGCGTTGTTGGAGCATCCGGCTATTTTAGAACGCGGCAGCCGTGCGCAGGGCATGGCCCTGGCACGGCTTTCGCTATCACGGCTATGCAGCGACCGTATGGGCCGCTGCTCAGTCAGCCTGCTTGCGCAGGAAGGCCGGGATTTCCAGATCGTCCATGCCGCCGGAGGCCAGGGCATCGACGCGGGCAGCGGCCTGCGTGCGGTTGGTACGCCAGACGCTGGGGACCGACATGTTGTTGGCATAGTCGGCGCCGCCAGCGGCACCGCCCACCAGGCCGCCGGCTGCCGTGGCGGCACCCATGGAGGCCGAGGGCAGCTGGTAGCTCATGTTGTCGGTACCGGTGCGCAGACCGCCCTGCACCACCTGCATGTTCTGGCGGCGTGCGCTGGGGCGCGACAGGCCGGTAGCGACCACGGTGACGCGGATCTCGTCGCCCAGGGTGTCGTCGTAGGCGGCGCCGTAGATCACGTGCGCATCGGGCGAGGCGTAGGCATTGATGGTGCTCATGGCCAGGCGCGACTCGGACAGCTTGAGGCTGCCCTTGGCGGCCGTGACCAGCACCAGCACGCCCTTGGCGCCCGACAGGTCGATGCCTTCCAGCAGCGGGCAGGCCACGGCCTGCTCGGCGGCGATGCGCGCGCGGTCGGGACCGGCGGCCTTGGCCGTGCCCATCATGGCCTTGCCGGGCTCGCCCATGACGGTGCGCACGTCTTCGAAGTCGACGTTCACATGGCCGTACTCGTTGATGATTTCGGCAATGCCGCCCACGGCGTTCTTGAGAACGTCGTTGGCATGGGCGAAGGCCTCGTCCTGCGAGATGTCGTCACCCAGCACGTCCAGCAGCTTCTCGTTGAGCACGACGATCAGCGAATCGACATTGGCTTCGAGCTCGTTGAGGCCGCTGTCGGCGTTGGCCATGCGTCGGCCGCCTTCCCACTCGAAGGGCTTGGTGACCACGCCCACGGTGAGAATGCCCATTTCCTTGGCCACGCGCGCGATCACGGGCGCAGCGCCCGTGCCCGTGCCGCCGCCCATGCCGGCCGTGATGAACAGCATGTGCGCGCCTTCGATGGCGGTGCGGATGTCGTCCTCGGCCATTTCGGCAGCCTCGCGGCCCTTGTCGGGCTTGCTGCCCGCGCCCAGGCCGCTGCCGCCGAGCTGGATGGTGCGGTGGGCGCTGCTGCGCAGCAGCGCCTGCGCGTCGGTGTTGGCGCAGACGAATTCCACACCCTGCACGTTGCGCGCAATCATGTGCTCGACGGCGTTGCCGCCGCCGCCGCCAACGCCGATCACCTTGATCTGCGTACCCTGGTTGAATTCTTCAACTTCAATCATGTCGATGGGCATGTTGGTTCTCCTGTAGCTCTCTGTAAGTGGTCACCACCGTCTGGGGAAAATTCTGTCTTCTGTCCGGTATTCGGAAGCCGGTGGGCGGGCCGGTAATGCGCAGTCGATGAAAGCACATATCAAAAGTTCCCCACGATGAAGTCTTTGAAACGGCCAAAAGCGGTCTTCATCGACCCACTCTTTTGTGCCACCTTGAAACCGCGCAGGCGAGCCAGGCGGGCCTCTTCGAGCAATCCCATCACGGTGGCGGCGCGGGGTTGGGCCACCATGTCTGCCAGAGCGCTCGAATACTTGGGGATGCCGCGGCGCACGGGCTTGAGGAATATGTCCTCGCCCAGTTCCACCATGCCCGGCATGACGGCGCTGCCGCCGGTCAGCACGATGCCCGAGGACAGAACTTCCTCGTAGCCGGAATCGCGCACCACCTGCTGCACCAAAGAAAAGATCTCTTCCACGCGCGGCTCGATCACGCCGGCCAGCGCCTGCTTGCTGATCATGCGCGGGCTGCGGTCGCCCAGGCCCGGCACTTCGACCTGGGCATCGGGGTCGGCCAGCAGCTGCTTGGCATAGCCGCTTTCGACCTTGATGTCCTCGGCGTCCTTGGTCGGCGTGCGCAGCGCCATGGCGATGTCGCTGGTGATCAGGTCGCCCGCGATCGGGATGACGGCCGTGTGCCGGATGGCGCCGCCCGTGAAGATGGCCACGTCGGTGGCGCCCGCGCCGATATCGACCACGGCCACGCCCAGCTCGCGCTCGTCGTCGGTGAGCACGGCCTGGCTCGATGCCAGCGGGTTGAGCAGCAGCTGCTCGACCTCCAGGCCGCAGCGGCGCACGCACTTGATGATGTTCTCGGCCGCGCTCTGCGCGCCCGTGACGATGTGGATCTTGGCCTCCAGGCGGATGCCGCTCATGCCGATGGGCTCGCGCACTTCCTGGCCGTCGATCACGAATTCCTGCGGCTCGACCAGCAGCAGCCGCTGGTCCGAGGAGATGTTGATGGCCTTGGCCGTCTCCATCACCCGCGCCACGTCGGTGGCCGTGACTTCCTTGTCCTTGATGGCCACCATGCCGCTGGAGTTCAGGCCGCGGATGTGGCTGCCGGTGATGCCGGTGCACACGCGCTGGATCTTGCAGTCGGCCATCAGCTCGGCCTCTTTCAAGGCCTGCTGGATGCTCTGCACGGTGGCGTCGATGTTCACCACCACGCCCCGCTTGAGTCCGTTGCTCGGGGCCACGCCGAGGCCGGCGAGCTTGAGTTCGCCGTTGTACAGGACCTCGGCGACCACGACCATGACCTTGGCCGTGCCGATGTCCAGTCCGACGATCACATCTTTGTATTCTCTTGCCATATCAGCATCCGCCCCCGGTTGGTTCTGTCCTGTCGCTGTGTCGCTGCATGGTGTGCGTGTACATAGGTCTTTCCTCCCTCGTCTTCAGCGTCGGGGACGCACTGCAGCCGGCGCCTTGGCCGTGCCGGTGGTCACACCGCGCAGCCTCAGCGCATATCCGTCTTCGTAGCGCAGGTCGGCCGACTCGATGGCGTCGGCCTTGCGCTTGTATTGGGTCGTGATCTGGGGCAGCGTGCGCACGAAGCGCTGCACGCGCTGCAGCACGGCTTCCACGCTGCCGCCACCCAGTTCGATCTGTGCATCATTGGCCAGCCTGAGCTGCCAGCTTCCGCGCGCATTGAGCGTGAGCCCGTCGATCTCCACATCCAGCGGCCCCAGCGCCGGCACCAGCAGCCGGTACATCTGCAGCATCTGCGGGGCGCTGTCCTCGGGGCCCTGCAGGCGCGGCAGGCCGTCGCGGTCGAGCTCGCCCAGGTTGGCCTCGAAGACCTCGCCAAAGCTGTTGATCAGGCCGGTGCCCGAATCGGGGCCCCAGAAGGCCTCGGCCACATGCTCGTGCAGGATGACGCGCAGGCTGTTGGGATAGTCGCGGCGCACCTGCGCCTCGCGCACCCAGGGCACCTGCTCGAATGCCGCCTTGGCGCCCTTGAGGTCCACGGTGAAGAAGTTGCCCGTGAGCACGGGCGCCACGTTGGCGCGCAGCGTCACCGTGTTGTTGTGCACCAGCTCGCCCTCGACCACGATGCGGCCGATGTTGAAGGCCGGGTGGCGCAGCGCCCACCAGCTCACCGCTGCCAGCCCCAGCGCAGCCACGCCCACGAACAGGACCGTAGCGGTCACGTTCATGAGCTTGACGTCGAAGGGGGCCGGCAGGGAGTAGCTCATGCGTGCTCCTGCTCCGGTTGCGCGGCGTCCAGCGCGGCGCTGGCCAGGATGCCCAGGCAGAGGTTCGAGTAGCTGACACCGATGGCGCGGGCCGACATGGGCACCAGCGAGTGGCCCGTCATGCCCGGCGAGGTGTTGATCTCCAGCAGGAAGGGCTTGCGATCGCTGGCGCGGATCATGATGTCGGCGCGCGACCAGCCGCGGCAGCCCAGCGTGCGGAAGGCCCGCACGACGATGCGCCGGATCTCGGCCTCTTCCTCGGCGGGCAGTCCGCTGGGGCAGTGGTACTTGGTGTCGTCGGTGAAGTACTTGTTCTGGTAGTCGTAGTTGCCTTCGGGGGCGACGATGCGGATCACGGGCAGCGCATGGGCGCCCTCGCCCGTGCCGAGCACGGGGCAGGTGGTCTCGTCGCCTTCGATGAACTCCTCGCAGAGCACTTCGGGGTCGTAGCGGGAGGCCAGCACATAGGCCTGCTCGCATTCCTCGGCCGTCCAGACCTTGGTCAGGCCGATGGTCGAGCCCTCGCGCGAGGGCTTGACGATCATGGGCGCGCCCAGCGCCTGCAGCGCGGCGCGCGTCTCGCCTGCGCTGGCGACCAGACGCCAGTCCGGCGTGGGCAGGCCCTCGAAGCGCCAGATGCGCTTGGTCATGATCTTGTCCATGGCGATGCTCGAGGCCATCACGCCGGGGCCCGTGTACGGGATGCCCAGCAGCTCCAGCGCACCCTGCACCGTGCCGTCTTCGCCGTAGCGGCCGTGCAGCGCGATGAAGCAGCGGTCGAACCCTTCCTTCTTCAACTCGCCCAGGTCACGCTCGGCGGGGTCGAAGGCATGGGCGTCCACGCCATGCGACAGCAGGGCCTTGAGCACGCCCGTGCCCGACATCAGCGAGACCTCGCGCTCGGCCGAGCGGCCGCCCAACAGCACGGCCACCTTGCCCAGGGCCTTGACATCGATCTGGGTGCCGAAGCTGCTCATTGCACAGCTCCCTGCTGCGCCTGCAGCTCTTGTTTCTGAAGCATTTCAACCAACTTTCCGGGCACGGCGCCAATCGAGCCTGCCCCCATGCACAACAACACGTCGCCATCGCGGGCATTGACGGCAATGGCCGCCGGCAGCTCGGCAACGTTTTCCACAAATACCGGCTCGACACGGCCGGCCACGCGCAGGGCGCGAGTCAGCGAGCGGCCGTCGGCCGCCACCACGGGCGCCTCGCCGGCCGCATAGACCTCGGTCAGCAGCACGGCATCGGCCAGGCCGATGACCTTGACGAAATCCTCGAAGCAGTCGCGCGTGCGGCTGTAGCGGTGCGGCTGGAATGCCAGCACCAGGCGACGGCCCGGGAAGGCGCCACGAGCGGCGGCCAGCGTGGCCGCCATCTCGACGGGGTGGTGGCCATAGTCGTCGATGACGGTGAAGCTGCCGCCGTCGGCAGTCGCCAGTTCGCCATAGCGCTGGAAGCGCCGGCCCACGCCCTTGAAGCTTTCGAAGGCACGCAGCAGCGCGTCGTCGGAGATCTCCAGCTCCATGGCCACGGCCACGGCCGACAGCGCGTTGAGCACGTTGTGCTCGCCCGGCAGGCTCAGCACCACGTCCAGGTCGGGATAGCTCTGGCCGTTGCTGCGGCGCACCGTGAAATGCATGCTGCCAGCTTCGGCGCGCACGTTGAGGGCGCGCACCTGGGCGTCCTCGGCAAAGCCGTAGGTGGTCACGGGGCGGGCCACCTGGGGCAGGATCTCGCGCACGGCCGGGCTGTCCACACAGACGATGGCGCGGCCGTAGAACGGCATGCGGTGCAGGAAATCGACGAAGGCGCCCTTGAGCCGGCCGAAGTCATGACCGTAGGTTTCCATGTGGTCGGCGTCGATGTTGGTGACGACGGCCATCACGGGCAGCAGGTTCAGGAAGGAGGCATCGGACTCGTCCGCCTCGACCACGATGTAGTCGCCCTGGCCCAGCTTGGCGTTGGCGCCCGCGCTGTTGAGCTTGCCGCCGATGACGAAGGTCGGGTCCAGCCCGGCCTCGGCCAGCACGCTGGTCACCAGGCTGGTGGTCGTGGTCTTGCCATGGGCACCCGCGATGGCGATGCCCTGCTTGAAGCGCATGAGCTCGGCCAGCATGAGCGCACGCGGCACAACGGGAATCTTGCGCTCGCGCGCGGCCAGCACCTCGGGATTGTCGGACTGCACGGCGGTGGAGGTGACGACGGCGTCAGCCCCTTCGATGTGCGCGGCCGCATGGCCGACGTGGGTGGCGATGCCCAGGCCGGCGAGCCGGCGCAGCGTGGCACTGTCGGACAGGTCCGAGCCCGAGATGGCGTAACCCAGGTTGTGCAGCACCTCGGCGATGCCGCTCATTCCGGCGCCGCCGATGCCGACGAAATGGATGTGATGAATGGCGTGCTTCATGCGGCCAGTTCCTCACAGGCGGCGACCACCTCGGCGGTGGCATCGGTCTTTTGCATTTTCTTGGCTTTTCCAGCGCGCTCCAGCAGCGTCGCACGCTGCATATTTTGTAGCATTTCGGCCAGGCTTTGGGCAGTCAGTGCGCTTTGTTGCATCAACCATCCACCACCGGCATCGACCAGGAAACGCGCGTTCGTGGTCTGGTGGTCGTCCACGGCGGACGGGAAGGGCACATAGATGGCTGCGGCGCCCACGGCCGCGATCTCGGTGACCGTGCTGGCGCCAGCGCGGCAGACGATGACATCGGCCTCGGCAAAGGCGCGCGCGGTGTCGTCGATGAAGGGCGTGAGCTCGGCCGCGACGCCTGCGGCGGCATAGTTGGCGCGCAGGGCATCGATCTGCGCGGCGCCGCTTTGGTGCAGCACGACAGGCCGCACATCGGCGGGAATCAGGGCCAGCGCCTGGGGCACGATCTCGTTGAGAGCCTTGGCGCCCAGGCTTCCGCCCACCACCAGCAGGCGCAGCGGGCCGCTGCGGCCTGCGAAACGCTGCTCGGGCGCGGGCTGCTCGGTGAAGGCCTGGCGCAAGGGGTTGCCGACCCAGCGGCCCTTGGGGAATACGTTGGGGAAGGCGGTGAAGATGCGGTGGGAGACGCTGGCCAGCACCTTGTTGGCCATGCCGGCCACGGAGTTCTGCTCATGCAGCACCAGGGGCTTGCCGGCCAGCACGGCCATCATTCCACCGGGGAAGCTGATGTAGCCACCCAGACCGACCACCACGTCGGGCTTGACGCGGCGCACCACGGCCAGCGCCTGCCAGAAGGCACGCAGCAGGCGCATGGGCAAAAAGGCCAGGGTCATGATGCCCTTGCCGCGCACGCCCGAGAACTCGATGGTCTCCAGCGGGAAGCCCTGGGCGGGCACGATGCGCGACTCCATGGAGCCGGGCGCGCCCAGCCAGCGCACGTTCCAGCCGCGCTCGCGCAGGGCCTGGGCCACGGCCAGGCCCGGGAAGATATGTCCGCCCGTGCCGCCGGCCATGATCAGGGCCGTGCGCTGGCGTTGCGTGCCTTGGGAGGTGGGCTGCTGTGTCATGCATGCCCTCCCTTCATCAGCAACTTGTTCTCGTAGTCCACCCTTAACACCACCGCTATCGCTATCAGATTCATCAAAATGGCCGAGCCGCCGAAACTCATCAGGGGCAGCGTCAGCCCCTTGGTCGGCAGCGCGCCCAGGTTCACGCCCATGTTGATGAAGGCCTGGAAACCCATCCAGATCGCAATGCCCTCGGCCACCAGGCCGGAGAACACCCGGTCCAGCGCAATGGCCTGCCGCCCTATGAGCATGATGCGGCGCGTCAGCCACAGGAAGGTGACGGCGATCAAGAGCACGCCGACCAGGCCGAATTCCTCGCCGATCACGGCCAGCAGGAAGTCGGTGTGCGCCTCGGGCAGCCAGTGCAGCTTCTCGACGCTGCGGCCCAGGCCCACGCCGAAGATCTCGCCGCGCCCGATGGCGATCAGCGCATGCGACAGCTGGTAGCCCTTGCCCAGGGCATGCTTTTCATCCCAGGGATTGAGGTAGGCAAAGATGCGCTCGCGCCGCCATTCGGAGGTGGCGATGATCAGCACGAAGGCCAGCACCACCAGGGCCGCGATCAGGAAGAACATGCGCGCGTTCACGCCGCCCAGGAACAGGATGCCCATGGCGATCACCACGATCACCATGAAGGCGCCCATGTCGGGCTCGGCCAGCAGCAGCACGCCGACCAGCACCACGGCCAGCCCCATGGGCAGCACGGCGCGGAAGAAGCGCTCCTTGACCTCCATCTTGCGCACCATGTAGTCGGCCGCATAGATGAGCACGGCGAACTTGGCCAGTTCGGACGGCTGGAAATTCATGATGCCCAGCGACAGCCAGCGCCGCGCGCCGTTGACCACGGTGCCCACGTGCGGGATCAGCACGGCCACCAGCAGGACCAGGGACACCAGGAAGAGCTTGCGCGCCATGCGCTCCCAGGTGGCCATGGACACCTGGAAGGCCAGCAGCGCGCCGACGAAGGCCATGCCGATGGACATGGCATGGCGCATCAGGAAATGGGTGGGCGCGATCTTGCCGAAGCGCGGGTTGTCCGGCATGGCGATCGACGCCGAATACACCATGATCAGGCTCCAGGCCAGCAGGCCTATGACCACCCAGATCAGGGCCTGGTCCAGGCCGAGCACGCTGGCCGGCGTCTGCGTGGGCCGGTGGTACTGGGGACCGCCCAGGCGCACGGGCAGCACGTCGATGGCCTTCTCCTGCGCGCCTCCGAACCAGGAGCGCATCCGGCCCAGGACCTGCGATACGGCGGTCATGCAGCACCTCCGAGTTCATGCCCGGCATCCAGCGCCAAGGCGCGCACGGCATCGACGAACTGGTGGGCCCGGTCCTCGTAGTTGCGGAACATGTCCAGGCTGGCACAGGCGGGCGACAGCAGCACGGCATCGCCCTCATGGGCGCGCGAGGCGGCCAGCTCCACGGCGTCGGCCATGGTGGTGGCATCGACCAGGGGCACGCCGCAGTCCTGCAGGGCGGCGCGGATGCGGCCGGCGTCGCGGCCGATCAGCACGGCCGTGCGCACATGGCGCGACACGGGCGCGACCAGCGGAGAGAAATCCTGGCCCTTGCCGTCGCCACCCAGGATGACCACGATGCGGTGGTCAGGCCCCAGGCCGGACAGCGCGGCCACGGTGGCACCCACGTTCGTGCCCTTGCTGTCGTCGTAGTACTCCACGCCGTTGACGCGGCCAATGGGCTGGACGCGGTGCGGCTCGCCCCGGTACTCACGCAGTCCATAGAGCAGCGGCGCCAGCGTGCAGCCGCCCGCGCTGGCCAGGGCCAGGGCGGACAGGGCGTTGATGGCGTTGTGCCGGCCGCGGATGCGCAGTGCGTCGGCAGGCATGAGGCGCTGGATGTACAGGTCTTCGGCGTTCTTGCCCTTGGCGGTTTCGTCGGCCTCATGGGCGCGCACCAGCCACGTCATGCCACTGACCACTTCCAGGCCGAAGTCGCCGGGGCGGCGCGGCATGTCGCCGCCGAAGGTGATGTGGGCGCGCTGCTGGGGCTTTTGGCGCTTGCCCGGCGGCACCACGGGCGCCGGCAGCATGCGCATGACCTCGGGGTCTTCGCGGTTGAGCACCATGGTGCCGCTGCTGCCGAAGATGCAGGCCTTGGCATCGGCATAGGCGCGCAGGGTGCCGTGCCAGTCCAGGTGGTCCTGGGTGATGTTGAGCACGGCGGCGGCCGTGGGCTCGAACATCTGCACGCCATCGAGCTGGAAGCTGGACAGCTCCAGCACCCAGGCCTGGGGCAGCGTTTCGGCATCGATGGCCTGGGTCAGCGTGTCCAGCAGCGTGGGGCCGATATTGCCGGCCACGGCCACGCGCAGGCCCGCATGCTCCAGCAGTTGGCCGGTCAGCGAGGTGACCGTGGTCTTGCCATTGGTCCCGGTGATGCCCAGCACCGTGGGACGGTAGCCATGGGCCGCGGCCAGGGCCTTGAGCGCCATGGCGAAGAGATCGAGTTCGCCGCCCACGGGCAGGCCCTGGGCGCGCGCGGTATCGACCACGGGCGCCACGGCGGCCGGGCTCAGGCCGGGCGAGCGGTAGACCAGGCCCAGGCTCTGGCCGTCCACCAGCTGCGCCGTGAACTCGCCGGGCACGAAGCGCACCTGGGGCAATTCGGTGGACAGTTGCTGCAGCTGGGGCGGTGCCTGGCGCGTATCGGCCACGATGACTTCGGCGCCGCAGCGCACGCACCAGCGTGCCATGGCCAGGCCCGAGGCACCCAGACCCAGCACGAGCACGCGCTGGCCCTGCAGGTGCTGGACCTGCTCGCCGGGCCAGCCGGCAGCCACGGGCGGCAGCACCTGCTCGGATTCAACCGCCTCTTCGGCGGCAAGGGGCGTGACCTCGGCATCGGACGAGTCGGAGATGCTGGGGTCCGCAAAGATCTGGGCCACGAAGGCGGCAGCATCCTTGGCTGCCGTCAGCGTGGCGATGTCGGGCACGGGCTCGGTAAGGGCCACAGGCACCTGCGGCGCCGGCGGCACCTCGACGGCCGGAGGCTCCGCCTCGCCGTCGCCAACTGGCACGGGAGCCGGTGAATCGTCCAGGACCGGGTCCGCAACCACCTGCCCCTCGGGAGCGAGGCCCGGCATCCCGGCCGGCTCCGCCAGCTCGACAAGCTCGGCAGGGGACGCCGGCACGGCGGGCTCGGTGGCCGGCAGTGCGTGGAGGTCGGTCTTGAAGTCTTCGGTGTTCATGCACTCACCTCAGCTTCAGCGTGGACAGGCCCAGCAGGCACAGCAGCATGGTGATGATCCAGAAGCGGATCACGACCTGGGTCTCCTTCCAGCCACTCTTTTCGAAGTGGTGGTGCAGCGGCGCCATCTTGAGCAGGCGGCGGCCCTGGCCATAGCGCTTCTTGGTGAACTTGAACCAGGTGACCTGCAGCATCACCGACAGCGCCTCCACCACGAAGATGCCGCCCATGATGGCCAGCACGATTTCCTGGCGCACGATGACGGCAATGGTGCCCAGCGAGGCGCCCAGCGCCAGCGCACCCACGTCGCCCATGAACACCTGGGCCGGGTGGGCGTTGAACCAGAGGAAGGCCAGGCCCGCGCCGGCCATGGCCGCGCAGTACACCAGCAGCTCGCCCGAACCCGGGATGTGCGGGAACAGCAGGTACTTGGCGTAGCCGGCATTGCCGGTGACGTAGGCGAAGATGCCCAGGGCCGAGCCCACCATGATCACGGGCATGATCGCCAGGCCGTCCAGCCCGTCGGTCAGGTTCACGGCATTGCTGGCGCCCACGATGACCAGGTAGGTCATGATCACGAAGCCCAGCACGCCCAGCGGGTAGCTGACTTCCTTGAAGAAAGGCACGAGCAGGCCCGCCTTGGGCGGCAGGTCCAGCGCAAAGCCGGACTGCACCCAGGTGACGAACAGCTCGAAGACCTGGGCATTGGAGTTCTCGGAAATGCAGAACACCAGGTACAGCGCGGCCAGCAGGCCGATGACGGACTGCCAGAAATACTTCTCGCCCGAGCGCATGCCTTCGGGGTCCTTGTTGACCACCTTGCGCCAGTCGTCCACCCAGCCGATGGTGCCAAAGCCCAGCGTGACCAGCAGCACGATCCAGACGAAGCGGTTGGACAGGTCGAACCACAGCAGCGTGGAAACGGCAATGGACAGCAGGATCAGCGCCCCGCCCATGGTGGGCGTGCCGCTTTTGGCCAGATGGGTCTCCATGCCGTAGCCGCGCACGGGCTGGCCGATCTTGAGCGAGGTCAGCATGCGGATCAGACGCGGCCCGGCCAGCAGTCCGATGACCAGGGCCGTGAGCGCGGCCATCACGGCGCGCATCGTGAGGTACTGGAAGACGCGCAGAAAGCCGAACTCGGGGGACAGGCCCTGCAGCCATTGGGACAGCATCAGCAGCATGCGGCCTCCTTCTTGCAACCGTCATCCTTGCCGGCCGCCTCGACCGCCTGAACCACCTGCTCCATCTTCATGAACCTCGAACCCTTGACCAGAAGGCTGCCCACCTCGGGCAGCGCGGCACAGGCTGCCTGCTGCAGCGAGGCCATGTCTTCGAAATGCCGCGCACCTGCACCGAATGCGGTGGCGGCGGATGTGCTTTGCGCGCCCAGCGTGAACAGCCGGGCAATGCCCAGGCTGCGCGCCAGCGCGCCAGCCTCGGCATGGAATTGCGGTCCCTGGTCGCCGACCTCGCCCATGTCGCCCAGCACCAGCAGCTGGGGAGCGGGCAGTTCGCGCAGCACCTCGATGGCTGCGGCCACCGAGTCGGGATTGGCGTTGTAGCTGTCGTCGATCACGGTGACCGTGCGGCCCTGCACCGAAACGCCCAGTGCGCGCGAACGGCCCTGCACGGGCTCGAACACGCTCAGGCCGCGTGCAATGTCGGCCAGCGGCACACCGGCTGCCTGGGCGCAGGCCGCAGCGGCCAGCGCATTGCGCACGTTGTGGCGGCCGGCAATGTGCAGGCGCACCGGGGCCTCGCCCTCGGGAGTGACCAGCGTGAACTGCCAGGCATCGCCCAGCCACAGCGCATCGCGCGCATGGACCTGGGCGCCATCGGCAGACTCGCCGAACAGCAGGCACTGGCGCGCAGCGGCCAGCTCGCGCCACAGCGGCGTGTAGGTGTCGCCGGCCGGGAACACGGCCACGCCGTCGGCGGGCAGGGACAGCAGCACGCTGCCGTTCTCGCGCGCCACGGCCTCGACCGTGTGCATGAATTCCTGGTGCTCGCGCTGCGCGTTGTTGACCAGGGCAACGGTGGGCTGGCCGATGGCGGCCAGCTCGGCAATCTCGCCGGGATGGTTCATGCCCATCTCCAGCACGGCCACGCGGTGCTGGGCGGTCATGCGCATCAGGCTCAGCGGCAGGCCGATGGAGTTGTTGAAGTTGCCGCGCGTGGCCAGGGCCTCCTCGCCCGCGTGGGCGCGCAGGATGGTGGCCACCATCTGCGTGACCGTGGTCTTGCCGTTGCTGCCGGTGACGGCAATCAGCGGCAGCGCAAAGCGCGCGCGCCAGGCCGTGGCCAGCGCACCCAGGGCGGCCAGCGAGTCAGGCACCTCGATGCCGGACAGGCCTGCGGCCTCCAGGCCGCCATGGGCCAGGGCTGCGGCAGCACCGGCCTCGCGGGCCTGGACCAGGAACTGGTTGGCATCGAAACGCTCGCCCTTCAAGGCGACGAACAGATCCCCGGCCTGCAGCGTGCGGGTGTCGGTGTGCACGCGCGTGAGCACGGCCTGGCCGTTGCCGACCAGCCGTGCCTGGGGGATATGCGACTGGATCAGCTCCAGCGCTTGTTGCAAGGTCATCATGACCGCTTCTTTCCTTCGCGGGCCGCCAGCGCCTTGTGCGCCTCGGCCATGTCGGAGAACGGATGGCGCTGGCCCGCCGTCTCCTGGTAGTCCTCATGTCCCTTGCCGGCGATCAGCACCACGTCGCGTTCGCTGGCGTGCGCAATCGCCTGAGCGATGGCCGCTGCGCGATCGGCCTGGGACTGCAGGTTCTCGCCCGGCTGCATGCCGGCCAGGATCTGGTCGATGATGCGGTCGGGCACTTCGCTGCGCGGGTTGTCGCTGGTGACCAGCACACAGTCGGCATTCTTCTGGGCGGCCTGCCCCATGAGCGGCCGCTTGGTGGCATCGCGGTCGCCGCCGCAGCCGAACACGCACCACAGCCGGCCACGGCGCTGCTCGGCGGCCGGGCGCAGGGCGCGCAGGGCCTTGTCCAGCGCATCGGGCGTGTGGGCGTAGTCCACGGCCACCAGCGGCTGGCCGGGCTGGACGATCTGCTGCATGCGGCCGGGCACGGGCTCCAGGTGGGCGCAGGCCGCAACGGCCTGGTCCAGGGTCAGGCCCAGGCAGCGCAGCGCGGCCAGCACGCCCAGCAGGTTGGATACGTTGTACTGGCCCACCATGCGCGTGTGCATGCGCAGGCTGTGGCCGGCCTCGATCACGGTGAAGCTCAGGCCCTCGGCACCCAGCGCAATGTCCTTGGCCTGCAGGCGCGCCGCGCCTTCGATGGAAATGCTCCAGACATCGAGCGCGGCAGGCTGCTTGCGCGACTGCAGCGTGGCCCACAGGCGTGCGCCATGCGCGTCGTCCACATTGACGACGGCGGCCTGCAGGCCGGGCCAGTCGAACAGCGCGGCCTTGGCATCCCAGTAGGCCTGCATGCTGCCGTGGTAGTCGAGGTGGTCCTGCGTGAAATTGGTGAACAGCGCCACGCGGATGCGCGTGCCGTCCAGCCGGTGCTCGACGATGCCGATGGACGAGGCCTCGATGGCGCAGGCCGCCAGGCCCGCATCGGCGTACTCGCGGAACGCGCGCTGCAGCCGCACCGGATCGGGTGTGGTCATGCCCGTGGATTCCATGGCGGGCGGAATGCCCACGCCCAGCGTGCCCACCAGGGCGCAGCCGCTGCGTTCCTGCAGCTTCACCTGGGCCAGCGCGTGCGCCAGCCACCAGGCGGTGGTGGTCTTGCCATTGGTGCCGGTCACGGCCAGCACGTCGATCTGGGCGCTGGGATGCTGGAACCACTGGTCGGCGATCAGGCCCGTGGCGGCCTTGAGGCCGGGCAGCGCCGCGATGTGCTCGCCGCAAAAACCGAAGGCTTCGACACCCTGCGCTTCGACCAGGCAGGCCATGGCACCGCGCTCCAGGGCTGAGGCCACATGGGCGCGGCCATCGGTGGCCGCGCCGGGCCAGGCGATGAAGGCGTCGCCGGGCCGGACCTTGCGGCTGTCGGTCTGCAGCGTGCCGCTGCCTTGCAGGCGGGCGGCCAGCCATTGGACAGCCTCGGTGGCCGTGGACAGCACCCGCAGGGCTTGGGAGGAACTCATAGCGATGGCTCCTCCACGGGGTTGGCGACGATCAAGGGCTTGACTTCCATATCGGGCTGCACGCCCATCAGGCGCAGCGTCTGCTGCACCACTTCGCTGAACACGGGTGCCGCCACGGTGCCGCCGTAGATGGTGCCGGCACTGGGCTCGTCCACCATCACGGCGACGATGATGCGCGGGTTCTCGATGGGCGCCATGCCCGTGAACCAGGCGCGGTACTTGCCGGCGGCATAGCCCTTGCCCTGCTGCTTGCGGGCCGTGCCCGACTTGCCGCCCACCGAGTAGCCGATGGTCTGGGCGCGCTGGCCCGTGCCGCCGGGGCCGGCCGCCAGGGCCAGCATCTTGCGCACCTCGTTGGCCGTGCGCGGAGAGAACACGGGCACGCCCACGGGCGGCTCGTCGGTCTTGACCATGGTGGCCGGGATCACGCGCCCGCCGTTGGCAAAGACGGTGTAGCTGCGCGTCATCTGCAGCAGGCTGGCGGACAGGCCGTAGCCATAGCCCATGGTGGCCTGCTCCACCGGCCTCCAGGTCTTGTAGGGACGCAGGCGACCGCTGGCGGCGCCGGGGAAGGAGATCTGCGGCTTCTGGCCGAAGCCCACGGCCGAGAAGGTTTCCCACATTTCCTTGGCCGGCATCTGCAGCGCGATCTTGGTCGTGCCCACGTTGCTGGACTTCTGGATCACGCCGGCCACGGTGAGCAAGCCGTAGTTGTGGGTGTCGGAAATCGTCGAGCCCGTGACGTTGACGCGGCCCGGCGTGGTGTCGATGGGCGTTTCCGGCTTGAAGCGGCCCGACTCCAGCGCCAGGCCGATGGTGATGGGCTTCATGGTCGAGCCGGGCTCGAAGGTGTCGGTGATGGCGCGGTTGCGCAGCTGCTCGCCCGTCAGGTTCTTGCGCTTGTCGGGCACGTAGCTGGGGTAGTTGGCCAGGGCCAGCAATTCGCCGGTGTGCGCATCCATGACCACCACGCTGCCCGCCTTGGCCTTGTGCGCGATGACCTGCTCCTTGAGCTTCTGGTAGGCGAAGTACTGGACCTTGCTGTCCACGGACAGCTGGATGTCGCGGCCGTCCTGAGGGGGCACTTCCTCGCCCACGCCCTCGACCACGCGGCCCAGGCGGTCCTTGATCACGCGGCGCGAGCCGGGCTTGCCGCCCAGCTCCTTGTCGAAGGCCAGCTCCATGCCTTCCTGGCCATGGTCTTCCACATTCGTGAAGCCCACGATGTGGGCGGCCGATTCGCCTTCCGGGTACTGGCGCTTGTATTCCTTGCGCTGGTAGATGCCCTTGATGTTGAGGGCATGGATCTGCTGACCAACGTCCCAGTCGAGCTGGCGCTTGATCCAGACGAAGGTCTTGTCCTCGTCGGCCAGCTTTTCCATCAGCGCTGGCAGCGGCATCTCCATGAGCGCGGCCAGCTGCTTGAGCTTGGCCTTGACCTCGGGGTCGTCCTGCTCGACATCTTCGGGAATGGCCCAGATGCTGGCGGCCGGCACGCTGGAGGCCAGGATCAGTCCATTGCGGTCCAGCAGGCGGCCGCGGTTGGCCGGCAGCTCCAGCGTGCGCGCGAAGCGCACCTGGCCCTGGCGCTGGAAGAAGTCGTTGCCGAACACCTGCACATAGGCCGCGCGTGCACCCAGGCCGACAAAGCCCAGGCCCAGCATGGCCACGATCATCTTGCTGCGCCACAGGGGTGTCTTGGACGCCAGCAAGGGGCTGGAGGTGTAGAGCACGCTGCGCGTCATGGAGCCACTCCGGTGCGCGCATCGTCATTGACGTACTGGGCGATGGCCGGCGTGGCCGGCTTCATCTGCAGGCGCTCGCGCGCCATGACCTCGATGCGCTGTGGCGTGGCCTGGGCGCGCTTTTCCACCTGCAGGCGCTGCTGCTCGGTGGCCAGGCGGCGCGACTCGGCCACGGCGCGGTCCAGTTCGGTGAACAGGCGGCGCGATTCGTACTGGTTGTGCACCAGGAAGATGGCGCTGGCCATCACCGCCAGCAGCAGCACGAGGTTCAGGCGCAGCATGCCACGCCCTCCTCTTGCGCCAGACGGTGAATGCGCTTCATGCAGGCACCCCGGTGCGGCGAGCCACGCGCATCACGGCCGAGCGCGAGCGCGCATTGGCGGCGACCTCGGCCTCGCTGGGCTTGATGCGGCCCAGCGCTTCAAGGCGCATGGGTGTGGGCACGGCAAAGGGTGCGCGCCGGTCATAGACTTCCTTGGAGTGCTTGGCGATGAACTGCTTGACGATGCGGTCCTCCAGCGAGTGGAAGCTGATCACCACCAGGCGTCCGCCCGGCGCCAGCACGCGCAGGCTGGCCTCTAGCGCCTGTTCGAGCTCTTCAAGCTCGGCATTGATGAAAATCCGAAGAGCCTGGAATGTGCGTGTCGCTGGGTTCTGCCCAGCCTCGCGGGTCCGGACCGCGCCAGCCACGAGCTCGGCAAGCTCCGCGGTGTTGCGAAGGGGCCCCTGGCTTTCGCGCCGAGCAACAATCGCCTTTGCAATGGGGCCAGCAAACCGTTCTTCGCCGTAGTCACGTATCACCTCCGCAATCTGCTGGGCATCGGCTTCCGCCAGCCAGTCCGCCACGCTCTGGCCGCGCGTGGTGTCCATGCGCATGTCCAGCGGACCCTCGAAGCGGAAGCTGAAGCCACGCTCGGGGTTGTCGATCTGGGGAGAGCTCACGCCCAGGTCCATCAGCACGCCCTGCACGCTGCCGGCCGGCAGCTCGCTGAGGTGGCGAAACCCTTCGTGCCGAATCGAAAAACGCGCATCGGTGATGCGCGCTGCCTCTTCGATCGCGTCCGGGTCCTTGTCGAACGCCAGCAAGGCCCCATCCGGCCCCAGCCGCTGCAGGATGCGCCGGGAATGCCCGCCTCGCCCGAAGGTCGCGTCCACCCATTGCCCGGCAACGGGCTGTGCGGCGCCGTCCAGCAGCGCATCGACGGCCTCGTCGAGCAAAACGGTGATGTGTTGCAACGGCTGATTCAAGAAAACGCCTCTTTCCTAGAAAGCAAAATCCTGGAAGGCCGCAGGCATTTCTTCCTGCATGGCCTTCGCTTCATGTGCCTCATAAGTGGCCTTGTCCCACAGCTCGAAATGGTTGCCCATGCCCAGCAGCACGACCTCCTTGGTCAGACCCACGGCTTCACGCAGCTCGGGCGACACCAGCACGCGGCCGGTGGCATCCATGTCCACGTCCATGGCGTTACCCAGGAAGATGCGCTTCCACCACTGCGCCGACATGGGCAGCTGCGCGATCCGCTCGCGAAACTGCAGCCACTCCGTGCGCGGGAACAGCATCAGGCAACCGTGGGGATGTTTGGTGAGGGTGACCTGGCCCTGGGCCATGGCCACAAGGGCGTCACGATGCCGGGTCGGCACAGACAGCCGCCCCTTTCCATCGAGATTCAGCGAGGACGCCCCTTGAAACACGGTCAGTCACCCCGGTCGGTTGGAGCCATCGCGTCCCGGAAATCGGGGCACAAAGGCAACTTTCACCACTTAATTGCACTTTTTTGCACTGTAGCAGCAATTTGGTGTTTCACAACCCGGGAATGGACAATTATTTGCAATGAAATCAACAACTTAGAAGCCGAATGCAATGTGAGTGGTGACAAAAATCCCTGGCTTTACAAGTACTTAGAGGACTGACTGCAAGTGATCTCTCAAAGCCTGCACGCAATTGCAACGATTCAATTCGCTGGCGACCGGTTGCAACTCGGGCAACCCTCCTACAAAAAGTGACTGCCCGGCAATGCGGGCAGTCACTTCGGTGGCGGCTGCGCGGCAGCCGGCCCATTTCAGAGGATGAAGCGCGAGAGGTCTTCGTCCTGGCTCAGGGACTGCAGACGCTGGTCCACGTAGGCCGCGTCGATGGAGATGGTCTGGCCCGACAGATTGGCCGCGTCGAAGCTGACCTCGTCCAGCAGGCGCTCGAGCACGGTGGACAGGCGGCGGGCGCCAATGTTCTCGGTGCGCTCGTTGACATCGAAGGCGATGCCGGCGAGCCGGGTGATGCCTTCGGGCGTGAATTCCAGCGTGACGCCTTCGGTGGCCAGCAGCGCCTGGTACTGCTTGACCAGGGAGGCATGGGTCTGGGTGAGGATGGCCTCGAAGTCCTGGACCGACAGCGAGTCCAGCTCCACGCGGATCGGGAAGCGCCCCTGCAGCTCGGGGATGAGGTCGCTGGGCTTGGACAGGTGGAAGGCGCCCGAGGCGATGAACAGGATGTGGTCGGTCTTGACCACGCCGTACTTGGTGGAGACGCTGGTGCCTTCGACCAGGGGCAGCAGGTCGCGCTGCACGCCCTGGCGCGAGATGTCGGAGCCGCTGGTTTCCTGGCGCGTGGCCACCTTGTCGATCTCGTCGATGAAGACGATGCCGTTCTGCTCGGCATTGGCGATGGCGCGGGTGCGCACGTCTTCCTCGTTGACCAGTTTTGCCGCTTCCTCGTCGGTCAGCAGCTTCATGGCCTCGGCAATGCGCAGCTTGCGCGTCTTGCGCTTTTCCTGGCCCATGTGGCTGAACATGCCGCGCAGCTGCTCGGCCATCTCTTCCATGCCCTGGGGACCCATGATCTGCACCTGGGGCGGCGCGTCGGCGACATCGATCTCGATTTCCTTGTCGTCGAGCTGGCCCTCGCGCAGCTTCTTGCGGAAAATCTGGCGTGCCGTGTTGTCGGCGGCCACCTCGCCGCTGCGGGCCTGGGGCACGAGCACGTCGAGGATGCGGTCCTCGGCCGCGTCTTCGGCGCGCAGGCGCAGCTTCTTCATGTCGGCCTCGCGCGTCTGCTTGACGGCCACCTCGGCCAGGTCGCGGATGATGGCATCCACGTCCTTGCCCACGTAGCCCACTTCGGTGAACTTGGTGGCCTCGACCTTGATGAAGGGGGCATCGGCCAGCCGCGCCAGGCGGCGCGCGATCTCGGTCTTGCCCACGCCTGTGGGGCCGATCATGAGGATGTTCTTGGGCGTGATCTCCTGGCGCAGGCCGTCGGCCACGTTCTGGCGGCGCCAGCGGTTGCGCAGCGCGATGGCCACGGCGCGCTTGGCGCCAGCCTGGCCGACGATGTGGCGGTCCAGTTCGGAGACGATCTCCTGGGGGGTCATGGCAGAGGACATGGTGTGTATTCGATGCATTGCGCCGCCAGCCCCGTTGCCTGGCCGCTGGCGACTGTGAGTTTCAATGCCGTGCGTTTCGATCGCCGGCCTGCTGGGCAAGCCGGCGCCGCGCGGGTGTCAGAGCGTCTCGACCGTGTGGTGCATGTTGGTGTAGATGCACAGCTCGCCGGCAATGGCCAGCGACTTGCGCACGATCTCCTCGGCCGACAGCTCGGTATTGGTCAGCAGCGCCTTGGCCGCAGAGTGCGCGTAGGCGCCGCCCGAGCCGATGGACACGATGCCCTGCTCGGGCTCCAGCACGTCGCCGTTGCCGGTGATGATCAGCGAGGCCGATGCGTCGGCCACGGCCAGCATGGCCTCCAGACGGCGCAGCACGCGGTCGGTGCGCCAGTCCTTGGTCAGCTCGATGGCTGCGCGCGTCAGGTGGCCCTGGTGCTTTTCCAGCTTGGCCTCGAAGCGCTCGAACAGCGTGAAGGCGTCTGCCGTGGCGCCGGCAAAGCCGGCAAGCACCTTGCCGTGGTAGAGCTTGCGCACCTTGCGTGCCGTGCCCTTGACGACGATGTTGCCCAATGTGACCTGGCCATCGCCACCGATGGCGACCTGCACGCCTTCGGGGGTCTGCCGGCGCACGCTGATGATGGTGGTGCCGTGATACTGTTCCATAGCGGTGCCAGATGAGGGCGAAGGCGGCCTTCTCAAGGGTCTGCTCAAAGAATGCCCACGCGCTCTTCGCGGCGGGCGCGCCGTCCTGCCGCAAGGGATGTGGCGCAGCCGCCGCGCGGCAGGATCAGTCCCGCCGTGGAGTGACCTGCGCGTGCTCCTGGATGCCGATCACATTGAAGAACACCGCCACCAGCTGGTGCAGCTGGCCGAACTGCAGCACATGGCCCAGCGACTGCATGTGGGCAGCCCAGTTGAGCACGGAGCCGGCCGCCGCAAAGTCCATGCGCACCAGTTGGGTGCAGTCGATGAACACGGGCTCGCCCAGGCTGGCCCCCTCCTGCACCGGGTCCAGCCAGGTGGAGGCATCGCCTTCAATGGTGCCGGCCAGCGCAAATCGCACGGCGTCCGCCGTGGCAGCAATGCCTGCCTGCAGGGGCGCATCCGCGCCCTCGGTTTCGATGGCTTGCGTCAGGCACTGGCAGACCGGGTCCACCCACGAGGGAGGCGAGACCTCATAGGTGACGCAGTAGTCCAGCGCCACCAGCTCGAAATCATCCTGCCGGTTCATCAAACGCAGCACCGCCATGCGCAACCGCCACCACAGCGTATCCACGCTGGAATCGCCCGAGGGAGCCAGCGTGCCCAGCAGCGCCAGCAGCCGGTCCGCATTGAGCAGCACGAACACGCCCTGCGAGCCCGCCCATTGCTGCAGCAGCGCCTCCAGGGGCGTGGCCGCCGCATCGTCGATGCCGGCCACTGCAGCCCAGTCCAGGCTCCAGGGGCTGGAAGCCTTGGCCTGGGAGGCCTTGAGCGCCGCCACGGCACTCGGCGTGATCTGTGCAGGTGCGCTCCAGCGCCAGCCACGCCCTGCCGCTGCGCCCGGCATGGACACCACGGGGGCGGTGCGCTGTTGCGGCATCGCAAACCATTGGGGAGCGGAGCGGCCGAAGCGCGCCGCGAATTCGATGCCCGCCTTGTCGAACTGCAGCGGGCGGTCGGCCGCACGGTACAGGTCCAGCAAGGCCAGCCAGACCGGCAGCTGCGCGGGAACATCGCGCCGGTCGATCAGCTCCAGCATGCCCTGCTCGGCGCCATCCACATCGCCATTGGCAAAGAGGATGGCCGGCTCTTCCAGGTCGGGATCGTGCTCGAACACCACGAAGCAGGGCGGCACCATGTCCATGGGCTGCGGCGGAGAGACCTCGGTGGCCGCGAAGGCCGGCAGGAAATCGGTCGCCCCCTCCAATGGCCGCAGGGGGCGGGCCATGGGCATGGGGTCAATGATGGGAGCCGTAGAGACGGAGGGCACCTGCGGCGCAGGTGCCAGGCTCATGGGCAAGGTGGTGGCAAAGGCCGCCACGTCGCCGGCCGAGGCAATGGCCGGCGGCACCACATCGCTGAGCATGGGAATCTGCCCAGACGGCGGCGGCTGCTTGCGGAACGAGGCCGGAGCGGGATTGCCGCCCGCAGGCAGCGCCATGGGAATGGTGGTTGCATCGGCCGCCTGCTTGCCCCGCCACCATTGCTGGGACATCTGGGCCTCGATCTCGTCGATCTTCTTGAGCGTGACGGCGCGTTCACCGGAGGATTTGGAGCTCAGCAGGCTGCTGAGAAATTGCGAGCCCTGCGCGGCGGGGCCGGGCACACCGACCGGTGCGCTGCCCGGCCTGGAGGCCTGTTGCAGCTCGGCCTGGCGCAGGCGGCGCAGCTGGTCGAACTCGCGCTTGCGCACGAAATCGTTGCGGCGCTTGCGCTCGATCATTTCCTTGAGCGCCTGCTTGCTGTACTGGCTTTCCTGCTCCCCGTCCAGGCCGTCGAGGTCGGACCAATTGACCGTAGGGTGGCGCACAAAGCGCACCACCTTGGACAACAACCCCCCCGATTTGCTGCTCTCTTCTTTTGCCATGGCGAGTCAGATTAGCACCGACGGCCTGCAGGCCGTTGCTGCAACTCAATCCCCATACATCTTCTGCTTGAGCTCACGGCGCTGCTGGGCTTCCAGCGACAGCGTGGCCGTGGGGCGGGCCAGCAGGCGGCCCACGCCGATGGGCTCGCCGGTCTCGTCGCAGTAGCCGTAGTCGCCTGCGTCGATGCGTGCAATGGATTGCTCGATCTTCTTGAGCAGCTTGCGTTCGCGGTCGCGCGTGCGCAGTTCCAGCGCATGCTCTTCCTCGATGGTGGCGCGGTCGGCCGGATCGGGAACCACCACGGTGTCCTCGCGCAGGTTTTCTGCCGTCTCACCCGCGTTGGTGTGCATGTCGTGCTTGAGAGTGAGCAGCTTGAGGCGGAAGAACGCCATCTGCTTCTCATTCATGTATTCGTCATCCGACATGGCCAGCACTTCGGCATCCGTCAGTTCTTCCACCGACTTGGTCTTCCAGGCATTGGCCAGCTTGGGGTCTCGTTTCGTCGATCCCGACGAAGGCGTTTGCGTAGTGGTAGGCATAGTGTTGGTTTCGCTAACTTAGTCCGCGCCGAGGGCTTCGGACGGGGCCATGGATGGTACTGTCAATCGGGGCGCCCGGGTCGAATGCCGTGTAGGACAGCCGATCGCCGCAGTTGCGGAACCTGCCGGCTTCCCCGTGCGGCGGGGTGCGGCAATCCAGGCCGTGCGGCGGCCGTGCGTGCAAAGAGCCCTTTTGCGGTCAGCAAGGGACACCAGGTCGGCAACGCCGACCGCAGTGCGGACCGCGGCCTTCTGGCTTGCAGCCGGGGCCGGTGCGGCCACTGACGGCTTCTTGCTGGATTCGGCGCTCACTTGCTGTCTCCTCACGGTATGGGCGACCCCTGCGGGGCAGTCCATTGGGCTTGGGGGCTCTCTTCAGGGGCGCGATTGTATCGATGCTCTACAGGAGCGCAAGCCGTTGCACATACCCCACAGGAATGCAAAGGGGCCGCCCACGCATGCGGGCGGCCCCTGTGTCATTCAGATGTCAGCAAAAAGCCATCCGATTGCCCACAAAGGTTCACAAAAAACTCAGACCAGGCACTGCTCCAGGCCCTGCAGGAAGATGTCCTGGGGCAGGTCGATGCCAATGAAGACCATCTTGCTCTGGCGCTTTTCGCCCTCGGCCCACTGCGGTCCCAGGTCGCTGCCCATGAGCTGGTGCACGCCCTGGAAAATGACCTTGCGCTCCGTGCCCTGCATGTTCAGCACGCCCTTGTAGCGCAGCATGCGCGGGCCGTAGATGTTGACGATGGCGCCCAGGAAGTCCTCCAGGCGGGCAGGGTCAAAGGCCCGGTCGGCACGGTAGACGAAGCTCTTGACGTCGTCATCGTGGTGATGGTGGTGCGGATGCTTGCAGTGCTCGCCGTGCTCGTGGTCATGGGCGTGGTCGTGCCCGCAGTTCTCGTCGTGCTCATGGCCATGGTCGTGGCCGCAGTGCTCGTCATGCTCATGCTTGTGGCCATGGTCATGTCCGTGGTCGTGATCGTCTTCCTTGAGGAAGTCGGGATCGATGTCCAGCTTGGCATTGAGGTTGAAGCCGCGCAGGTCGAAGACTTCGTTCAGGGGCACTTCGCCGAAATGCACGGCGCGGATGGGCGCGCGCGGGTTCATGTGCTTGAGGCGGTGGATGAGCGCGTTCTTCTCGTCCTCGCTGACCAGGTCGGTCTTGGACAGGAACAGCTGGTCGGCAAAGCCGACCTGGCGGCGCGCCTCCTGGCGATCATCCAGCTGCTGGTTGGCGTGCTTGGCATCGACCAGGGTGAGGATGGAATCGATCAGATAGGTCTCGGCGATCTCGTCGTCCATGAAGAAGGTCTGGGCGACGGGGCCGGGATCGGCCAGGCCCGTGGTCTCGATCACGATGCGGTCGAACTCCACCAGGCCCTTGCGGCGCTTGGCGGCCAGCAGCTGCAGGGTTTCGCGCAGGTCTTCGCGGATGGTGCAGCAGATGCAGCCGTTGCTCATCTGCAGGATCTGCTCCTTGGACTCCGTCCTGAGGATGTCGGTGTCGATGTTCTCTTCGCCGAACTCGTTCTCGATCACGGCGATCTTCATGCCGTGGGACTCGCTGAGCACGCGCTTGAGCAGCGTGGTCTTGCCCGAGCCCAGGAAGCCGGTGAGGATGGTGACGGGAATCAGTGCCATGGGATTGCTTTCAGAAAATTCAGCAAAGGGAAGCGGCAAGGCCCGTCCACCACGGACGGGCCTTGTCGAAAAGACGTTCCGAATAAGTTTAGCGAGCCTGTCAAGTGCCGTTTTGCCAGAGGGCTTGGCCTTTTTTATCGGAGGCCGCCCTTTTCATCGCTATCGCCATTGCCATCGCCACTGTCGCTGCCGTTCCCACTCTGGCGCCGCGCGCGCGGATGGGCGCTCTCGTAGGCCTGGGCCAGATGCTGGAAATCCAGGCGCGTGTAGATCTGCGTGGTCGAGATGCTGGCGTGGCCCAGCAATTCCTGCACGGCGCGCAGGTCGCCGCTGGACTGCAGCATGTGGCTGGCAAACGAATGCCGCAGCACATGGGGATGGACACCGGCCGACAGCCCGGCCTGCTGGCCGCGCTGGCGCAGCCGCGCCCAGACCGACTGCGCGCCCAGGCGTTCGCCGCGCCGGCCGATGAAAAGTGCGGGTTCGTGATGCGCAGCCTGCGCGGCCGCGCCAGCCAGGCCCGTCTCCCGCAAGGCCAGCCAGCGCTGCAGCGCCTGCAGCGCGGCCGCTCCCACGGGCACGGTGCGTCGCTTGCCGCCCTTGCCCTGCACATGGGCATCGGCGGCCTGCAAATCTATCCAGCCACGGCCCTGGCGTTGCGTGTTCTGGCCGGGCGCCACGTCCAGGCCCACCAGCTCGCCCACGCGCAGGCCGCAGCTGTAGAGCAGTTCGGTGATGGCGGCGTCACGTGACTCGATCCAGGGGTCGGCGTTGGCGTTGCTGAAGGCGGCCAGCTGCACCGCGTCATCCACGCCCAATGCCTTGGGCAGGGGTTTGGGGGCCTTGGGACCGCGCACGCCCTCGACGGGATTGAAGGGCACCAGCGATTGCTGGGCCGCCCAGCGGAAGAAGCTGCGCCAGCCAGACAGGATGAGCGCAATGCCGCGCGGACTGCGGCCCCGGGAATGCATCTGGGCCACGAAGCGGCGGATATGGGCGGGCTGCAGCGCCAGCAGCTCCTGGCCGGCGTCGCGGGCCATGGTGCAAAGCCGGGCCATGTCCAGCGCATAGAGTGCGCAGGTGCGGTCGGCCAGGCGCTTTTGCACGCGCACATGCTCCAGATAGGCATGGACGGCGGCGGGGAGCATCGCCAGGTTCTGTGCCGCCAGATCCTCTGCCGGAAGGTCGCCTTCCGGGAGCCCGTCCCTGTCCGATGCTCCCGGCATGGGCTTTCAGCCGGTCAGCCGCGCGCCAGGGTCAGCGGCACGGGCCGCATGCGCGACAGGGCCGCGCTGGCCAGGGCCGAGATGCGCGAGAGGAATTCCGTGCCCATGGTGGCCTCGAAGCGCAGCGGATCGGGAGACCCCAGCACCAGCATGCCGAAGGCATTGGCCGGGTTGATGCTGTCGCCGTCATGCAGCGTGAGCAGGGCCAGGGACTGGGCTGCATCGGGATCGACCAGCCAGCCGCCGGGCTCGAAGCCCATGTTGGGGCCGCAAAACGGCATGGTCAGCGACGCCGCAAAGGACTTGGCGTCCTCGCTGACGCCCATGGTGTAGATGCTGCTGGTCTGGGCGCCGGAGACGTTCCACAGGCGCAGGGCCACCTGGGGCACCTCGAAGACATGCTGCAGGCTGGCCGTGAGCGCGTGGGGCAGCTCGCGCAGGTCCTGGACCTTGGCCAGTGCGCAGCTCCAGGCATGCAGCTTGTCGCCGATGGAGGCGTTCTCGCTGCTGTGGCGCATCATGTCCATGATGCGGTGCTCCAGGCCCTTGATCTTCTCGCGCAGCATCTCGGCCTGGCGTTCCTGCAGGCTGACGGTGCGCGGGCTGTGGCTGCTGACCAGCTGCACACGCGCGAGCATCTCGGCGTGGCGCTCGAAGAATTCCGGATGGTTCAGCAGGTAGTCGGCAATCGTCTCTTCGGTGACGGCGATATCGGTAGTGCTGTTCATGGCTGGTCGGGAACCTCGATCTGTCCTTCAAAAACAAACTCTGCGGGGCCGGTCATGCGCACTGCGCCGCCGTCCCACTCGATGGTCAGCCGGCCGCCGCGGGTGTGCACATCGACGCGCGCGTCGAGCAGCCCCCAGCGAATGCCGGCCACCACGGCCGCGCAGGCGCCCGTGCCGCAGGCCAGCGTCTCGCCGGCACCGCGCTCGTAAACACGCAGCCGGATCTGGCCGCGATCGACGATCTGCATGAATCCCGCATTGACGCGCTGGGGAAAGCGCACATGGCGCTCGATCAGCGGGCCCCAGGTGGCCACGGGGGCGTGGTCCACATCGTCCACCAGTTGCACCGCATGCGGGTTGCCCATGGAAACGGGGGCGATCCAGACCGTGGCCTCGTCGCCCAGCTGCAGGGGCCATTGCTGCGCCGCACCCAGCGGGCGGGGCACAAGGTCTGCACCATTGAAGGGCACCAGGGAGGGCTCCAGCACGGGCTGGCCCATGTCCACGGTGACGCGGCCATCGGCATGCAGCTCGGGGGCAATGAGGCCGGCCAGCGTCTGCACGCGGATGACGGACTTGCCGGTCAGGCCCTTGTCGTGCACATAGCGTGCAAAGCAGCGCGCGCCGTTGCCGCACTGCTCGACCTCGCCGCCGTCGGCGTTGTGGATCACATATTCGAAATCGATGCCTTCGGCGGGCGATGGCCGCACCGTGAGGATCTGGTCGGCGCCCACGCCGAATTGGCGATGGGCGAGGAAGCGGTACTGGGCTGCGCTCAGGCCCAGCGGGCCGGCGGTTTCGTCGAGGACCACGAAATCGTTGCCAGCGCCCTGCATCTTGGTAAAGCGGATCTGCATCCGGCGATTATCCCCTGCACGGCAGCCTCATGGCGCAATCCGGGGCCATGCCCCGCAGCAGTACTTGCGTCTCTTGCGCAACAGCGGCGGGCGGGCCAATCCGCATAATGCCCCCATGACCCGCCCCAGCCAGCTCCTGCACCCCCAGCGCCAGCCCGTAGACACGCTCAAGGCCTCCACCGTCCTGCTGCTGCGCGACCGCGCCGATGGCCAGGGGCTGGAGGTGCTGATGACTCGGCGCTCGCCCAAGGCCAGCTTCGTGCCCAGCGCCTATGTCTTCCCGGGCGGCGGCATCGAGGCCCAGGACGCGGCCGAGGCCGCCCATGCCCGCGCCAGCACCCGCCCCGCCCAGGCCGGCGACGGACTGCGCATCACCCAGGCCATCGCCGGGCTGCGCGAGACCTTCGAGGAACTGGGCATTTTGCTGGCCCACGACGCCCAGGGCCGGCCGGTATCTGCCGCCGAACTGGCCACGCTGGACCGCAAGGCGCCGCTGGTGCCCCAGTGCCAGGCACGCGGCCTGCACCTGGCCGTGGATGCGCTGTGGTACCTGGCCCACTGGACGGCCGACCGCGACCAGCCCCGGCGCTTCGATGTGCCCTTCTTCGTGGCGCGCATGCCCGAGGATCAGGAACCCGACGCCGACGGGTCGGAACAGTTCGAGCCCATCTGGGTGCGCCCGCAGGAAGCGCTGGAGCGCCACCGCGCGGGCAGCTTCCCCATGATCTTCCCCACCATCCGCACGCTGGACCGGCTCAGCCGCTTCCCGGGCACCGATGCCGTGTTCGCCGCCCTGCAAGGAGAGCAGCCGCTGTGGCAGTGCTGCCCGCGCACCGGCTTTCTCAATGGCAAGGAAGCCCGCCACATGGAGGACGAGGCCCCCTTCGGCGAGCTGGAAATGGTCTGCCCGGACGGCCAGATCCTGCACACGCTGGACTGGCAGAGCGAGCGCGCCGTGCCACTGCGCAAGAACCTGCTGCGCCTGACGGCACCCAACCCCGGCGTGATGACCGGCCCCGGCACCAACAGCTATCTGGTGGGCGATGCCGCCACGGGCTACGCAGCCATCGACCCCGGCCCGGCCGACGCCGCCCATGTGCAGCGCCTGTTCGATGCGGCGGGCGGCGACATACGCCACATCCTGTGCACGCATTCCCATGCCGACCACTCGCCGGGCGCCGCGCTGCTGCAGGCGCTGGCCGTGCAGGCCGGCAGGCCCAGGCCCGCCATTGGCGGCCTGCCCTCGGCGCCCACGGCCCGGCCGGCCAGCCGCTTCACGCCCGACTACGCACTGACCGACGGCCAGCGCATCGTGCTGCAGGATGCGCAAGGCGGCACCACCCACACCCTGCAGGCCGTGTTCACGCCCGGCCATGCGGCCAACCATGTGTGCTTTGTGCTGGAGGAAGACGCCCTGCTGTTCAGCGGCGACCACATCCTCAATGGCAGCACCACCATCATCGATCCGCCTGACGGCAACATGCGCGACTACATCGATTCGCTGGACAGGCTCGACGCGCTGTGCGCCGCGCACGATGCGCGCTTCATCCTGCCGGCCCATGGCTATGTGCTGGGCTTTGCGCGCCAGGCGATCGCCAAACTCAAGGCCCACCGGCTGGCGCGCGAGGCCAAGGTGCTGGCCGCCATGCAAAAACAGCCCGACGGCAGCGTGCAGGACTGGGTGCGGCTGGCCTATGACGACGCCCCGCCCCAGCTGTGGCCGATTGCCGAGCGCTCGCTGCTGGCGCATGTGGAGCGCATCCGTGCGCTGTGCGGGCGGCAATGACCGGCAATGACCGACGACGCGCGCGGGGCCTGGTATCTGGTTAAGCTGCGCGCATGTCTGAATCTGAAAGCGTTCGCCTGGCCAAGCGCCTGGCCGAACAGGAACAATGCTCGCGCCGCGAGGCCGAACTGCATATCACCGCCGGCAACGTCCAGGTGGACGGCAAGGTCGTGCAACTGCCCGAGACGCGCGTGCGCCCCGAGCAGCAGGTCACGCTGCGCAGCGGCGCCCAGCCCGAGGCCGTGCCGCCCGTCACCCTGCTGATGAACAAGCCTGCGGGCTACACCCAGGGCCGGCCCTATGGCCGGGTGCGCAGCGCCCACTCCCTGCTGGGCGAAGCCAGCATGGCCCAGGTGGACACGCCCATGCCGCTGCTGGTGCTGGCCCAGCACTTCAAGAACCTCGAGTCCTTTTTGCCCCTGCCGCTGCCGGCCAGCGGCCTCATCGTCTACACCCAGGACAAGCGCGTGGCGCGCAAGCTGGGCGAGGAAGGCATGTGGCTGGAGCAGGAATGCATCGTCGGCGTCGAGGGCCAGATCCACGAGGACGGCCTGGAGCTGATGAAGGCCGGCCTGCCGATCGGCAAGCGCCAGCTGCCGCCCTGCCGCGTGAGCTGGCAGAACGAGAACCATCTGCGCTTTGCGCTCAAGGGCATCGCCCCCGACGAGATCGACGCCATGTGCACCGAAGTGGGCCTTCGCGTGGTCAGCCTGCGCCGCCTGCGCATTGGCCGCCTCTCTCTGGCCAAGGTGCCCGAAGGCCAGTGGCGCTACCTGATGCCCTGGGAGCGGTTCTAGGCCGGCATTGCCGGGTGCGCGGCGGGCAGCACATTCGGCAAATGAGAATCATTTCATAGAATGCGGGATTCCCGTGCTGCCTTCGGGCCTCCCGCATGCCTGCGCCCGCCTCTTCCTCTTCTTCCCTGCTGAGCACCTTCCAGGACAGCTACCACGAGCTGGTGCGCTTCGTGGCGCGCCGCGCCGGCCCGCAGGCCGCGCGTGACCTGGTGCATGACGCCTGGATACGCCTGGCCGAACGCCAGCGCGGCGAAAGCGATGCGCCCGCCGCGCCGGACAGTCCGCCAGGCGCCAGCCGTGCCTATCTCTACGCGGTGATGGAGAACATCGCCATCGACCACCTGCGCCATGGCCAGCGCACGGCCGAGCGCTTTGACACCAGCGCGAGGGAAGGCGAGCCGCCCTCCCCCCTCAGCCCCGATGTGGCCGACACCCATTCCTACCGCCAGGCCCTGGCCGGGGTCGAAGGCGCCCTGGCGCAGTTGCCCGCGCGCTGCCGCGACATCTTCCTGGCCGACCGCATCGAGGGCGCCTCGCATGCAGAGCTGGCCGAGCGCCACGGCGTCTCGGTCAAAACCGTGGAACGCGAGGTCATGCGCGCCATGGACAGCGTGGAAGCCTCGCTGCGCCGCTGGCGCGGAGACACCGCCGCACCCGCACCACGCACGGGCCGCCGCCGCGCCCTGTCCACCCTGCTGGGGATGGCGGGCCTGGGTGTCGGCAGCCCGGCGATGTGGCTGGCCTGGCGCCAGTGGATGCCGCAGTACCAGGTGCGGCTGGCCACGGCCACCGGCCGCCTGCTGAATCAGCCCCTGCCCGACGGCAGCAGCTTGACGCTGGACGCCGCCAGCCGTGCCGAGGTGGACTTCTACGCCACGCGCCGCCAGGTGCGGCTGCTGGCCGGCAGCGCCTTCTTCGCCGTGGCGCGCGACACGGAACGGCCCTTCATGGTCCAGGCGGCGGACGTACAGGTCACCGTGCTGGGCACGCGCTTCGAGGTGGCGCTGGAGGACGATGCGGTGCTGGTCGCCGTCGATGCGGGCCGCGTGCAGGTGCGCGACGGCAGCGGCGCCCGGCATGAACTGGGTGCAGGCCAGCTGCTGCGCCTGGCGCCTGGCCAGACGGCCGCCGTGCAAACGGTTGCGGCTGTGGCCGCCTGGCGCGAAGGCTGGCTGGACTTCCAGAACACGCCGCTGGCCGAGGTCGCCCGGCGCCTGGAGCGCTACAGCCTGCAGCCACTGCGCGTGGAGCCCGACGCCGCCGCCCTGCCCGTGCTCGGGCGCGTGCGCATTGCGGCGGCCCAGGGCTGGCTGCGCATGCTCCCGCGCACCCTGCCGGTCAGCGTGCAGGAAGAGGTGCAGGAAAAGGAACAGGGCCCGGGAACCGGGCGCACCCTGGTCATCCGCCGCCGCAGCTGATGCGCTGATGCGCTGATGCGCCCATGGCCCCGGAATGCACGGCACATGCGCACCAGGCGTGAGGGAATGTCTGCGCCCGTTCGTATAGGCATGAGGACCCGGGAACGCGACGCATTCGCAGCCCGGAAATCGCCATTGCCCAGATCCGCCACGGGACCTTCCATGTCTTCCTTCCCCTCCAAGCCTTCCCGCCTTGCCCGCCACCATGCCGTTGCCGCGGGCATCGCGCTGCTGGCCCTGCAGCTGTCTCCAGCCGCTCTGGCCCAGGCGGCACCGGCCACAGCCACGGCCGCCAGCACCGACTTCCACATTCCCGCCCAGCCGCTGGACCAGGCACTGGCCCAACTGGCCCGCCAGGCTGGCCTGCAGCTGCTGGCCGCGCCTGAACTGGTGCAGGGCCGCCGTGCGCCCGCCGTGGAAGGGCGCCTGAGCACCGCCGCCGCCGTGGCCCGGCTGCTGCGCGGCAGCGGGCTGGAAGGCCATGTGAGCCAGGGCACGCTGGTGGTGGAAAAGCGCGCCGGCACCGTGGCCCTGCCCGAAGTCACGGTTTCCGCCGTGGGCGAGACCACGACCACCGAGGGCTCGGGCTCCTACACCACGGGGCTGATGAGCACCTCGACCAAGCTGCCGCTGTCCATCCGCGAGACGCCCCAGTCCCTCACCGTGGTCACGCGCCAGAAGATGGACGACCAGGGCATGCTGTCCATCGACGACGTGGCCAACAGCGCCACCGGCATCACCATCAACCGCTGGAGCGACGACCGGGCGCGCTATTTCTCGCGCGGGTTCGTGATCGGCTCCTTCCTGCAGGACGGCGTGCCCGTCTCGTATGAAACCGACACCTCCACCTACGACACCATGGCCATGTACGACCACGTGGAAGTGGTGCGCGGCCCCACGGGCCTGATGACGGGCGTGGGCGACCCTTCGGGCACGATCAACTTCGTGCGCAAGCGCGCGCCGCGCACCACCCAGCGCTCGGTCACCCTGCGCGGCGGCAGCTGGAACCAGGCCGTGGGCGAGGTCGATGTGGGGGGCGCCCTCAACGAGCACGGCTCGGCGCGCGGGCGTGTGGTGGCCTCGGCCCAGTCGCGTGACCACTTCATTGATGGCTATAGCAGCCGTCGCCAGCTGCTGTACGGCACCGCCGAGTTCGACCTGGGGCGCGACACCACGCTGAGCGTGGGCGGCTCCTATGTGAACGAGGACAACCCCGGCTCGCAATGGATGGGCGTGCCCATGGGCTTCGATGGCTCCTTCCTCGACATTGCGCGATCCAGGCGTTTCTCGCCCTCCTGGAGCAAATGGGACAAGAAGGAGGTCAGCCTGTTCGCCGACCTGGAGCACCGCTTCGACAACGGCTGGAAGGCCAGGCTGGCCGCGCGCGCCCTGCAGGCCAAGTCCGCGCTGGACGGCGCATACCTGGTCTCGGGCGGCCTGGACGACCAGGGCCGCACGCGCTACGACGTGGCCGGCGGCCTGTACGACTACGACAAGCGCCAGCTCAGCCTCGATGCCTCGGCCCAGGGCCCCGTGCGCCTGTTCGGCCGCGAGCATGACCTGGCCTTCGGCGTCAGCCGCCGCACCATCCGCTGGAGCGACCAGGGCTACAGCTACCTGTCGCCCACGGGGGAATGGCTGATCGCCAATGGCGTCGATCCCTATACCTGGAACCCCGACTCGCTGGACCGCTCCGGCCTGCTGGCCGAAGACCTGTGGACGCGTCGCCAGAAGACCACGCTCACCTCGGCCTACGCCACGGGCCGCTTCCTGCTGGCCGAGCCACTGAACCTGATCGCCGGCGCGCGCCTGGACTGGTACGACTTCACCAACGTCCAGCGCCAGGGCAGCTGGAGCCGGGAGCGCGAATTCAGCGAGAAAGCCCATGCCACGCCCTATGCCGCGCTGACCTATGACATCAGCAAGACCTACTCGGCCTATGCCAGCTACACCAGCATCTTCCGGCCGCAGGATTTTCTGGATGTCTCGGGCAGCATGCTGGCGCCGGTGGAGGGCCGCAACTTCGAGCTGGGCCTCAAGGGCAGCTACCTGGACGAGCGCGTGAACCTGGCCGTTGCCGTGTTCAACACCACGCAGGACAACCTGCCCCAGGCCATCGCGGACATCAACTCCTGCACGGTGAAGACCAATTGCTACCGCTCCGTCGGCAAGGTCAAGAGCAAGGGGCTGGACGTGGACATCAGCGGCGAGATCCTGCCGCGCCTGAACGCCGGCCTTGGCTATACCTTCACTCAGGCCAAGATCGCCAGCGACAGCACCGAAGGCGCCAAGGGCGCGCCCTATGCCAGCTACACGCCGCGCCACCAGCTCAAGCTGTCGGCCATGTACCACCTGGGCGGCGAGCTGGGCGCATGGCGCGTGGGCGGTGGCCTGCGCTACCAGAGCCGCACCACGTCCGAGTCGCTGACCAGCGCCGAAGGCTATGCAATCCGCCAGTCCGCCTATGCCGTGGCCGACCTGGTCATCGGCTATCGGGTGAACCGGCAGCTGGACCTGCAGATGAACGTCAGCAACCTGTTCGACCGCCGCTATTTCGAGACCCTGGGCACGAACAACGGCGGCAACTATTTCGGCGTGCCGCGCAGGCTGCTGCTGACGGCCAAATACCAGTTCTGAACCGCCCATGAAAATGCCCCGCCGGTGGCGGGGCATGAAAGAAAGTGTGAAGCGCGCCGATAAGCCGGATTCTGTGCACGCGGTTGCCCGCATGTGACCGCCATTAATCTGGGCCGGGCGTCGCCGCCCGGCTCGGTGCTACCTACCCGCACACTCCGGGGGCCCCGTCAACGTGTGCCTACTTGGTATTGCTGCGCGTAGAGATTGCCCGTTTCACCCGGGGACGCGTTCCGCGTCCCCGGGTGGCTATGGGGCCCAGGCTTTCGCCTGGGCGTCTGGCTTGCGCCATCCGTCGCCAGCTTGCGCTGGCACCCCATAGAACACCAAGTTGGCGGCACATGTCCCCGACTCGTCTCTGTTGCTCTGATCCTCACCTCACGGTGGACAGCCGTTAGCTGCTACGCTGCCCTGTGCAGTCCGGACGTTCCTCCAGTGCCGTGTTTCCACGATTGCACCAGCGGCGGTCTGGCGTGCTTCACGGGCGGCATTATCTCGCGGCTTGGGCCGGGCTGCAGGCAGATGGCGCAACAGCCTCACGGCGGCATGCAGAACTCGCGGCGGAATTGTTCGGGTGAGGTGCCGGCCTCGCGCTGGAACATGGCGATGAAGGCCGAGGGCGTGCTGTAGCCCAGGTCATAGGCGATCTGCTGCACGCTCAGGCCGGCCTCCAGCGCGTCGATGGCCAGCAGGTAGCGCATGCGCTGGCGCCATTCGCCCAGGCCCATGCCCAGCTCGCGCTGGCAGTGGCGCGCCAGGGTGCGCTCGGTCATGTGCACGCTGGCGGCCCATTGGGCCAGGCTGCGGTGGTCCTCGGGCGCAGCGCGCATGCGGGTCAGCACTTCGACCAGGGCCGGGTGTTCGGCGGCCGGCAGATAGCCGGGCTCCACGGGAACGGCCCGCAACTGGTCGTAGAGCACACGGGCCAGGCGCAGGTCGGCATCCGTGGCGGGAATGTGCACGTCGCGCACGGCAAAGTCGGCCAGGATGGCCTTGACGATGGCGCCGATGCGCATGGAGCACGGTTGCGCCGGCAGCTCCCTGCACAGCGCAGGCGCCAGGTAGACCGAGCGGTAGACCACGGCGTGCGCCACATGGCAGCTGTGCACCACGCCGGGCGGCACCCAGACGCCGTACTGCGGCGGCGAGACCCAGTGCTGGCCTGCCGTGTCCATGCACATGCTGCCGTGGGGCGTGTAGTTCAGGTGTCCCCAGCTGTGGCTGTGCGGCGGCACCTCGGTGTCGGCGCCGAATTCGTCGTAGCGGAAGTAGTACTCGCCCGGCACATCCTCGACGTTCTGGATGTGCATGGGCTTGCTGGGACGGGGCATGGCGGATGGTCCGGGTTGCGCTATCGATTGTCCGAAACCAGGGATGCACTCCAAGTCGGACAGAACGATCATAGGACCAGTCTTAGGAGTCTTCCAATGGGGTCTTACCTTTTCCCTTTGATCGCCGTGCTCATCTGGTCGGTCAATACCGTGGTCAGCAAGATGGCGGCCGACAGCATCGGCGCGGCCGAGATCGGTTTCTACCGCTGGCTGGTGGCGGCCGTGCTGTTCACGCCTTTCCTTTTGCCGTCCATCTGGCGCCAGCGCGCCGACATCCGGCCGCTGCTGCCGCGCCTCATCGTGCTGGGGATGCTGGGCATGGTGATCTACCAGAGCCTGGCCTATTACGCGGCCCATATGACATCGGCCACGCACATGGGCCTGATCGGCTCGCTCACGCCCATGATGGTGCTGGGCCTGTCCACCGCCATGCTGGGCCAGGCGCTGAGCCGGGGCGCCGTGCTGGGCTGCGTGCTGGCGATTGCGGGCGTGGCCCTGGTGGTGTCTTCGGGGCAGCCTGCCACCTTGCTCACCCAGGGCCTCAATGGCGGTGACGCGCTGATGTTCGTGGCCATGCTGGCCTATGCGGTCTACAACATCCTGCTCAAGCGCTGGCCCATGCCGCGCCTGGCCACGGTGCAACTGCTGTACCTGCAGATCCTGGTGGCCGTGATCGCGCAGCTGCCGCTGTTCCTGATGGCGCCGCGCACGGGGCTGAACGCGACCAACCTGCCGCTGGTGGGCTTTGCGGGCATCATGGCTTCCATCGCCGCGCCGCTGCTGTGGATGATGTCGGTGGCGCGCATCGGGCCGGGCCGCTCCAGCATGTTCTTCAACCTGGTACCCATCTTCACGGCCGTGATCGCCTTCATGGCATTGGGTGAGCCCCTGGCGGCCTACCACGCCGTGGGCGGCGTGCTGACCATTGGCGGCCTGCTGCTGGCCGAGCTGTGGAAGCAGCCTTTGCGCGCACCGCGTGCCGCCGCCACCGCCTGAAAAAATCAGGGTTTTCCCGAGCGCAAATGGTGCACGCATGCTGCATGCCGGTGCGGCGCCCGCACCAGCTCTGCCCATAAGAATTTGCATTCAGGCCTGCTCATAATTTCTTGTTGGACAGCCCTGTCCCGCCTTTCGATACTGCCGCCACAGGAACAGCTCCAGACGCCCGGCCGGTCTCACTGCAGACCCGCCAGCGCCTGAAGCCCCTGAGACACACGGGCCCCGCCCCGGTCCGTGTGCCCGCTGCACCGTCGAAGACAGGAGACACCCCATGAGCAGTCCGGCATCCGCCGCACATTCCCCCGCCCACGGCGCCGGCCAGGCATCGCCGCCCGACATGGACGCCACCTACCGCAAGATCGCCTGGCGCCTGATTCCCTTTCTGGTGCTGCTCTTCATCCTGGCGTGGATAGACCGCGTCAACGTCGGCTTCGCCAAGCTGCAGATGCTGGACGACCTGCAGTTCAGCGAGGCCATCTACGGCCTGGGTGCCGGCATCTTCTTCATCGGCTACTTCCTGTTCGAAGTGCCCAGCAATCTGCTGCTGGAGAAGATCGGCGCACGCAAGACGCTGGCGCGCATCACCATCCTGTGGGGCGCGGCCTCCATGGCCATGGCCTATGTGACCACGCCCACCATGTTCTACGTGCTGCGCTTCATCTTGGGCGTGGTGGAGGCCGGCTTCTTCCCCGGCGTGGTGCTGTACCTGACCTACTGGTTCCCGGCCCGCCATCGGGCGCGCGTCAACGGCCTGTTCATGACCTCGTTCGCCATTGCAGGCGCCGTGGGCGGCCCGATTGCGGGCGCCATCATGAACGGCATGCAGGGCGTGGGCCATCTGTCCAACTGGCAGTGGCTGTTCATCCTGGAAGGCATTCCTTCGGTGATCGCCGGCTTCTTCGTGCTGCTGTACCTGCCCGAAAAGCCCGCCAACGCCAAGTGGCTGAGCCCGGCCGAGCAGCGCGCCGTGACCGCCGCCGTGGAGGCAGAAAACCAGGCCGGCCACAAGCATGTGTCGTTCCTGGACGCATGCCGCAACTACCGCGTGTGGCTGTGCGCGGCCGTGTATTTCTGCATCGTCAGCGGCAACGCCACCATTGCCTTCTGGTCGCCGTCCATCATCAAGGAGATCGGCATCCAGAACACGCTGCAGATCGGCCTGATCTCGGCCATTCCCTTCCTGGCCGGCACCCTGGCCATGGTCTGGAACGGCATGCACTCGGACAAGACCGGCGAGCGCCGCATGCACTGCGCCCTGTCCGCGCTGATCGCGGCGGCGGGCCTGATCCTCACGGGCCTGTTCCTGCACAACGCCGTGCTCGCCCTGTGCGCGCTGACGCTGGCCTCCATCGGCATCCTCGCGGCCTTTCCCGTGTTCTGGTCGATTCCTGCCGCCTTCCTGGCCGGCACGGCGGCGGCCGGCGGCATTGCGCTGATCAACTCCATCGGCAACCTGGCCGGCTTCGTGGCGCCCTACATGATCGGCGCGCTCAAGACCAGCACGGGATCGCTGTCCTCGGGCCTGTACTTCGTGGCAGCCCTCGAATTCCTGGCGGCCTTCCTGGTCGTGCTCTTCGTCAAGAAGCAGTGATGCCTGCGCGCGGCACCGCGCGCGCCACTGCCCCCTCCTCTTTCCCACCGGGGCCTGCGGCCCCGCCTTTTCCCTGGATCGCCTGCCATGCAACTGCAGTTCACCACCCCCGAGGGCCAGACCTTCGCCCCTGAATTCGACACCCTGATCGTCGCCGGCTGGGCCGGCCGCGACCGCGAGGCCATCGAGCACCACATCGAGGAGCTGGCCGCCATCGGCATCCCGCGCCCCAGCGCCGTGCCGCTGTACTACCGCATCTCCAGCAACCAGCTGAGCCAGCGCAGCGCGCTGCAGGTGCTGGGCCCGGACTCCTCCGGCGAGGTCGAGGTCTTCGTGTTCACGCACGAAGGCGAGATGTTCGTGAGCCTGGCCTCCGACCACACGGACCGCAAGCTGGAAGCCTACAGCGTGGCCTTTTCCAAGCAGGCCTGCGTCAAGCCCGTGGCCACCCAGGCCTGGCGCTTTGCCGACGTGGCCGGCCACTGGGATGAGCTGGTCGTGCGCTCGTGGATCGTGGAAGACGGCCGCGATGTGCTCTACCAGGAAGGCACGCTGGCCAGCCTGCGCACGCCCCAGGACCTGATCGCAGGCTTCACGGGCGGCAAGGATCTGCTGCCCGCAGGCTGCGGCATGACCTGCGGCACGGTGGGCGCCATCGGTGGCATCCGCCCCTCGACGCAGTTCTCCATGGAGCTGTACGATCCCCGCAGCCAGCGTTCCATCCGCCACAGCTACCGCAGCGAACTGCTGGACGTCGTGGCCTGAGCCACGACTCCGATCCGCCCACGCCCGCCTTCACCCACAGGACTTCCCACATGACCCAAGCCCTCCCCCTGCCCAGCCTGGAACTGGCATCACAGCGCCTGCATGGCGGCGAAACCACCTCGGTGCAGCTGACCGAGCAGGCCCTGGCCCGCACCATGTCGGGGGAAGGCCCCAAGGTGTTCACGCGCGTGTTCCAGGGCGCGGCCCTGGCCGAGGCCCGTGCCAGCGACGTGCTGCGTGCGGCCGGCCTGGCGCGCTCGCCCATCGAGGGCCTGCCGGTCTCGGTCAAGGACCTGTTCGACATCGCCGGCTTTCCCACGCTGGGCGGCTCGCGCCTGCTGGCCGACGCACCGCCCGCGCAGCGCACGGCCGAAGTGGTGCAGCGCCTGCGCCAGGCCGGCGCCGTCATCGTGGGCACGACCAACATGACCGAGTTCGCCTACTCGGGACTGGGCATCAACCCGCACTACGGCACGCCGCGCAATCCCTGGCAGCGTGACGAGGGCGGCGGCCGCATCCCGGGCGGCTCGTCCTCGGGCGCGGCCATCTCGGTCACCGACGGCATGGCCATGGCGGCCATCGGCTCGGACACGGGCGGCTCGGTGCGCATTCCTTCGGCGCTGTGCGGGCTCACGGGCTTCAAGCCCACGGCGCGCCGCGTGAGCATGGAAGGCGTGCTGCCGCTGTCGGCCAACCTGGACTCCATCGGCCCGCTGGCCCCCAGCGTGCGCTGCTGCGCCACGCTGGACGCCATCCTCTCCGGCGAGCCGCTGGGCGAGCTGCATGCCGCGCCGCTACAGGGCCTGCGCCTGCTGGCACCCACCAACGTGGTGCTGGACGGCATGGACGCCACCGTGGCCGCCGCCTGGGAGCGCGCCCTGTCCCTGCTGTCGCAGGCGGGCGCCCACATCACCCACGCCGTGGTCGCGCCCTTCGGCGAGCTGGCCGACATCAATTCCAAGGGAGGCTTCACGGCCGCCGAGGCCTGGGCCTGGCACCGCCACCACATCGCCACGCGCCTGTCCGAGTACGACCCGCGCGTGGGCACGCGCATCCTGCGCGGCAAGGACATCAGCGCGGCCGACTACATCGACCTGCTGGCACGCCGCAGGCAGTGGATTGCCGCCGTGAGCGCCCAGATGGCCGACCATGACCTGATCGTCATGCCCACCGTGCCCGTGGTCGCCCCGAAGATCGCCGACCTCACGCAGAGCGACGAGGCCTACTTCGGCGCCAACGGCCTGATCCTGCGCAACCCCACGCTGATCAACTTCCTCGACGGCTGCGCCATCTCCCTGCCCTGCCACCGCGCAGGCGAGGCGCCCGTGGGCCTGAGCCTGGCCGGCCTCGGCGGGCAGGACCGGCGACTGCTGTCCGTGGCCCTGGCCGTGGAGCAGCTGCTGGCTTCGGCGCAGGGCTGATCGACCAGGCGGCCTCGGGCCTAGCCGCCCAGGCCGCTGCCCGGCAGCCGGGCCACGGCCTGGCCGTGGTTCAGCGCAAAGGCGGCGGCGGTCTCCTCGGCCGCGCGCGCCACCACTTCGGTCAGCGGGTTCTGGTGGTCGTTGCGGTAGCAGGCCACCAGCGGCAGCGAAGGGAACTCCCGGTCCACGCGCAGCAGGCGCAGGCGCTGCTCGGCCAGCTCGCGCTGGATGATGGCCGGCGGCACGGCGGCCACGCCCAGGCCGTCGCAGACCACGCGGATCATGGTGGCCACCGAGGCAATGCAGTTCAGGTGCACCGAGGCGCTGCTTTCGGTGGAGAACAACTGCTCGATCACCGCATACGGCTCGGAGCCGCGCGCAAAGCACATGATGGGAAAGGCCGCCAGCTCGGCCAGGCTCAGGGTCTCGTCGCCAATGCCCAGCTTGGGGCTGCCCACCCAGGCCATGGGAAATTCACCCAGCGACAGATGGCCCACGCCGGCCGCCGTCACGGGCTTGGCCTGCAGCGACAGGTCCAGCTGGCCCTTCACCAATTGATCGGACATGTGCAGCGTGGTGTCGCAGGCGATCTCCACCTGCAGGCGCGGATAGCGCTGCTGCAGCAGCGCCAGGAAATCGGGGAACCAGCTGTGCACGATGGACTCGATGGCGCCGATGCGGATCACGCCGGCATAGGCCTGCTTGTCCAGCATGTCCTCGCGCATCTCACGCATGAGGCGCAGCATGCGCTCGGCATGGACCAGGGCCTTGGCGCCGTCGGCCGTCAGCGTGACCTCGCGCACGCCACGGTCGAACAGGCGCACGCCGAACTCCTGCTCCAGCGTGGCGATGCGGCTGGAGACGGCGGCCTGCGTGGTGTACAGCCGCTCGGCCGTCATGCGGAAATTGCGCAGCTCGGCCAGCAAGACAAAGGTTTCCAGGAACCGTAGATTCATGCGGCGATGTTAGCCGTCCAGGCCATATCGATATAGCCCATGCATAGAACAGCTGCGTGCACAATGAATGCCTGGTTTTCGCGCAGTGTCTGCGCGCCACCCCCGACTGTCCAACCACCACCCCAACTCGCGGAGGTCCGATGAGAGCTGACAACATCCTGCAAACGATTGGCAACACGCCCCATGTGCGCATCAACCGCCTGTTCGGCGCCGGTGCCAATGTGTGGATCAAGTCCGAGCGCGGCAACCCCGGCGGCTCCATCAAGGACCGCATCGCGCTGGCCATGGTCGAGGACGCCGAGAAGTCCGGCGCCCTGCAGCCCGGCGGCACCATCATCGAGCCCACCAGCGGCAACACCGGCGTCGGCCTGGCCCTGGTGGCCGCCGTCAAGGGCTACAAGCTGGTGCTGGTCATGCCCGAGAGCATGAGCATCGAGCGCCGCCGCCTGATGCTGGCCTACGGCGCCAGCTTCGACCTCACGCCCAAGGAAAAGGGCATGAAGGGCGCCATCGCCCGCGCCCAGGAACTGGCCAGCCAGACGCCCGGCGCCTGGATTCCCCAGCAGTTCGAGAACCCCGCCAACATCGATGTGCATGTGCGCACCACGGCCCAGGAAATCCTGGCCGACTTCCCCGAAGGCCTGGATGTGCTGATCACCGGCGTGGGCACGGGCGGCCACCTGACCGGCGTGGCCAAGGTGCTCAAGGCCAGGTTCCCCCAGCTCAAGGTCTTTGCCGTGGAGCCTGCCGCCTCACCCGTGATCTCGGGCGGCCAGCCCTCGCCCCACCCCATCCAGGGCATTGGCGCAGGCTTCGTGCCCAAGAACTTGGACACCAGCCTGCTGGACGGCGTGATCCAGGTCGAGGCCGAACCCGCGCGCGAGTACGCACGCCGCTCGGCCCGCGAGGAAGGCATCCTGGTCGGCATCTCCTCGGGCGCCACCTTGGCCGCCATCGCGCAGAAGCTGCCCGAGCTGCCCGCAGGCGCCAAGGTGCTGGGCTTCAACTACGACACGGGCGAGCGCTACCTGTCGGTGGAAGGCTTTCTGCCTGCCTGACCGGCGGCAAGCCCCGCCCGCTGCAGTGCACTGCACTGCGGCATGAAACACAAGGCCTCGCAAGAGGCCTTTTTTGTTGCCGCCAGCGGCATGCTGCATTCCCCATTCGCGCACAACGAAGCGGCCCCGGACGCGGACAATCTTCCCCACGGCGCCGTGTTCCCCTGCACTGAAATCCGGGCGCGAACCCACGCGTAGGACAGTTGTGTGGAGATTTCTTACAAAACATGTTGCGGCCCAAGGTCATGCTGAACGGGCATCGGGCAAACCCGACTCTGGCCTACGATGGTCTGACCAAGGAGTAAAAAAATCTTGTTCGGTTTCTTTGAAAAACGCGTTCCGCCCTATCCCAGCGTCGAGCCCACGGTCCCTCCCAAGGGATTTTTTGCCTTCATCTGGGCCTGCACGCAAGGCATGCGCGGCTGGATCGCGCTGCTGACCTGCACCTCGGCGCTGCTGGCCGTCTACGAGGCGGCGCTGTTCGCCCTCATGGGCCATGTGGTGGACTGGTTGTCCACGGTGTCGCCGGCCGGTTTCTGGGCAGAGCAGCGCGGCACGGTGTGGGGCATTGCCGCCGTCCTGCTGTCCAGCGTGCTGTTGCTGGCCTTTCACACGGCGGTGATGCACCAGGTGCTGGCCATCAACTTCCCGATGCGGCTGCGCTGGGTGTTCCACCGGCTGATGCTGGGCCAGAGCATGTCGTTCTATGCCGACGAGTTCGCGGGCCGCATCACCACCAAGATCATGCAGACCGCGCTGTCGGTGCGCGAAGTGGTGTTCATGGTGGTCGACGTGCTTGTGGGCGTGAGCGTCTACATGATCGGCATCCTGATCCTGGCGGCCAGCTTCGAGTGGCGGCTGATGATTCCGTTTGCGCTGTGGCTGGCCGCCTATATCGGCGCCTGCTGCTACTTCGTTCCACGCCTGGGCAAGATCGGCAAGGAGCAGGCCGATGCACGCTCCATGATGACGGGCCGCGTGACCGATGCCTACACCAACATCGCCACCGTCAAGCTGTTCGCCCACACGCGCCGCGAGGCCGAGTACGCGCGCAACGCCATGGAGGCCTTCAAGTCCACGGGCTATGCGCAGATGCGGCTGGTCAGCCAGTTCGAGATCGTCAACCATCTGATGATCACGATGCTGCTGGTGGGCTCGGCGGGCACGGCGCTGTACCTGTGGTCGGCCGGACAGGCCAGCGCAGGCGTGGTGGCGGCCATCATCGCCATGGCGCTGCGCCTGATGGGCTATTCGCACTGGGTGATGTGGCAGATGACGGGCCTGTTCGAGAACGTGGGCACCATCCAGGACGGCATCCTCACGCTGACCAAGCCGCGCACCATCGTGGATGCGCCCGACGCCAGGCCGCTGCAGGTCACGCACGGCGCCATCGCCTTCGAGGACCTGAGCTTTGCCTACAAGGACGGCGGCAAGCAGGTGATCGACCACCTGAACCTGCACATCCGCGCCGGCGAGCGCATCGGCCTGATCGGCCGCTCGGGCGCGGGCAAGTCCACGCTGGTGAACCTGCTGCTGCGCTTCCATGAAGCCCAGGGCGGGCGCATCACCATCGACGGCCAGGACATACGCACCGTCACTCAGGACAGCCTGCGCGGCGCGGTGGGCATGGTCACGCAGGACACCTCGCTGCTGCACCGCTCCATGCGCGACAACATCCTCTACGGCCGCCCCGACGCGACCGAGCAGGAGATGCTGGCCGCCGCGCAAAAGGCCGAGGCCTCGGACTTCATCGCCACGCTGACCGACCTCAAGGGCCGTGGCGGCTATGACGCCCAGGTGGGCGAGCGCGGCGTCAAGCTGTCGGGCGGCCAGCGCCAGCGCGTGGCGATTGCGCGCGTCATGCTCAAGGACGCGCCCATCCTGCTGCTGGACGAGGCCACCAGCGCGCTGGACAGCGAGGTCGAGGCGGCCATCCAGCAAAGCCTGGACAGCCTCATGCACGGCAAGACCGTGATCGCCATCGCCCACCGCCTGTCGACCATCGCGGCCATGGACCGGCTCATCGTCATGGACCAGGGCCACATCGTCGAGCAGGGCACGCACCAGCAACTGCTGGAGCTGGGCGGCATCTACGCCAAGCTGTGGTCGCACCAGAGCGGCGGCTTCCTCGCAGAGCAGGGCTCGGAAGCTGCCAACGCCAACGGCTAGACGCTCGCCAGATCCCGGTCCAGCTGCGTATGCAAGGTGTAGCGGCTGGCCGGGTGCAAGGTCACGCTGAGGTCCATCAACTCCCCATCGGTATCCAGGTAGCGGCGCACGATCTTCAGCGCCGCTGACCCGGCCGGGGCCTGCAATTCCTCCGACAGCGCATCCGGAATGAGCGCTCCCACCACGGCCTGCCGCACCCGCGCGATGCGCAGGCCGTATTGCTGCTCCAGCAGGCTGCTGACCAGCAACTCGGGCGCGGCGCGCACGCGCTGGGCCAGTTCCTGCGTGTCAAAGCGCTGCGCATCCACATAGACCACGGTCCAGGCAATGGGCAGGTGCGGCGCGGCGCCGTCGCGGCGCAGGCTGCAGATGGCCAGCCAGCGGCTGCCGGCCGGGCAGTCCAGCTCGGCGGCCAGGTCCTGGTCCAGCACCACCTCCTCGATGCGCCGCACTTCGCGCACATGGGTGGCGCCGAACTGCACCAGGTCCTCCAGCGAGGTCAGCGCCTGGCGGTAGTGCGCATGGGGCTGCGCCGCCTCCACGCGCGTGCCCACCTTCTTGCGCCGCGATACCAGCCCCGACTGCTGCAGCTCGGCAATCGCCGCGCGCACGGTGTGGCGGCTCACGCCATAGCGGTCGCACAGCTCCAGCTCGGTGGGCAGCAGGGCGCCCACGGCGTATTCGCCCGAGGCAATGCGCTCGGACAGGTCGCGCGCCACCTGGGCATAGCGTGTCTCAGCCATGGGCGCAGGCCCTCACCCCAGGCAAACCCGGATGTTCGTAATGTACGTACATAAATAAAAATATCGATATGTCCGAACTTAATTGCAATTGCGCACCATGACCCTTCCGTCCTTCACCTCCAGCACCGCCATCGATTCGCTGCTGTTCCGCGACGCCTTCGGCACCCCCGCCATGCGCGCCATCTTCGCCGACAGCGCGCTGGTGTCGCGCTACATCGAGGTCGAGGTCGCGCTGGCGCGCGCCCAGGGCCGCTGCGGCGTGATTCCGGCCGAGGCCGCACACGAGATCGCGCAGCGCTGCAGCCTCGACGCGCTGGACTTCGAGCTGCTGCGCAAGGAAACCGACATTGTCGGCTACCCCATCCTGCCGCTGGTGCACCAGCTGGTGAAACAGTGCGGCGACGCAGGCCGCTACATCCACTGGGGCGCCACCACCCAGGACATCATGGACACGGCCACCGTGCTGCAGGTGCGCGATGCGCTGGACCTGGTCGATGCCGACATCGCCGCGCTGCGCACCATCCTGGCCGACCTGGCAGAGCGCCACCGCGACACGCCCATGGCCGGCCGCACGCACCTGCAGCACGCCCTGCCCATCACCTTCGGCTACAAGGCCGCCATCTGGCTGGCCATGTTCGACCGCCATGCCCAGCGCCTGCAGGAACTGCGCCCGCGCGTGCTGGTGGGCCAGTTCGCGGGGGCGGCAGGCACGCTGGCCTCGCTGAGCGGCCGGGGCCTGGAAGTGCAGCAATTGCTGATGGAAGAACTGGGCCTGGGCGTGCCCGCCACCACCTGGCATGTGGCGCGCGACGGCCTGGCCGAGGCCGTGAATTTCCTGGCCCTGGTCACCGGCTCGCTGGGCAAGATCGCCTACGACGTGATGCTGCTGTCCTCCACCGAGTTCGGCGAGGTGTTCGAGCCCTTCGTCACGGGGCGCGGCGCCAGCAGCACCATGCCGCAAAAGCGCAACGCCATCTCCAGCGAGCTGATGCTGGCCGCCTCCAAGGCCGTGCGCCAGCATGCGGGCCTGATGCTGGACGCCATGGTCCAGGACCTGGAGCGCGCCACCGGCCCCTGGCACGCCGAATGGGTGGCCCTGCCCGAGAGCTTCGTGCTCTCGGCCGGCGCCCTGCACCAGGCGCGCTTCATGCTGGGCGGCCTCATCGTCGATCCCGGACGCATGGCCCGCAACCTGGACATGACCGACGGCCTGATCGTGGCCGAGGCCGTGATGATGGGCCTGGCCCCGCACACGGGCCGCCAGCAGGCGCACGACATCGTCTATGCCGCCTGCCGCAGCGTCAACGCCGAGGGCGGCACGCTGGCCGATGCGCTGGCCCGCCTGCCCGAAGTCACGGCCCATTTCGACCGCGCGGCGCTGCAGCGCCTCACCGACCCGCGCAACTACCTGGGCGAGGCCCCGCAAATGGTGGACCGCGCCCTTGCGCTGTCGCGCGCCCATACAGCCAGCGGCCGCTGACACACCGGCCCAGGACAGAACACAGCACTACAGGAGACAACACCATGCCTTTCCATCTTCCCCGCCTGCCACGCCTGGCCCTTGCCCTGGCCGCCACCACCTTCGCCCTGGCCGCGCACGCCCAGGGCGGCTACCCCGCCAAGCCGCTGACCTGGATCGTGCCCTTCGCGGCCGGCGGCCCGACCGACGCCATGGCACGCGACATCGCCCAGCGCACCAGCACGCAACTTGGCCAGCAGATCATCATCGAGAACGTGCCGGGCGCGGGCGGCACCATCGGCGCGGCCAAGGCGGCGCGCTCGGCGCCCGACGGCTACAGCTTCCTGGTCGGCCACATGGGCTACATGGGCGCGGCGCCGTCGCTGTACAAGAAGCTGGCCTATGACCCGGTCAAGGACTTCGAGGCGGTGTTCCGCTTCCCCGACACGCCGCTGGTGCTGCTGGTGGGCAAGAACTCCCCCTACAAGACGGCCGAAGAGCTGGTGGCCTTCGGCAAGCAGAACCCGGGCCGGCTGAACTTCGGCAACGCGGGCGTGGGATCGACCTCGCACCTGGTGGCGGCGCTGTTCGCCAGCCGCGCGCAGATGGAGATCACCCAGGTGGCCTACAAGGGCGCGGCGCCGGCCATGACCGATGTGATCTCGGGCCAGGTCGATGCCATGTTCGACCAGACCAACACCGCCCTGCCCCAGCTGGCGGGCGAGCGCATACGCGCCATCGCCCTCACCTCGGACAAGCCCATGCCCCAGTTCCCGGGCGCCGCCGCACTGGGCCAGAAGCTGCTGCCCGGCTTCGAGACCGCCACCTGGTACGGCATCTACGCGCCCAAGGGCACGCCGCGCGACGTGGTGCAAAAGGTCTACCAGGCCTATACCAAGGCGCTGGCCGACAAGGCCTGGACCGACAGGATGGCCGCCCAGGGCATACGCCTGCTGCCCGCAGATCAATACGCGCCCGAAGCCCTGGCACGCCACACGGCCGCCGAGGTGGAGCGCTGGCGCAAGGTGGCGGCCGACGCGAAGATCTCGCTGGACTGAGCCCATGGACCAGACACGCACCCAGGCCCAGGCACAGACCCAAGCTCATACCCGCATCGAGCACGATGCCTTCGGCCCCGTCCACATCCCTGCCGACCGACTCTGGGGCGCGCAGACCCAGCGCGCGCTGGAGCTGTTCACCATTGGCGAGGAGCGCTTTCCGCAGGGCCTGTACCGCGCCTTCGGGCTGCAGAAGCTGGCGGCAGCGCGCGCCAACCGGCGCCTGGGCGTGCTGGACGACGAGCGCGGCGCGGCCATCGAGGCCGCGGCCACCGAACTGCACGACGGCCTGCTGGACGCGCATTTCCCGCTGACCATCTGGCAGACGGGCTCGGGCACGCAGACCAACATGAATGCCAACGAGGTCATCGCCAACCGCGCCAACCAGATGCTGGGCCAGCCCCCGGGCACGCGCAGCCCGGTCCACCCCAACGACCATGCCAATGCCTCGCAGTCGTCCAACGACAGTTTTCCCACGGTGATGCACCTGGCCACGGCGCTGGAGCTGCGCGACCACCTGCTGCCCGCCCTGGAGCGGCTGCAGCAGCGCCTGCAGGAACGCGCCCTGGCCTTTGCCGGCGTGCTCAAGGTGGCGCGCACGCACCTGATGGACGCCGTGCCCATGACGCTGGGCCAGAGCTTCGAGACCTTTGCCCACCAGGTGGGCCATGGCATCCACCGGCTGCAGGCCACCCAGCCCCGGCTGTGGAGCCTGGCACAGGGCGGCACGGCGGCCGGCACGGGGCTCAACGCGCCGGCCGGATTCGACCGGGTCTTCTGCGAGGAGATACAGGCGCTCACGGGCCTGGCGGTCACGCCCAACCCCTGCAAGTTCGAAGGCATGGCCGCGCACGATGCGCTCATCGAGGTCTCGGGCGCACTCAACGTGGTGGCCGGTTCGCTGGCCAAGATGGCCAATGACATCCGCCTGCTGGGCTCAGGCCCGAGCTGCGGCCTGGGGGAGCTGGTGTTTCCCGACGATGGGCTGAGCTCCTCCATCATGCCGGGCAAGCGCAACCCGACCGTGGCCGAGGTCGTGGTGCAGGCCGCCTACCAGGCCATGGGCCACCACCTCACCGTCACGCTGGCGGGCTCGGCCGGGCACTTCGAGCTCAACGTGGCCAAGCCCGTGCTGATCCACCACCTGCTGCGCGCCATGCGCGCGCTGGGCGACGCCAGCCGCGTGTTTGCCGAGAAGCTGGTGGCCGGCCTGCAGGCACACACCGAGCGGCTGGAGCAGCAGGTCAGCCACTCGCTGCTGCAGGCCACCGCGCTCAACCCGGTACTGGGCTATGACGCCGTGGCACGCATCACGCGCGAGGCCATGGCACGCGGCATTGCGCCGCGCGAGGCGGCCGTGGCGCTGGGGCTGATCACGGCGGCCGAGTACGACCGGCTGGTGGACCTGCGGGCCATGGCCGGGCTGCCGCCCGCGTAGCGGCCTCAATCCTCCAGGCCTATGTTCTGCACGATCTTCTTCTCGTCCTCGAACGCCTTCCTGGCGAACGCCGTGTACTCCTGGCTGCCGCGGAACTGCGTGCGCACGCCGTAGTTGCCGACGACCTGGCGGAAGGCCGGGTCGTCCATGGCGGCCTTGATGGCGGCTTCGAGCTTGCGCACGATCTCGGGCGGCAGGCCGCGCGGCCCGGCGATGCCCAGGGGCGAGGGCACATCGAAGGCATAACCGGCCTCGCGGAACGTGGGCACGTTGGCAAAGGCCTCGGGCCGCACCTCGGAGGCCGAGGCCAGCGCGCGCAGCTTGCCCGAGCTCAGGTACGGCAGCACCGTGTTGGCGTACACGCCGGACTTGATGTGGCCGGCCATCAGCGAGTTCAGCGCCTCGGCATCACCCTTGAAGGGCGCATGCGTGAAGCGTGCGCCCGTGGCCTGCTCCAGCAGCGCCATCACCACGTGGTTGGCCGTGAACTTGCCCGGCGTGCCGTAATCCACGGCGCCCGGATTCTTCTTGGCGAACTCGACCAGATCCTGCACCGTCTTGAACGGCGAGTCCTGGGGCACGGCCAGCACGAAGTCATAGGTCATGTACGTGGCGATGTAGCTGAGATCGCGCACCGGGTCGTACTGCACCTTCTGGATGTGGGGCTGGCGGAAGATGCTCACGGGCGCCAGCGTCAGGCGGTAGCCATCGGGCTTGGCCGTGCGCATCTCCATCACGCCCATGGACGCGCCTGCGCCGGGCTTGTTCTCGATCACCACGGTCTGCCCCAGCTGCTTGCCCATGCCCTGGGCCAGCGCACGCGCCACCACGTCGGTCACGCCGCCCGCGCCGTAGGGCACGACCAGGCTGATGGGGCGGCTGGGATAGCTGTCCTGCGCCCATGCTGCGCCCGTCATCAGGACCGATGCGCACATCCATGCGCCAAACACTCGTCTTTGCATTTCCATCTTCCTCAGAGGCTCACGACCATCGAACTTGCTGCTGTTCAATTTAGATGGATGCATGCCAACCATGGATTCGGGCAAGCCCGTAGCGTTGGGGCGTCTGGGGAAAACGCGCAGCGTGGGTGCGGGGAGTGGAACTCTATAGCGCAGGGTGACGTGGTTACTTGGTTTGCAGAGTTTGTGGGCTGCTTTTTGTGCGCATCGCGGTGATTGGGGCATGTCTTTGACGTGACACGTATGCCTTCAGAGCGGCTGCCATTCAGGGATGTTTTTTGTCCCTGCCGGGGGGCAGGCTATGGACCCCATAAAAGAAAAGCGCCACCAGCATCCCTGCCAGCAGCGCCTTCCTCAGTCAATCATCAGACCAAGATCAGCGAACGGTATCGCCCAAAACAAGCCCTTCACGGCGCGGATCAGCCCCACCTTCCAGCTGCGCCTGCCCATTGCGCTGCACCCGCAAGATGGTGCCGATGCCGCTGGACTGCGCACTGATGGACACCACATGGCCCAGGGCACGCAGGCCGCTGACCAGCGGATCGTCGTTGCCGCCATTGGCCGTGTTGATGTTGGGGTGCTCGCCGCCCACGTTGGTGGTCGGGCTGTTGGCCGCGCCGAAGTCCACCAGCGACGTGGCCTGCTGGGCATCCAGACCCCAGTCCAGCGCGCCGACCAGGGTCTTGGTCACGTACTGGATGATGGTGCTGCCGCCCGGCGAGCCCGTGGCCATCTTGAAGTCGCCGGCGGTGCCGTCGGTCTTCAGGTCGAACACCAGCGTGGGCGCCATGGAGCTGCGCGGACGCTTGCCCGGCTGCACGCGGTTGGCGACCGGGCCGTCGGTGGTGCTGGGGATGGCAGCGAAGTCGGTCAGCTGGTTGTTGAGCACGAAGCCGCGCGTGACGTGGAAGGAGCCCATGCTGGACTCCACCGTGGTCGTCATGCTCAGTGCGTTGCCCTTGGCATCGACGATGCTCATGTGCGTGGTGCCGGCCTCCTTGACATCGACCACGCCCTGCGAAGGCGTGCCGAAGTTGCCTGCCTGGGCCGTGCCCATGCTCTTGGTGGTGGAGATGAGGGCGGCGCGCTGGCGCAGGTAGCTCTTGTCCAGCATCAGGGCCGGCGAGCCGCCGGGCAGGGACACGAAGTCGGTGTCGGCCACGTACTTGTCACGGTCGGCATAGGCCAGGCGCAGGGCTTCGCTGACCAGGTGCACGCCCATCACCGAAGGCTTGCCGCCCTCGCCATCGATGGCCGTGGGCGCATAGGCCTTGAGGTCGAAGTTTTCCAGAATGCCCATGGCCTGTGCCACGGCGATGCCACCCGACGACGGCGGCGGCATGCTGCAGACCATGTAGCGCGCGCGGTAGGTGGTGCAGACGGCCTCGCGGCGCTTGGCCTCGTAGCTGGCCAGATCCTGCAGCGTGGTCTTGCCGGGGGTGATGGGTGCGCCGTCCGAGACGGTCTGCGTCACGCCCACCTTGCTGACGATGGCCTGGGCCAGGTCGCCACGGTAGAAGGCGTCGGCGCCGCCATTGGCGATGCTGCGCAGCGTGTCGGCATAGGGCTGGTTGACGAACTTGGCGCCCAGCGCCAGCGGCTTGCCCTGGGCATCGAAGTACAGCTTGGCGGCATCGGCGTCGCGCGCCAGTTCCACCTTGGAGCCGTCCAGCGCCGCAGCCATGCGGCCGCTGATGGGAAAGCCCTTGCTGGCCAGGTCGATGCCCGAATTGAACAGCTGGGGCCACGCGGTCTTGCCGTAGTCCTTGTGCGCGAGTTCCAGCATGCGCACCACGCCCGGCGTGCCGATGGAGCGGCCGCTGGCGCGCGCCGAGGGCTTGGGCGCGGTCTGGTCGGCGGTGTCGTCCACGTAGCGCAGGTAGTTTTCCGTGGCGGCGGCCGGCGCGGTCTCGCGGCCGTCATAGGCCACGACCTTGCCCGTGGCCGCATCGCGGTAGAGCATGAAGGCGCCACCGCCGATGCCGCTGGACTGCGGCTCCACCAGGCCCAGCACCATCTGCACGGCCACGGCCGCATCCACGGCCGAGCCGCCGGACTTGAGCACCTCGCAACCGGCCTTGGACGCCAGCGGGTTGGCCGTGACCACCATGTACTTGGAGGTGTGCAGGGCCTTCTTGCCGAGGCGGTAGCCCGACGAGGGTTCGGGTGCGGCCGGATCACCGGGCAGGCCCGAGCCCACGACCACGCTGCCATCGCCCGAGGTGATGGCACAGGCGGCCAGGTCGTCCTGGCCCGATCCGCCATTGCCACCGCCTCCGCACGATGCGAGGAACAGCGGCGTGGCGGCCGCAAGGCCGATCCACTGCCATGCAGGCAGGCGTTGCCTGGAAGGGGGTTGCTTCATGAAATGTCTCCTTGTGGTGCGTGGAATGCGTTGATCTTGTTCACCTGGGGCAGCACCCGCCCGCAGGCTTGCCGCGAGCTTACATCCGTTCCACCACCACTTCGCGCAGATGCAGCCACCCCGTCAGAGCGGGACTGAAGGACCCCGCTCGCGGATGGCCGGCCCTGCATGCAAGGTCCGTGCCCGGATCGGGGCAGCACCAGGACCAGGAATATCTGGCGGAAAATCCGAACCCGAGCACACCCCAAGGCTGTGCGGCCCGCAGCCTGTGCGGTCGCCCACTTTGGCTTACCATCGCCGGCCCTCTGCTTGATAGGTACAAGCCATGATCCGCGTCTCTGAACTGAAACTGCCCCTGTCGGCGGTGCAATACCACCCCGACAGCCACACCGAATACCTGCCCCTGGAGCCGCTGCGCGCCCTGGCCGCGCGCCAGCTGGGCATTGCCGAGGAGGCCATTGCCTCCGTGCACGTGCACAAGCGCAGCTTCGATGCGCGCAAGTCCGAGCTGCTGGCCGTCTACATCGTCGACCTGACGCTGGCCGACGAGAGCCAGGAAGCCGCACTGCTGGAGCAGTTCTCCAGCCATGCCCATGTGAACCCCACGCCCGACATGCGCTGGCATGCCGTGGGCCAGGCGCCTGCCGACCTGCAGCGCCGGCCCGTGGTGGTGGGCTTCGGGCCCTGCGGCATCTTTGCGGCCCTGGTGCTGGCGCAGATGGGCTTCCGGCCCATCGTGATCGAGCGCGGCCGCTCGGTGCGCGAGCGCACCCAGGACACCTGGGGCCTATGGCGCAAGCGCGAGCTGGCGCCCGAGTCCAATGTGCAGTTCGGCGAAGGCGGCGCAGGCACCTTCTCCGACGGCAAGCTCTACAGCCAGATCAAGGACCCGCGCCACCTGGGTCGCAAGGTGATGCAGGAGTTCGTCACCCACGGCGCACCGCCCGAGATCCTCTATGCCGCGCACCCGCACATCGGCACCTTCAAGCTGGTGAAGGTGGTCGAGGGCATCCGCGAGGAAATCATCCGCCTGGGCGGCGAGATCCGCTTCGGCCAGCGCGTGTGTGACATGCGCATCGAGGGCGAGGGCGAGGACCGCCATCTCACCGCCCTGGAGGTGCTGGACCAGGACAGCGGCGAGCGCCAGTGGCTGGAGACCGACCATGCCGTGATGGCACTGGGCCACAGCTCGCGCGACACCTTCGCCATGTTCTACGAACGCGGCGTGCACATGGAGGCCAAGCCGTTCTCGGTGGGCTTTCGCATCGAGCATCCGCAGGGCCTGATCGACCGGGCGCGCTGGGGCAGGCATGCCGGCCACCCGCTGCTGGGTGCGGCCGACTACAAGCTGGTGCACCACGCCAGCAACGGGCGCGCGGTCTACAGCTTTTGCATGTGCCCGGGCGGCACCGTGGTGGCGGCCACCAGCGAGCCCGAGCGCGTGGTCACCAACGGCATGAGCCAGTACTCGCGCGCCGAGCGCAATGCCAACGCGGGCATGGTCTGCGCCATCGACCCCTCCGACTATCCGCGCGATGCCAAGAGCTTTGCCTGGGCCTTCGACGGCAAGACCCATGGCGTGGAAGACCTCAAGGACGGCGAGCTGCACCCGCTGTCGGGCATCGTGCTGCAGCGCCAGCTGGAGACCAAGGCCTACCTGCTGGGCGGACGCAACTACAACGCGCCGGGCCAGCTGGTGGGCGACTTCATCGCGGGCAAGGAATCGGCCGCGCTGGGCGAGGTCGAGCCCTCCTACCAGCCCGGCATCACGCTGACCAACCTGCACCACGTGCTGCCGGCCTACGCCATCGAGGCCATGCGCGAGGCGCTGCCCGCCTTCGGCAAGAAGATCCGCGGCTACGACATGCACGACGCCGTGCTCACCGGCGTGGAAACGCGCACCTCCTCGCCCGTGAAGATCGAGCGCGGCGCGGACTTCCACAGCCTGAACACGCGCGGCCTGTACCCGGCCGGCGAAGGCGCCAGCTATGCGGGCGGCATCCTGTCGGCCGGCGTGGACGGCGTCAAGGTGGGCGAGGCCGTGGCCTGCGCCATCCTCGGGCTGCCCCTGCCCTCGTCGGGCGCACGCGGCTCCGGTGGCGCAGCATGACACCGCGTCCGCACCGTTTCGCCGCCCCCTCGCGCACCCAGCTGCTGGCCGCCATTGCGGCCATGGGCGTGGTGGTGCTGTCGTCCAACATCCTGGTGCAGTACGCCATCAACGACTGGCTGACCTGGGGCGCCATCACCTATCCGTTCGCCTTCCTGGTGAGCGAGCTGGTCAACCGCAGCTTCGGCCCGCAGCAGGCCCGGCGCGTGGCCTGGGTGGGCTTTGCCGTGGCCGTTGCCGCCTCGCTGGTGCTGGCGCCGCCGCGCATCGCGCTGGCCTCGGGCGCGGCCTTCATTGCCTCGCAATGGCTGGACATCGGCGTGTTCCACCGCCTGCGTGCGGGCCGCTGGTGGCGTGCCCCCCTGGTGGCCACGCTGCTGGCCGCATGCCTGGACACCTTCCTGTTCTGGAGCATCGCCTTCGCAGGCGCCGCCGAGCCCTGGGTGACCTGGGCCCTGGGCGACCTGGGCGTCAAGCTGGTGCTGGGCGTGGCGCTGCTGCTGCCCTTCCGGCTCGCCATCGCCCGGTGGTGGAAAGGCCCATCGGCAATCGCTAGCGCCAAATAAAGCCGACGCGGTTCGCACGGACTCGATCTCAAGCCAGGGGCACCGAGCAAGGGCCTACGCCGGCCGCGCCGCCCCGCAGCGAGGGTGCCGTCCCCCTCCCGCGTAGCGAGAGAGGGGGCGCCGTGCAACGGGAAGCGGCGTCCGCCGCTCAGGGGGAGTCCAATAACTATGGGTTGCGCTGCAGATAGTCCACGGCCAGCGCGGCCAGTGAGCGCGCGCCCGTGGGCAGTTGCTTCTCGTCGATGTCGAACAGCGGCGAGTGGTTGGACGGCGCCTTGGCGAAATCCTGGCCGGCCGGCGGCGCGCCCAGGAAGTAGAAGAAGCCAGGCACCACCTTCTGGAATTCCGAGAAATCCTCGGAGCCGCTGACCTTGGGAATCACCATGGCCTTGCCGCCCATGGCCAGCTTGAGCGCGGGCAGCGAGGCCTCGGTCAGTGCTGCGGGGTTGGTGGTCACCGGATAGGCCACCGGACCGAAACGCACCTTGGCCTTGGCGCCGCTGGAGGCCGCGATCTGCTCGGCCGTGGCGGTGATGCGCTTGTGCGCCTCCTGGCGCATGTCCTCGTCGAAGGTGCGCAGCGTGCCCTGCATCTCCACGTTGTCCGGGATGATGTTGTAGCGCGTGCCGCCCTGGATGGAGCCGATCGTCAGCACGGCCGGCTCCAGGCTGATGTTGAGCTGGCGGCTGACCACGGTCTGCAGGCCCAGCACCACCTGGCTGGCCGCGACGATGGGATCGACCGCATTCCACGGCGACGAGCCATGGCCGCCCCGGCCCTCGACCTGGATGCTCAGGCTGTCCGAACCCGCCATCAGCGGTCCGCTGCGATAGCCCACCATGCCCGAGGGCAGATTGGCCGTGATGTGCAGGCCGTAGATGGCCTGCACGTCCTTGAGCACGCCGGCCTCCACCATGGCCTTGGCGCCGAAGCTGGGCACATGGCCGTGGGCATCGGCCTCCACCGGGGCGCCTTCCTCGGCGGGCTGGAAGATGAACTTCACCGTGCCGGGCAGCTTCGCGCGCATGCCGGCCAGCGCCTCGGCTGCGCCCATGAGCATGGCCACGTGGGCATCGTGCCCGCAGGCATGCATGACCGAAACCTCCTTGCCCATGTACTGGGCCTTGGCCTTGGAGGCAAAGGGCAGGCCGGTCTTCTCGGCCACGGGCAGCGCATCCATGTCGGCACGCAGCGCCACGGTCTTGCCGGGCTGGCCGCCACGCAGCACGCCTACCACGCCCGTACCGCCCACGCCGGTCTGCACCTCCATGCCCAGGCGGTGCAGGTGATCGGCCACCAGCTTGGCCGTGCGTTCTTCCTGGCCCGACAGTTCAGGGTGCTGGTGGATGTCGCGGCGCCACTCCACCATCTTGGGCGCCAGCGGCTGGATGGCGGTATCCAGGGCCGCCAGGCCCTGTGCATCGAGCCCCTGGGCGCTGGCCGCCAGTGGCAGGCCGCAGGCCAGCAGCCCGGCCAGGGCGATGGAGCGCAGGCCTGTGCGCGGGGAGGAGGAAGGCTTTGTCTCGGCGCTGGTGTGGAGCATCTTCGTGGTCCTGGAAAGTGGCACAAGCAGCCATGCTAAAAGTGAAGCACGTATGACGGGCACGTCAAAATCGCCATTTGAGGAGCCAGAACCGCCATGCCCCGAGCCTTCATCATCGAGCTGCCCTGCCTGGAGCACAGCGCCATCGGCCATGCCGCGCACCTGGTGGAGATGCTGCGCAGTGCCAACCTGGTCGCCAGCCTGCGCCTGGGCCGGCGCGCACCGCGCTTTGGCTGGCGGTGGGTCGACGGCCAGGGCCGGCCCCTGCCCGCCATGCCGCATGCGGCCGAAGGCGCGGCAGCCGAGGGGCCCGCGCAGGCCGTCTTCGTGAGCGCGCTGCACTGCCCTGATATTCCCTCCATCCGCGACATCGTCGCCGCGCATCCGGCCCTGGTGCGCCGCATCACCACGGCCTTCGACCAGGGCCTGGCCGTATGCACGCTGGGCAGCGCCGCCTGGTTTGCGGCAACCGGCGGCCGCTGCCAGGGCCGGCTTGTGGCCCTGCCCTGGTATTTCATGGGCGGCTTCGGCCTGGACTTCCCGGGCATCGAACTGGCCGAGGGCCAGCCCTTCGTGGACGACAGGCCCTGGCTCAGCGCCTCCCACCCCGAGGCCCTGGCACCCATGGCCGTTGCACTCACACGCCATGCCTTCGGCGACGACCTGGCCGCAGCGCTGGCCGCCGTGCTGCAGCCCGATGCCCAGCGTGAACGCGCCACCCGCGCCGCCCTGCAGGACCGCCGCATTCCCGCCACGCGCAACAGCGTGCTGGCCCATGCCATCGCCTGGCTGGAGGCACGCGTGGAGCAGCCCTATGACCTGCAGGCCCTCGCGGACGCGGCATCCACCAGCCCGCGCACCCTGCTGCGCCACTTCCAGCAGGAACTGGGCCACAGCCCGCTGGACCACCTGCACCGCCTGCGCTGCGCGCGGGCCCGGGTGCTGCTGGAGATCACGCTGGAGAGCGTACCGTCCGTGGCGCTGGCCTGCGGGTATGGGGATGCCTCGGCGTTTCGGCGGGTGTTCTTGCGGTATGTGGGAATGGCGCCTGCTGCCTATCGGGAAAGGCATGCGCTGAGGGCGCCGAGGAGGCGGTGGAGGGTCGATGCCCTGGACGGGAAGGCTACGGGCATAGACGTTTGAACACCGCTTCGCGATGGGCATCGACCATCGACTCCTGCGTCGCGTCGATCCATGCGCGTACCGGATCTCCCCGTCCGGGATACGGCTATGTCCGCTGCGGCGGCCACTGGCGGGCCGCATGCAGGACGCGCAGCACACGCACGCTGTCGGCGATCACGTCATAAACCAGGATGTAGTTGGGATGCACCACCAGTTCGCGCGTGCCGGCGACGCGCCCGACTCGGCCAAGCAGGGGATGGTCGATCAAATGCCCCGCTATTTCGGAAAACCGCTCGTCAAGGGCCAGCGCAGCGGACGGATTGTCTTGAGCGATGTAGGCACGGATCTCCCGCCTGTCGGCGGCTGCTGGACGTGTCCATACCAGCTTCACGGCGCGGAAATCTTCCTGCGCATTTCGGCCCGCCATGCCCGTGCTTCTGCTTCCACTTCATCGGCAGACAGCACCTCACCCGCGTTGGCCGCGTCGATGCCGACCTGCACTTGCGCGCGCAACCATGCGTCATGTGCCGCAGTCTGTTCCTGCTGTTGCACATATGAGCGCATGAAGTCGCGCAGCAGCTGCGCACCCGTGCGGTCGCAGGCTTTGGCGGCGGTGGCAAAGTCGTTTTTCAGGACCTCATCGACCCGGAAGGTGAAAGTTGCTTCGCTCATGGCGCGGGCTCTCATATGTTACAGGGTACGTACAAGGTAGCACATAGGACAATGCCACACAGATGTATCGGCATGGCATCAAGGTCACCCAGGCCTGACGGATGGCTGGACGAGCAGGCACGGGACAGGGACAAAAACAGAACCCGAGAACAAGAAAGACTCAGTCCACCGTCACCTTCGCCTCCCGAATCACCCTCCCCCACTTCTCCGTCTCGGCAGCAATGAACCGATCGCACTCCTCAGGCGTGGACCCCTCCGCAAACGTCCCCATCACCTGCTCCAGCCGCTGCGACACCTCGGCACTGCGGATGATGCGCGACACCTCGGCGGACATGCGCTGCACAATCTCGCGCGGCACGCCGGCCGGCGCGATCATGGCCGCCCAGGTGCTGCCCAGCAGGCCGTCGTAGCCCTGCTCCACGAAGGTGGGCACGTCGGGCAGCGCGGCCAGGCGCTTGTCGCTGGCCACGCCGATAAGGCGGATGCGGCCCGCCTTGGCGGGCTGGATGAGGTTGGGCGGCGGGTCCAGGAACAGCGGGATCTGGCCGCCCATGAGGTCGGCCAGCGCGGGCGCGGCGCCCTTGTAGGGCACGTGGACCATGTCCGTCTTGGTGAGCAGCTTCATCAGCTCGGTGGTCAGGTGGGCGCTGGAGCCGCTGCCCGAGGAGCCGAAGCCCACCTTGCCGGGATTGGCCTTGGCATAGGCGATCAGCTCGGGCGTGGTCTTGAAGGGCGCGTTCATGGCCACGGCAGCGACCAGGGGCGAGACGCCCATCAGCGAGACGCCGACCAGGTCCTTCTTGGGGTTGTAGGGCAGCTTGGGATAGAGCGTGGTGTTGGCCGCATAGGCCGCGATGACCACGCCGAAGGTGTGCCCGTCCGGCGCGGCCTTGGCGATCTGGTCCACGCCGATGATGCTGTTGGCGCCAGGTTTGTTCTCCACGATGACGGGCTGGCCCAGGGCCTTTTGCAGGCCGACCTGCAGCAGGCGCGCCATCTGGTCGGTGAAGCCGCCTGCCGTGTAGGGAACGATGATGCGGATGGGCTTGGAGGGCCAGGGGCTCTGGGCCCAGGCCGAGGGGGCCAGCACGGTGGTGGCTGCTGCAGCGGCGGCAGCGGTCGATTGCAAAAAGCCGCGGCGGGAAGTCGAAGGCATGGTGTCTCTGGATTCTTCTCAGTTGAAAAATGGCCCCCACGCTACCCTTGCTGCGCAAGGTCCGCTGCCCCCAAGGGGGCCGCTTTTCATCTTGGGGCGGCCCGGCGATGAAAAAACGCCACGCAACAGCGCAGCGTCGGATGGAAAACAAGGCTCAGTACCCCCGCGCCACATCCACAAGGTTGAGCAGCGGCTCGCCCGCGCGCAGGCGGCGCAGGTTCTCCAGGCACTGGCGCGCCACGGTGTCGGCCGAGGCCTGGGCCGCGATGTGCGGCGTGACGAAGGCCTTGGGATGGCCCCAGGCCTTGTTGCCGGGCTGGGGCGGTTCGTCGCGCAGCACGTCCAGCGCGGCGCCGGCCAGGTGGTCTTCGTCGAGCAGGGCCAGCAGGTCATCTTCCACCACCTGCTCGCCGCGCCCCACGTTGATGAAGTAGGCGCCACGCGGCAGCAGGGACAGGGTTCGGCGGTCCAGCAGGTCGCGCGTCTCGGGCGTGAGCGGCAAGGCGCAGACCAGGATATCGCTGGTGGACAGCAGTTGCTTCAGACCTTCGGCACCGCTGTGCGTGGCCAGGCCTGCAATGCTCTTGGCGCTGCGGCTCCAGCCTGCGACGGGGTAGCCGATGGCCTGCATGGCGCCGGCCACGAAGCGGCCGACCTCGCCCAGGCCCAGGATGCCCACGCGGCAGTCTGCGCTGGCGCGCACGGGGCGGCGCAGCCAGTCGCCGGCCTGCTGCTGGCGCGCGAACAGGTCCAGCTCGCGCGTGTGGCGCAGCGCGGTGCCGACCACGTACTGTGCGATCTCCACATGCTGCTGCGGATCGACGGTGCGCGCCACGGGCAGGCCGGCCGGCAGGTCAGGCACGGCCAGCAGCTTGTCCACGCCTGCGCTGGGCGCGCACAGCAGCTTCAGGCCCGGATAGGCCGGCAGCACGCCCGGCCTGAGGCTCCAGGCGAGCATGGCCTCGACCGCGTCGGCCGGCGCCTCCTCGCGGTGGCCCCAGACCTGCACGCCGGGCGCCAGCGCGCGCAGCGAGTCGACGATGGGCGCGCCCATGCTCGGATGGATGTTGACCAGAATTCCCATGGTTTCCTTCAGTCCTTGTAAGAAGGGTCTATGCGGTCCAGGCGGCGCAGCAGGCCGGGCCAGGCCAGGCCTGCGCCCTTGCCCTTGGTGACCTGGCGCGACTGGTTGACCGCATCGGCAATGATGTCCTGCGGGATGCGCGTGAGCTCGCCGCCGCCCGACTGCGCCAGGATCTGGATGCGGCAGGCCGACTCCAGCGTGTACATGGCCAGCACGGCCTCGGCCACGTTGCGGCCGCAGGTCAGCAGGCCGTGGTTGCGCAGGATGAGGAAGTTGCTGGCGCCCAGGTCATCGACCAGGCGCGGCTTCTCGTCGTCGCGCAGGGCCACGCCTTCGTAGTCGTGGTAGGCCAGGCGCGCCAGCGGGAAGATGGACTGCTGCGAGATGGGCAGCAGCCCCTCCTTCTGCGCCGAGACGGCCACGCCATAGCGCGTGTGCGTGTGCAGCACGCACTGCACCTCGGGACGGCCGTCGTGGATGGCGCTGTGGATGACGAAGCCGGCCGGGTTGACGTCGTATTCGGTCTCCATCAGCGGCCGGCCTTCGTGATCGACCTTGACCAGGCTGGACGCGGTGATCTCGTCGAACAGCATGCCGTAGGGGTTGATCAGGAACTGGTCGGGCTGGCCCGGCACGCGCGCCGAGATGTGGGTGAAGATCAGGTCGTCCCAGCCGAAGTGGGCGACCAGCCGGTAGGCGGCGGCCAGCTCGATGCGGGTCTGCCATTCCTCGGCCGTCACCTGGCGGCGGACCTCGGACATCGTGGTGTCGTTGCTCATGGGGTGTACCTCTTGGTGGACATCGTGGTGGACATCGTTTGGAGAAAGCATCCGCCGGTTCAGCGCCCCGTCGCGTACTGGTCGCGCAGCTCGCGCTTGAGCACCTTGCCGATGGCGCTGCGCGGCAGCTCGGCAATGAAGCGCAGGTCCGCCAGGCGCTGGGTCTTGCCGGCCCGCTGGTTGTACCAGCCCATGATGTCCTCGGGCAGGGCCGGCTGCCCCGCGCGCGACACCACGTAGGCCACGGGCGTCTCGCCCCATTGCTCGGACGGCACGCCGACCACGGCCACGTCGTCCACGGCCGGGTGGGCGCGCAGCTGGGTTTCCAGGTCGCTGGGGTAGATGTTGAAGCCGCCGCTGATGATCATGTCCTTGCGGCGGTCGAACAGGGTGAGGAATCCATCAGCATCGAAGCGGCCCACGTCGCCCGTGCGGATGAAGCGCTTGCCCGTGGGGTCGAACCATTCGGCCTCGCGCGTCTTGGCGGGCTGGCCGTGGTAGCCGGTCATCATGCTGGCCGAATGGCCCACGACCTCGCCGTCCGCGCCCGGGGCGACCTCGCGGCCGTCCTCGTCGATGAGGCGGATGTCATGGCCTTCGGCGGGCTTGCCCACGGTGTGCAGCTTGTCCTGGTGCAGATGGGCTTCGAGGATGCAGGTGCCGCCGCCTTCGGTCATGCCGTAGAACTCGGTCAGGCTGCCGGGCCAGCGCGCCACCACGTCGGCCTTGAGCTCGGCCCGGAACGGCGCGCTGGTGCAGAACTTGGCGCGGAAGCTGGACAGGTCATGCTCGCCGAACTGCGGCAGCGCCATGATGCGCTGGTACTGCACGGGCACCAGCATGGTGTGGGTGACGCGGTGCTGCTGGGCCAGCTGCAGGTAGCGGGCCGCGTCGAATTTGGGCATCAGTACGACGCAGCCGCCGCTGCCCAGCGTGGGGAAGAACACCACCAGCGTGGTGTTGGAGTACAGCGGCGTGGCCAGCAGCGTCGTGCCCTCGGGGCCGTAGCCGTAGACGCTGCCCCGGTTGATGTGGGCCCAGCGCATGCCGTGCGACTGCACGATGCCCTTGGGAGTGCCCGTGGTGCCCGAGGAATAGATGATGTTGAACGGCGCGGCCGGCTCCACGCTCACGGGCGCGGGCTGCGCGCCTTCGGGCGCCAGCCAGTCGTCAAAGGCCCGGCCGGGCGCGGCGCCGTCCAGCGAGATGCATTGCAGGGCGCCGTCGGCAGGCACCAGGTCCTGGGCCGCCTTGTCGAGGAACAGGTGGCGCGCCTGGGCATCGCGCAGCATGGAGGCCAGGCTGTCGGCCGTGGAGGACGGCGCCAGCGGCGCAACCACCACGCCCGCGCGCAAGGCGCCCAGGAACAGCGCGGCATAGCGCACCGAGTTCAACGCGCAGATGGCAATCGCCTGGCCAGGCTGCACGCCGTCGCGCTGCAGCGCGGCGGCCACGCGGTCCATGAGGGCGTCGAGCTGCGCGTAGCTCAGCGTCTGCTGGTCGTCGCGCAGCGCGGCATGGGCCGGCTGCTGGCGCGCGTGGCTGCGGATCAGTTCGGCCAGCGTGGTGAAGGGCGCATCGGGCGAAGGCAGGGAGACAGTCATGAGGGACTCCGTTTCACGAATTCACGAATCTCAAGCGGACTGCGCCCGCCAGCCCCCTGGCCCTGCGGGCGCATTGGAGGACAGGCCTACTTGGCGGCCAGGCCCAGGCGGTCGATCAGGACCTTGTCCTTGGCATAGGCCTCGCGCACCCACTGCGCATAGTCGGCGCCGGAGCGGTACCAGGAGTCCTGGTTCAGCTGCTTGAGCACCTCGATGTGGCGCGGGTCATCCATGGCTTTCTTGAAGGCGTCGTGCAGCTTGCGCACCACGGCCGGGTCCATGCCCTTGGGGCCGGCCAGTCCGTAGGGCGAGGTGGAGACCACGCCATAGCCCAGCTCCTTGGCCGTGGGCACGTCGGGCCAGCGCTGGGTGCGCTTTTCGCCGAAGGTCATGAGCAGGCGCATCTGGCCGCCATCCACATAGGTGTCCCAGCCCGAGGCATCGCTTTGCGCGGCCACGTGGCCGCCCAGCAGGGCCTGCTGCAGGTCGGCGTTGCCCTTGAAGGGCACGTGGTTGAGCGTGACCTTGGCGTTCTCGGCCAGCTCCTCCATCAGCAGGTGGGGCGAGGAGCCTATGCCGGTGGAGCCGTACTCGATCTTGCCGGGGCTCTTGCGCGCGGCGGCAATGTATTCGTTGAAGCTCTTGTAGGGCGAGTCCGAGCGCACCGTGAAGCCGAAGGTGTAGCCCGAGACGCCGATGATGTAGGTGAAGTCCGTGACCGGGTTCCAGGCCGTCTTCTGCATGTGCGCCATGCGCAGCATGGACATGGGGAACTGGGTGATGGTGTAGCCATCGGGCTTGGCCGTGCGGGACATGTTGCCCGGGCCCAGCGTGCCGCCCGCGCCGGGTTTGTTCTCCACGATGATGGTCTGGCCCAGCTGCTTGCCCGCGATGTCGGCCAGGGTGCGCATGTGGCGGTCGGTGGAGCCGCCTGCGGGGAAGGGCACGATCAGCGTGATCGGGCGCGTGGGAAAGTCGCTGGCCTGGGCCCATGCCGGTGCGCTGGCGCCCGTGGTGGCCACAAAGACAACAGCCGCAAGCGCAAGGCTGCGGCGGCCAATGGAAATCTGCATATCTGTCTCCTGCATCTCTGAACCAGGTGGGGCCGGGGCACATGCCTTGTGTGCCGCTCTGGCCAGGGCCCGGATACTTCACCCGGGCCCGTTGGCACCGCCTCCCGGTGCGGTGCCTTGCGTTCTTACAGCGACTGCACCAGCTCGGGCACGGCCTGGAACAGGTCGGCCTCCAGGCCGTAGTCGGCCACCGAGAAGATCGGTGCCTCGGGGTCCTTGTTGATCGCCACGATCACCTTGGAGTCCTTCATGCCGGCCAAGTGCTGGATGGCGCCGGAAATACCAGCCGCAATGTACAGCTGGGGCGCCACGATCTTGCCGGTCTGGCCGACCTGCAGGTCATTGGGCGCATAGCCTGCGTCCACCGCTGCGCGCGAAGCGCCGATGGCGGCGCCCAGCTTGTCGGCCAGCGGGGTCATGACTTCGTTGAACTTCTCGCTGCTGCCCAGCGCGCGACCACCGGAGACGATGATCTTGGCAGCCGTCAGTTCCGGGCGGTCATTCTTGGTGACCTCACGGCCCACGAAGCTGCTCTTGCCGTTGTCGCCAGCGGCTGCCAGCTGCTCCACCTG